>NZ_CP171136.1:2400000-2708059 GCF_043187465.1 Sphingobacterium cellulitidis | reverse complement strand
TTCATTGATCAACTTTCTATTACAATTTATTTTTCAGGAATATATTTGGATTTATTCGGCCGGAATAGGGCTTAAATTATGGGATTTACCAGATCTCAGCCGCACTTTCTCCGGACCTCCTTCGGATCTTGTTCGAATTTTTTCGAAGAAGGTCCGACTGAAATGTGGAGTAGGTGCGCTGCATTTATGAATTTGGTTATTATGAAAAAAGAATAAATATTGAATTAGAATATTAATCTATTTTCATGTTTGACTAAATCAATTGCATCTTAAAATGCTTATCATTTTTAACAAACTAATAAGAGTTAATTCAATGCTTTAACTAATAGTTCTGATTTTATATCTTGATCTATTTCAGGTAGATTATTGTAATTAGTTAACATAATACTTTAGATTTCTTAATATAAATGTCTTATTAAAAATTTAATTAAAGGTTAAATTTGGGTGACAGAGAAAATGTGCAGGGGATGAAGATTTGATTATTTTCAATACCATATATATGAAGTCCGATCCGTCCAAGACAAATTTTAATGAATTTTTGAGGGTGCGAAGATTGCTGGAGAAAATGTATGAAACTATGCTCGACCATACCGAGATCTCCAGAACACAGCACGAATTTTTGAAAAGCTCCTCCTTACTCGATTCCCACAACAACCCCCTAAAAACTATGGCAGATAATCATAAACTGCTCGATTCCGATGACTTAATTAAACTTTTAAAAATTAGTAAATCAACATATTATAGACTGAAAAACGACCAGGTAATTAAACCCATCCGAATCCGCGGAAGAGACGATTATTCTATGGATGATATAAATCGACTGCTGAGAAGAAGGGAGTGATGAGGGGAAATTGACTATTTCTAGCTATTGATAAATTTAAGGTTCCTATTGAAATTTAGGGGATGAACTAACGATTCGCTTATGAAAGCTGCTGAAGTTAAATCAGTGGCAAGTCCTGCCAAATCCAGAACTTCCTTCTTTTCAAAGGGAGGAGACTCTTCTTTTTTTAGTGACAGCCCAAAACATGCCGCCTTTTTCCAGAGAAAACAGGAAAGCAATGCCTTCTTTGTACAGACCAAATTGAATGTTGGTTCTGCCAATGATCATTATGAAAAAGAAGCTGATACGACTGCAGATCGCGTTGTACAGAAAATGGAAGAAAAGCGAAATGATAAGCAAGGAAGTGAATCTATTGGTTCTTCTATTTCTCCATTGGTTCAGAAAAAATGTGATTCATGTGAGAAGGAAGAGAAGGTGCAACGAAAGGCACAAGAACATGAAAACGTTCGGCTGAAAGAAGAAGAGGAAGATAAAACGCTTCGAAACACGAATAAAGTTGGCCGAAAGGAATTGCGAAATCAGTCTATGGTTCAGGAGGGGCAAAGTACGGCGCCAGTGGAAGATAATAGGAGGCAGGCCAGTAAATTACGTTTGCGAAACCGTCGGGTGCTCCGCAATCAACAAATTCAACAACATGAGCTCCAGAATCTTCAACATCGCAATGTAAGTCATGAAACAAAACCCCTACAATCTGAGAAAGAGGATACTATACAAAGGAAGGTAAATTCCAGTGCATCATCCATATTTTCCAATAATCAGAGTATAGAGCAAAGGCTAGCAAATTCAAGAAACTCTGGAAGACCATTGCCGGATCATATCCTCAAACAGATGGAAAGCTCTTTTGGGGTAGATTTTTCAAAAGTGCGGATTCATGATCATAGTAATGCGGTTCAAATGAGCAAGGAATTGAACGCGCAGGCATTCGCCTATGGAAATGATATTTACTTCAATACGGGGAAATTTGATTTCAATAGTCCGGCTGGTCGACATCTTTTGGCGCATGAATTAACGCATACCCTTCAACAAACAGGGGTTCAACCAAAGCAGGTGCAACAAAAGAAAGCAGCTGCAGCAGGAGCCTCTGCCAATAAAGTAAACCAAGCCGCTCCAGGAATTGGTATTAGTTCTACAAATAAGAAAATTGCCAAACAAGATGAAGAGGATGGCTTTCTATTAAGTCAGGCTAAAGAAGCGATTTGGGATTTGCTGCGGGAAGCCTCACCTGAGATTTATGATATTTTCCGCAATAAGGGATTTTTAACTTGGGCAAAAGAGAAGGTATCCGCATTTGTCAATGCTACCATAGATACTTTTGCGGAACCAATTCGACTGGGAGCCTCCATAATAGCGATGGTGAGGTCCAATTTTGCCATGTTTAAGGTTTGGTTGGTAACCGCCATTGAGAGATTGAAGCAGGGCGACTGTACGCCATTCGTGGAAGCAACGGATTTTATCCAGAAAATTCTGGAAGGAGTTGCAGACCCGGCATTGGAAAAATTAAAAGAGTTTTTAGCACCTATAAAGAGCTTTATTGATTTCGTCTGGAATGATATCGGTAAGCCAATTTGGGATTTTGTATCCCGCATATTTGGTAAAATCTGGGATAGCATTAAGTGGGTTGCCGATAAGATTTGGAATCATATTAAAACCGTTATTGACTTTTATGCGGATCTATGGCATTGGTTTGCACAGGCGATTGGCTTTGAAGGTGATGATCAGAATAGCTTATGGGAACAGGTAAAAAGCAAAATTCTTAGTCTATGGGAAGAGGTTAAGCAAAAACTAGAACCTTATAAAACCAAGTTGATGGTCTTAGGCGGAATTATCCTGATGCTCTCCCCAGCAGGACCTTTTATCATTGCTGGAGCCACATTAACCGGAATAATCTATGCTGCTTCTCAAATTCGGCGATACCTAATTGATCGCGATGCGATTATTAAAGAAAGAGGATTATTTCAAGGAGTAATAGTTCCACAATTAAATGCAGCAATACTAACAATAAGCAACTTCTTGAAGGCGAAAGTCGCAGTAATAAGTTCGGCATTGATTACAGCTGTGGCTACCTTACAATCCATACCTCGAGATATGAGCTCCTTATTTTTATCAGCTATTAACTCGGCAGTCAATTGGATAACCGAGAAGGTCGAAGAAATGGAAGCTTGGGCAAATGTTCAACTGAATAATTTGATTAACAGTCTAGAATCAGCATTCACACGGATCAAAGCCTTCCTTCAACCTATCTTCAATGTATTGACCAAGGTGGGACAAGCAATGACCGATTATTTGAAGCTTGCCTTCTTGATTTTGGACGATTGGTTTCACCGGATTCCAAAATGTATCCGCGATAAAATAATTGCCTTTTTTGTGAAATATGTCTTT
This sequence comes from Sphingobacterium cellulitidis, assembly GCF_043187465.1. GTDB lineage: Bacteria > Bacteroidota > Bacteroidia > Sphingobacteriales > Sphingobacteriaceae > Sphingobacterium > Sphingobacterium cellulitidis. The sequence continues at coordinate 2,704,839 of NZ_CP171136.1, read as the reverse complement.
AAATATATTCCATTATTAAAAGATATTAAAGATGTAGAAGGAGCCTGGGCAACCATGCAGAAGAAGACCATGCACATTTTAGAAATGATGTTCGTACATGGCGATGTGATGGGTGCTCTTTGGGAGGTTTTCAATTTATTATTGGAAGCACTTAAGTTCCCTAAGGATTTAGCCGTAAAAGTTTTCAATAAAGCATTTGAGGTATTTGATACCATTATTGAGAAACCAAAGGTCTTCTTTGTCAATATGCTCACTACGGTAAAACTAGGGTTTTTAGGATTCTTTGAGCGCAAGTGGACTCATTTAAAAGATGGTTTTACTACATGGTTGTTTGATGCTGCCAAGGATAGTCCGATTTACATTCCTCAAGCTTTTAGTTTCTCCGAAATCTTTAAAATGCTGGGAAGTATTTTCTCCTTTGGAATGGAGAAGGTTTACAAGAGTATAGAGAAAAAACGCGGCAAAGAGGTATCAGATAAGGTGAAGAAATGGGTTGGTCGTATCTCTCGTGGCGCAGCGAAAGCCTGGGAATGGATTGTTGCCCTACATGAACATAGTCTAGATGAAATCATCCAGATGATAAGAGATAAAGGAGCAGAATTACTGCAGACCTTTATCGACTCAGCCATTGATTGGTTGGTTTCTAATATCATCAATAAAGTAAGTGAGAAGCTAATCAGTATGCTTGATCCGACTGGGGTGATGGCTGTTGTGAATTCGATAGTTGCATTTTACAATGCCGTAGAAACGGCAATAGAAAAAGCCAAAGAGATTCTAGAATTGGTTGAGAATGTATTGGATAATGTGGCCGATGTGATGGCCGGTACCTTTGCAAATGCAGCATTGAAATTTGAGAATAACCTGAAGAATGCCTTACCACTGCTAATGGAATTCCTGGCGAACCAAGTATTGTCCAGTAAGATTGGTAAGAAGTTAAAGGAAATTGCCGATAAAGCTAATAAATGGATTGATGAGAAGGTGGACTGGCTGCTAGATAAGTTGTTGGCAGCTGGAGATTGGTTGGTGGAGAAGGGTAGAAAAGCTGTAGATGCAGTAAAAGGCTGGCTAGGTCTTAGGGAAGAATTCGAGATTGAAGGAGAATCACATGCTATCTTCTTTAGTGGCACTGAGGAAAGTGCAGAATTAATGGTGGCTAGTGAAGTGATGAGTATAAAGGCATTATTCGACAAAAAGGAAGAAGAATTAAAAAGTAATCCTGATAAAAAGAAATCAAAATCATTAGCTGAAGCCAGGAAAATATTCGCTAAAATAAATACCACTAAAGCAAAAATTAAAGATGCGGAAGATAAGTCCAAATTAGAATCAGATTTGAACAAATACTTCAAAGAAATAGTTCCTCATTTAGTAATAATTGGGGTAGGCATGGTAAAATATAATATTCCTTTGACTGAGGTAAGTTATATTCCTCATGGTGATAAAGCAGGGAAAGTGATCGCTGATCCATTAACTTCTAAAGCAGGGAATACCAAAGGTTCCAGACCAACGATAGATGTTAAAGGTTGGAAATCAAAAATTACCAAGCTTGAAAACTATAGCACTACCTATGGACGTCTTCACTTATTGAATGAAAAACTCCATGGTCCAGGGAATGAATTTTGGAATCTGACTCCAGGTAGGCTCTCTGAAAATACTAGCATGAGTTCGCAAGCGGAGGAAGAGGCTAAAAAATGGTCTCTTGATGAAAAGAAAGTATTATGGTATGAATCAGAAGTTGTTTCCTATCATACTGAAGATGATGATTTTGCAACTGGAATCAAGGTTCAATTTGGATTAAAAGAAAGAGATGAGGCGGGGAATTATAAAAGGATTAATGCTGTAAAATATAGTAATACCTTTAATCTTCCTTTACCTAATCTTAATGGGCCATTTGCATTAGCTCCATCATATAGAGACATGTCGGCTCGTTATTGGGATGTATTAAAAGGCGATAATGATGATGCTCCGCCAAGGGAAGTATTTAGAGAATTGGTTGATGCGCGACGAAGTAAAATGAAGCCTGATGATTATAAGACGTGGGATAATTTTAGGCTATCCCAACCTTTTAAATTAGCTGAAAATAAAGCGCCAAATTTATTGCTATTCTTTAATAAAGCTTTTAATAATAAGTTGTTGACGAAATAACAGGGGTATAGGAAATAGCCCCTGCTGAAAATGTGAAATTTAATAAGGGCGTATGCGATACGCCCCTACCCATAGTTGGATAAAATAGATTCTTCGCCGTTCAACCCTTAATGGGTTGCGGAGATAAAAACTCCAGAGGAGTTTAATATTAGTAATAGGAGGGTATAGGAAATAAGCCCCGCCCACATGCATTCGCTTTAGCGAATGCATGTGGGCGGGGCAATCTATTAATATTATTGGGTTACTAATATTGAACCCCGCTGGGGTTCTTGAAAACGCTGACGGGTTTGTAGGCTATGGATATGGACAAATATGTGAAATATTAAAAGGGCGTATGCGATACGCCCCTACCCATAATTGGATAAAATAGATTCTTCGCTACGCTCAGAATGACAGAAAAATTGTGTCAGGGTTGAGGTGAGAAAAAGATTCTTCGGCATCGCCGAAGAACCTTTTTCTCACCTCAACCTAATGTAATTATTAGATTGTCATTCCGAATCGAAGATGAGGAATCTATTTTAGGCGATATATACAAACATGTCGCCCCTCTGGGGCTGTACGTTGGTGAATGTTCTTTGCTACAAATATGTCACCCCTACGGGGTTTGATAATGCAGGACGGAGATAAAAACTCCAGAGGAGTTTAATATTAGTAATAGGAGTGTATACGAAAAAAGCCCCGCCCATATGCAATCGCTTTAGCGATTGCATATGGGCGGGGCAATCTATTTATAGTATCGGGTTACTAATATGGAACCCCTCTGGGGTTCTTGAAAAGGCTGACGGGTTTGTAGGCTATGGATATGAACAAATAGGTGGGATATAAAAAGGGCGTATGCGATACGCCCGTACCCAAAGTTGGATAAAATAGATTCTTCGCTGCGCTCAGAAAGACAGAAAAATTTTGTCAGGGTTGAGGTGAAAAGAAGGTTCTTCGGCATCGCCGAAGAACCTTCTTTTCACCTTAACCTAATGTAATTATTAGATTGTCATTCCGAATCGAAGATGAGGAATCTATTTTAGGCGATATATACAAACATGCCGCCCCTCTGGGGCTGTATGATGGTGAATGTTCTTTTCTACAAATATGTCACCCCTACGGGGTTTGATAATGCAGGACGAAATGCCTATCGAAAAAATGAAACGTTTTGTAAGGGCGGGTTAGGCTGGCTAGAAACAAACATGCCGCCCCTCTGGGGCTGTACGTCTGTAAACACATTTCTGGCTACACATATGTCACCCCTACGGGGTTTGATTATGCAGGGCGGAGATAAAAACTCCAGAGGAGTTTAATGTTAGTAAAAGGAGGGTATAGGAAATAAGCCCCGCCCATATGCAATCGCTTTAGCGATTGCATATGGGCGGGGCTATTCATTTATATTATCGGGTTACTAATATGGAACCCCTCTGGGGTTCTTGAAAACGCTGACGGGTTTGTGGTAGGGATATGAACAAATAGGTGGGATATAAAAAGGGCGCATGCGATACGCCACCTACCCATAGTTGGATAAAATAGATTCTTCGCTACGCTCAGAATGACAGAAAAATTGTGTCAGGGTTGAGGTGAAAAGAAGGTTCTTCGGCATCGCCGAAGAACCTTCTTTTCACCTCAACCTAATGTAATTATTAGATTGTCATTCCGAATCGAAGATGAGGAATCTATTTTAGGCGATATATACAAACATGTCGCCCCTCTGGGGCTGTATGTTGGTGAATGTTCTTTCCTACAAATATGTCGCCCCGCTGGGGCTGTACGTTGATGAATGTTATTTTCTACAAATATGTCACCCCTACGGGGTTCTTGAAAACGCTGACGGGGTTTTAGGGAGGGATAGTTTTCAGGTCAATTCGTCTCCGGATCGGCTATTTGTAGGCTAATGCCTTATGCTGACAATAATTTAACTAACTTTGTAGCTTTATAATTCATTTAAATATTCAGCAGTGTCTCTAGATAAATTAAAACTCAGCAAGCGTCTTTATAACTCCATGAATCAATTGGGATATTTTATTGCCAAGGAATTCCAGTTGAAAACCCTATCACGTATTGTGGGTGGGCATAGCCTTATTGGTATTGCGCCTGAAGGGGCAGGGAAGACGACGACCTATATTCTAGGGGTTTTGATGCGGTTGAAGTACACTGATGATGAAGCACCAAAGATATTAGTCTTGGCGCCGAATGAAGAACGTATTAATGAGATTGTAGATCAATTTTATAAAATCAGCAATAATAAGAACTTGCATATCATGGGCCTTAAAGCGAGTGGTGCAATGGAGGAGGAGATTGAGGATCTTGTTCGGGGGGTTGATATTGTGGTTGCGACGCCTAGCCGTGCTCGTGCGGTGTATCTGAAGTTAGGCCTTAACCTAAATCGAATTGAGACTTTTATTATTGATGATGCTGAAGAGATTGTAAAACAAGGGATGCAAACCAATGTACGTGAGTTGGCACAGAGCTGTGGGAAAGTGCAATACCTTGCCTTTAGTACGGTAGAGCATGAAAAATTACATCTAATGATTGATGATTTCATGCCATTTGCAACAGTTATTGAGGTGGAGGAGCTTGGTGAGAATAATTTTGATACCCATGAGCTGATGCTTTATCAGGTTCCTAATTTTACGACGAAGATAAACCTGCTGAATGATTTGATGTCGGATGAGGAGGTTTTTGATAAGGTTGTTGTTTTTGTAAATACCAAACATACGGCTCATAATTTATTGGAAAGACTACATGCCAAAAAAGGTGTGGCAGCAATTTACCAGCCTCTTTTCCATGATGACTATGGAATTGATGATATCAGTATTTTCAGGCAAAAAACAGACTGTAGAATTCTAATCATTGCGAATGAAGGATTGGAAGCTATTGATTTGGATGGAATTCCATTTATTTTCCATTTTGAAGTTCCTGAGAACAGAGATGCTTTTATACAACATGTCCTTAAGAATGGAGAAGAAGAAAGTATTGCGATTACCTTTGCCACAGATATTGAGCTTCCGGAAATTAAGAAGATAGAGCAAAGTTTAGGAAAGAAAATTCCAGTGATGCCCTTGCCAGAAGATTTGACGATTTATCAAGCTTCGGCAAATGCAAAGGGTAAAGTTGAAGTTGATGAAAGCCGTGGGGGAGCATTCCATAAAAAGAAGGAAAGCAATAGCAAGACCTATAATTATGGAAGTGGGGAAAAGGCAAGAATGACTAGAAAGAATAAAAAACGATAGAATTAGATCAGTTTTTTAATTTCTTGAATATCATCAATTTCTGAGGGGAGTTTATCTTTTCGCCAGCGTACAATACGTGGGAATCGAAGAGCGACGCCTGATTTGTGTCTATTACTGGCTGCAATTCCTTCGAAGGCGATTTCAAATACTAATTCTGGTTTTACGGTGCGGACAGGTCCGAATTTTTCCAAGGAATTCTCACGGACGAACTTACTGACTTCAGCAATTTCCACATTACTAAGTCCTGAATAAGCTTTGGCAATGGTTACAAGTTTTTCTCCGTCTTTTACGGCAAATGTATAATCTGTATAATGCCCACTTCTACGACCACTTCCCCGTTGGGCATAAATTAAAACAGCATCTATGCTCATTGGGTCGATTTTCCATTTCCACCAGAATCCTTTTTTTCTTCCCACCTGATATGCCGAATCCTTAGCTTTTAACATTAATCCTTCAGCATTGATATTCGCTGAAGATTGGCGAATTTTATCGAGAGTATTCCAGTCCTTAAACGTTATAATTTCTGATAAAAGATAGTTCTTTAGGTTCAAATTGAATAGAAGATCTTCCAATATTTTGCGCCTTTCCCTTAAGGATTTTGTTCGAATATCCTGACGTTCTAATTCCAAAATATCGAAGGCAATAAATTTTATTGGCACCTCTGCCATCATTTTTTTAGAAATATTCTTTCGATTAAGTCTACGTTGTAATTGATTAAAGCTCATGACAGCATTGTTTTCATAGGGTACAATTTCGCCATCAATCACAAAATCTATATTGAGGGATTCTAATGCTTCCAATAATTCTGGAAATTGTTCATTTACTAATTCTTCGCCCCGGGACCAAATAAAAGTCTCGCCATCTCGTCGGATAACCTGACCACGGATACCATCCCATTTATACTCTACTTGCCAATCATTTTCTGTTCCCAAACTTTCTAAATCTTGAGTAAGAGGATTTGCAAGGCAAAAAGGATAAGGAACTGAAAGATTAATGTTGATATGGTCTCCGCTAATAAATTCTTTGAAAGAAAGTTGGTCCGGATTCCATTCCGACATCATACTATGGGCTACCAGATTGGGATCTAAATCATAATATTTTGCAAAAGCATTAATCAAGGTTTTTGAAGATACACCAATTCTAAAACTGCTCCCAAGGAGCTTATTGAAAACAAACCTTTCAGTTTGTCCTAAGCTTTCCCAAGAAGATATGATGTAATCGTTGATTTCATTTTCTGATTTTCCATTCAGAGCAATTATTTCTTGCATCCATTGGTTCAGGCTCTTATCAGCAGTATGTTGGGCAGGAGGGATGATTAAAGCAATGGTTTCAGCGAGGTCACCTACTGTAGTATAGGACTCTTGAAAGAGCCATTCAGGGATTTGGCAGTATTGCACTGAGAGATGGCGTAAGATGGAGGTTTTGACAGAACGTCGAGGTCTCTTTCCTGTAAAAAGACGCATAAACCAATACTTATCCAATTCTGTCGATTCCGCGAGAAATTCTTCAATAGCCAATATTTTACTATTGGTTTTATTGCTGCTGTCGAGCGCATTAATCAACTTCGCTAGAACTTTCATTGTTGTTCCTTGATTAGGTTTTCATCCGTTTCTTCCTCGACTCCAAATGCGGTTGTTATTTCTTCAGCTTCGGTGCCTATTTCATTTAAGTATCTGGCGAATACTGATTTAAATCCATGTGTTACATAAACTTTTTCTGCCTGGCTTTCCTTCACTGCTGTCAGTAATCCAGACCAATCCGCATGGTCGCTGATTGCAAATCCAGCATCTGCACTTCGCCAGCGTCTAGCTCCACGGACTTGCATCCAGCCAGAGCAAATGGCAGTCTGTGCATTTGGAATATTTTTTAACATATTGGAACCAAATAAGGAGGGAGGAACAATAATAATTTCACCTTTCAGGTCCTTCGGACGATTATTAAAATCTATGTCCTTATAAGCGGGAAGTGTAATTCCGCTATTAATAAATGCTGTATTGATTTTAGAGATTGCATAATGAACATACAGGTCTTGGTAGCCTTCTAAAGCCTTCATGATTCGTTGAGCTTTTCCTAAGGCATAGCCTATGATGACTGAGTTGATTCCATTTCTTTTGTTATGAGCTACCCAGTCTCTGAGGTTTTGATTTATCTGACTGACAGGAAGCCAATTGTAAATAGGAAGCCCAAAGGTACTCTCTGAAATAAATTCATGGCAAATCACAGGCTCAAAAGGGGTTGATAATCCATCATCCTGTATTTTGTAATCGCCTGAGACAACCGTTACTTTGCCCTGAGATTCTAATCGAACTTGGGCCGAACCTATTAAATGACCTGCAGGAAATAAAGAAACCTTAACTGAATTTATGATTAAGGTCTCGGCGTATTCCAGAGTCTGAACTTTAATATCTTTGCCAAGTCTTAGTTTCAATATAGGGGCCGTCAATTTATGGCATAGATATTTTTTCATGCCTATTCGAGCATGGTCAGAATGAGCATGAGTGATAATAGCGTAATCCACCGGCAGCCATGGGTCAATATAAAACCTTCCCTGAGGACAATAAATACCTTCTTTCCTAAATTCTAGCATCAGCATTGGGCATAGAATAAATCATTTTCATTATAAGGCCCAACAATCGACAACTTTTAATGTTTGATAATCTATTTAGTATTAAAATGGAAAGGTCTTAAGCAGCTCTATTTTGAATTCATAAAATATTCTAATACATTTCAAATAATTTGGATAGAATATTGTTATTAAAAAGAGGTCTTAAATTGCAATCTATGAAACTGGAAATTCCAAAAATAAAAATCGAGAGCTTAAATACTTCTGAATCAATTATTTATCAAGATCTAGATAATTCCTTATATGGCAGTGAGTTGGCAAACAAGATTTGTCATAAACTCAAACAAAATCCTGGCGAATATGAAGGCCTTCATTTTTCACATCGTGATTATTGTGGACTAGGCATATTTTATATAAATCAGGTTTATTTACTTGGTGTGGTCAATGATGGTTATGGACCTAATCCCATTGTTGCAAGCTTTGATACAGATTCTGAATTTGAAAATTGGTTAGCTCAGGAAAGTGATCAATCCATGTCACTATATGGCACACATTTTAATAATCAAACCATCAACAGAAAGCGTTTGGATTGGTATTTGGAAGATAATTATTCTTCAAGTTGGAATTCCTATTGTTTATACTTAAATAGCAGAGAAGATAAGGGATAATTTGAAGGTTAATGCTCTTGGGTTCACTGAATCTATCTATTAGCAATCTCGATGATCACAGTCACAACCATTTAATGGATCACAATCACATTCCCAAGGAATATCATCCCTTCTGGAATTAATTTTGGGAGCCGGTTTTTCAACCTTATTTATCCGCACATTATTTTTGATATAATAGTTCTTGTAAACAGTTTCGGTAGGAATAGGGGCTGCCTGTTCTTTCTTTTTATCTGTTGCGGTTTTAACACGTAAAAGAGTCTTTAAGTCCTCAATATCCCTAGGTTTAGCATTGGCTTTTCGATAGAAATAAAATGCAATCAAACCAATCCCAATATAATAATATATAGCTTCCTCCCTTGGATAATTCGGCTTAATAAAAAAGTAAAAAATAAACATAGTCGGAAGGACGAAAAGATAAGCAGGATATTTTTTCGATGGTTTGGCTTCTTTCTTGACTGTTTTTGGTCTAGCATTTTTTTCCGTTTTCGGAGCTGTATTTTTAGCTCTTCCCCTTGATTTCACAGGGATTTCAAATGGCTCCCGATCCTTTAAATAGGATACCTTACTAGGAACTATACTTTTTACACCTATGGTCGTATTTACAATTTTTAGATTTGCTGATTTTGGATTAATAATGTTTTTAGGTTCCAACAACCACATTCCTGCGCATTGGAATTCGTAATCCAATACTACAATAATTAAATAATCCGATTCTTTACCTACTAAATTATTAATTCGGCGATTCTCAGCAATGCGTCGTATAGAGTCGTAAACCCTTCTTGTTTTTATCTCATATTTTTTGCCATACGAGTCAATTGCATCATATCCCTTTTGAGTACGGCTGCTTGCCAACTGTAAATTGAGCTTTTTTGCTGCCATTAATTCCCCAACTTTACCCACCACATTCGAACTATCCAAAAACCCTAAGGATATGACCTTTTGATAAACTTTGTTGAAAGTTTGAATAGCAATACTATCTTCCTTTAATAATTTAAACTTCGAAATATCGATCTTCTGTTTGCTATAATCTCCAGATCGGGATAGCCTTATCGTTGTTAATTCTGGATGGCTTTCAAATTGATAAATTGCTATTAGTTCAAAATTTTCATTCAGATGAACAATGGTTAAGAAGTCAAATAATTGGGGGTTTAAACTTTTTATAGTATGTGCGCTGTAATTCGATTTTACCACCTTAGCCTTGATCTGATACCTTCGATTATTCGCATCATAGGCATCGGCACCTTTTGTACTTCTGGAATACCTGGTCAGGTTTAATACTTTGGTTGCATAATACTCCCCCAATTCCCCAGTGTAGTTATCGGTATACGCTATGTTTAAATCAACAAGCCGATCATGAGCGATAGCTAGATCCTTTAATAATTTGGATTGGGTTTGATTTAACATGGGATGGGGTAAACAATTTTTAGTTCATATAATTCTTTAAAAATAAGGATTAGAGAGAGTAAAATTTACGGTTAACCGGAATCTAAATTAGAGTATTAATAATAGGTTATGGAAAGCATTGGTAAAGAAAAGGGATTTTCAAATTGAAGTTTTGAAATCCCTTTATATTTATTCCTTGTTAGAAGCTAATCATGGAAGCTGTAAAGGAAGATTACATCCCCTACATAAACTGGTTTTTCAGATTCTTCACTTATAAGTTTAGCTTGGATTGTAGCTTTAACTGTTCCACGAAGATTTTGAATTGATTTTACTAAGGCATGTAATCTAACACGAGTATTAACTTTTACAGGTTGCCCGAATTTCAGATTTTCTATTCCATAGTTGATTTCCATCTTCACATTTCTAACGTCAGCGATCTGTTTCCATAGATGCGGAATCAGGGAAAGTGTTAGATAGCCATGTGCAATGGTAGTTCCGAATGGGCCATCAGTTTTTGATTTCTCAGGGTCAACATGGATCCATTGATGGTCCAAGGTCGCATCTGCAAATAAATTGATTTGTGGTTGATCGATTAGATGCCATTCAGAAAGCCCTAATTCCTTGCCTTCATAAGTCTTGTACTCCTCGTAATTATTTATAACTATCATAGGTTTTGTCAGTATATGGAAAATAAGGTAAGTATTTTTGCCAATTACTCAAAATTAATCGTGATAAAATCTTTTTGGGGAAGGAAATAGGGAAGGAAAAGGATAGAGGGGAAACGAATTAATGCTCAATTAATTCAATATTTTCAATTCATAATTTTGAAGAATATCCAATTCAAATTATCTAATCTTTCGATAAGTAAATCAATTTGTAATAATTTATCAATAAGAGATAAAAAATTCACCTTTACTTAACATTTGCTTCATGTTCAACATCTTTATTTGTGCCAATTTATTAAGCTATATTGATGAGAAAGCAAATCTTCACACTAACGACTGCGTTAACCTTAATCGCAGCTTTAACATCTTGTAAAAAAGATCAAGATCCCAACAAGACCAAAGTTGTAAACTACCCTGCAATGGCAGAAGTTGAAACGCCGAATGTATTAATGACTACCGCTGAAGGTGTGAAAGTCTATAATGGCGGATTTGGTTCGGCAGTTGCTGCTGACCCCAATGATCCGGAAGTATTTTACATGATGACGGACCGAGGCTCCAATGTGGCGGGCCAAGCAAAAACTTCTATTATTATTGGAAAAGCAGACTTTGCACCGCAAATTGGAAAATTCAGATTGAAAGATGGAAAATTGGTTTTGGAGAAGGTCATTGAATTGAAAAACGAAAAAGGTGTAAAGTTAAATGGACTTCCAAACCCTATTGGAATGGGTTCTACCGGAGAAGTTCCATACGATTTGACAGGAAAGCAATTAGCTACTTCAGCTGATGGAATTGACTCAGAAGGTTTGGTTATTGCGGCTGATGGATCATTCTGGATTTCGGATGAATACGGACCACATATTGTTCATACGGATGCTAATGGCAAAACTATTGAGCGTATCAACCCATTTGGGACGGGCTTTGGTGGGCGTAAGATTCCTGCGGTCTTTGCAAACCGTCGTGCTAATAGAGGCATGGAAGGGCTAACGATTACCCCAGATGGTAAAACTTTGGTCGGAATTATGCAATCGCCGTTGTATAATCCTAGTTCAGCTGCTGTATCCGGTTCCGTGGTTATCCGAATCTTAACCTTTGAAATCGCAACTGGAACAACAAAACAATATGCATACTTGATGGATAATCCTTCGCTAACAGGCGTTAGTGAAATTTTGGCATTAAGTAATACGACTTTTTTAACCTTGGAAAGGGATGGACTCTATGGAGGAGATACAAGTAAGCCGGCTCTTTTCAAAAAAGTATTCAAAATAGATATTAGCAAAGCGACTGATATTTCTGATGCCTCCAATGGAACAACGGGGAAATTGTTCAATGGTAAAACTGTTGAAGAGCTAAAAGATCAATCTGGATTGGCTGCTGCTGGCATCACACCTGTAACAAAAACTTTAGCGATTGATTTATTGAAAGACCTATCTGAAGTTTATCCTCATGATAAGGCAGAGGGCTTAACAATGCTTAAAGGAAATATTCTAGTAATTTCTAATGATGATGATTTTGGGGTTGTTGATAATGGAAATAGTGGATTTGCACAGAAAATTCTTCCAATTACAAAAAATGTAGATAGGAATAGATTGTATTTTATTAAAATGAAATAGTTAGGGATATACGAAGCGAAAAAAGCCTTATTTTTCCTTTAATGGGAGATAAGGTTTTATTATATTATTAGAGGTTCTAAAAAAAAGGTTGTGTAGGATATTTATTCCTTAAAAGTATAGTTTTGATTTTCTTTTAAAGTGGTTGGTAGAGGTAAAATTATTTGAGTTGAGAATATAATAGGAGAGTAGGGGAATTAATAAGATCTAAATCAAAATGGGTAGGAGGTAGGTAGATAAAATTCCTTAAGGAATAGTATCAATTGCAGTAAATTTCAAATTATTATTAATATCTAACCAAATTCCAAAGTCGACACCTCCATGGCTTGGAGCAATTTCATCTTTTAAAATAAATTTATAATACACTATATATGAAGGAGCTGGTTCAATTTGCCTTGCAATAGACTTTGGAGCTTTCTTTAACTTGGAAACTAATTCTGGAGTAAAAATTTCATGCATCTTTTGGGTAAAGAATGTTTTAGAATCTATGTTTTTCTCTAATCCAACTTCGTCACATAGAATGCATTTAATTGACTCTGTACTATTAATTATTAGGGAATCAATGTTATTATTTTCAATCAATCTTATGATGTTGTCAGCTTTTCTGAAAATTAAAGTCGAATCAATTTGTCCATAGGATTTTGAGCAAAGTAAAAGGAGGAATACTAGGGTTAGATTCTTCATGTTTTTTATGAGATTTCAAATTGATTGGTTCATTAAATTGAATTAATAGCTTTTAATCAATAGATCGTTTAAACTAATCCCTACATTAAATTAAGCCTTAATTTGTAATATGATAAGTAAATACGCCTACCATATAACTTAAACTATAAATAGCTAAAACTGATAATAAGACTAAAATTGCTAGAACTAACTTTCTGTTAGCAATTAATTTTTCAAATTTTCAATTCATAGTCTTAAATTATTAAGAAATATTGAGTATTTGAAGGGATTTTTAAGCTGTCCTAAGGCGATAGGATTATTTTTTGAATTAGTTAATATTATTCAAATTATGATGGGGATTATAGGTTTAATAGTGCTAAAATGGCTTTCGCTTACCTAAAAAAATGCAATTAAAAGTAAATTTATAATTGATTTTAGTATTAATGATGTTTTGAATAAGGAGGGAATTATTTGAGGTTATGTTGATAGAAATTAGGGGAGTTGTGTATTTTATTTAATTGTGAATATTTCGATACAAAAAGTGCTCAACACTGATTATCAATGCTTTATTTTATAATAAATACAAATAAAATTCAATTTTGTAAAATTTTATTGTCTGAGAAATCGTCTTTAGAATAATTAAAATCTTAATATTGAAATTTTCTAATTTTTTATATTTAATATAATTTAATTAATTTAACATAAGTACATGAACAATTTTAATTCAAAACATAATGTTATCTCTTCAACAATTTAAAGATTTAAAAGAAGACTTAGTAAATAATAAAAAATCTATCGAAGAAATCTCCACTATTTTAGTTCAAAATAGTAACACCAAAAATCGCTCATGGCATACGAAAGATTGGAAAGAAAGAAGACAACTAGTCATAAAAAATTATTGCGAAATTTGTAATAGTAAGGATAATCTGACACTACAACATCGCTCCCATCCGCAGAAGTTCTACAATCATAAAAACGAACAAATAAACAGCAATATTGAAAACTGGGAAGTTCTTGAGATTAATAAAGAAGATTTCATTATTTATATTAAAAACACATTTGACTATAAGCCAGAGCCAATCTGTCCAGATTGTAATTCCTGGAGTCCAAGGATACGACTAAAACTTCTACCAAAATATGTCTGCACTTGCTGTAAACATGCCTTCAATGAACCAATATATAAATCATTAGAAGAGCTCATAGAACAATATTATAACGAAAATTATTCCACATTTCTAGATAAAAAATGCTTTACAACAAAGGATAAGTATGCTAACCCTTATCATCTAAGGGGAATTGAATATAGATATAAGAAACAACTCTATACTACAAGTAAATGTGATGAAATAGACAAAGAAGCAACTTTAAAATTTATTGAGGACAATATAAAATATCTATCCTTTGAAGATACCATTACTGCATGTAGAAGATGTGCTTATTACTGGGATATCAAAAGTATGGATTTATGCCCCAAATGCAATCATTCTTATAAATCATTTCAATACGAGACATGTATAAACTGTTTGCCTGAAGAACGAAAGTTAAAAGTTTTAGAACAGATTAATTTCAATAAAGAAATGAGTGAAATACACAAAGACCTAGGAATTGATTAATTGGCTTCAAAATATAAAGTCTTTAGATTAAATAACTAAAGACTTTATACTATTAAGAATTAGTAACTTCATAATGGCGTACAATTTCATCAAAATATGCTACAGGATCTTGACTAAATGTCCTAAGTCCAAAAATACGAAAACACAAGTCTTTATCAGCCACAAACTCAGCTAATCTCTCTGAAAAAAAGTCATGAAAACTCAACAAATTACTTATATGTTCTTCTTCTAAACCTGTATAATCCAAAGGCTCAAAACCATAATAAGTAGATGGTATTGTAAATAGCCTAAGATATTCTAATACTATAAACCGTAAAATATTCCCAATTATTGTACTCTCTGCATTGATTCCCACCAAATCAGGAAACGGATATTTAGTATCTAACAAAGAATACCTATGTACTGGACCGTTATAAAAATTGCTATATAATTTTATACAATCTCTTACTTTAGCTGGTAGGATAGCTTTATAGACCGGCGGTTGACTTTGGGTGTAATAAAATATAGTAGAAATATCTTGTAACTTATTTTTATAATACAACATCCCTCCCATTGCAGTAGCGAAATCAATTAAATCTTGTATTTCATCAGCTGAATCATTGACAGAATCTTGGTTAATTATTTCTCCTTGTTCATTTTGTTCTGGTAATATAGTTGGTATACGATCTATATAATCATAAATAATCATCCAAAACTTGATCAAGATATAAGATTTATCCATTGAAAGAGCTTGCTTAAGCCTATTCCAAATGAATGAGTAGATGTTTTGTTTAATCCTTCCATTATATTCATGTCGACCTATTAGCCATTCCCCTGCAGAAGCATTATACTGCAACAAAACATAATCCATCGAAGTACCATCCAATACTACACTATTCAATCTATTAATAATTTGTAAATCAGTATCAGAAACAGCATTATTTTTTCTAATATTAGAAAAATATTCAGAAAAATATATCCATAATTCGTGGTCTGTATAGCTTTTATCCTTTTTTAGAAAATATATATACAAATCAAGTAACTCATCCTTAAAATTATAACTATTATTATCCTTTTCTAACAAGTACTTTTTAAGAGATATATCACTCTTATAAGTCATGACATTATTTACAAATAATATAAGAAAAACAGAAAGTAGAATTGAAATAATAAAGATACTCCAAATTAAAAGATGATTAAACCGAAGAGTAAAACCAAAGACACGTCCTGACGCATAGATTGCAATTAAAAGCAAAGAAATTATTAGCGTATAGTAGAAGACATTCCAACCGAATTGTCTTCTAAATATCTCAAGAATTTTTTCGGAGTTATATTTTGAATTTATGCTACCAATCTCATTAATAGCTAAAGGAAAAGCCATAGCAAAAATAGCTATTATTAAAGGAATGCATATTTGAAGTATTTCCACTTAAAATCCCCCCTTAACTATAAACATATTAAACTCCTTGCATATTCGCTTTTCTTGGTAGTATTCGGCGAAGTCTAGCATACCTCCTGTTCTCTGCCAGATATCCAAACCACGTCCTAAAGATATTACCCATCCATTATCCAAAGTGATACTACGGTCATGGATATTCTCAGCAAATTCATAACTGAAATCCACTTCCATATCCAATAAGGAATCCTTCAACTCGTCGAAAGTATCTATCATCTCTGGAATCTTATCGTCCGTATTGAAGGTCTTAAGGTGAATAGCTATGGTCTCCTCATCTGTCCGCTTAGATAATATCAAACGAACAAGCTCCATCAAATTTCGAACCTGATAAGGGTATCGAATATATGGATCAACAATACTGATTTGATGCACCCCATCTAAATATTCGCCAAACAGTTTTTCATAACTAATATTAGATTGATTCTCTCGAACGTTAACAGTCTTAGCTGATAATAGGGGCTTTTTCACCTGATCTGGAATAGCTAATTCTGCTGCATTTAATACAGTATTAACACTACCATATATTGGCAAAGCATGTCGTTCGGGTTGACCAAATTCAATCTCTTCTAAGGTTTGAATATATCTAACCTCGCCCGAGCTATCTATATACGAAAAAGTTACAGGATCATCATTAAAAGTTTCATCCATTTTGATTAGCTGATCCTTCACCCGCTTCCGACACTCAATAGCAAAGTCCAATAAAACTTTCACATCAGATTCCGTAACATTCAGATCAGGATGGATGATTTTAAGCAAGCCTGAAAATGTCTTCTCAATCGCCGTCTTATCACGCGTCGTGATACTATTCGATAAAGTAAAATACTGCTGATACAACTTGCTATGATCTTCTTTGCGTAAGGCTTTAAGTACCTCTGCCAAATAGTCTACTATAAATCCAAAATCAAAAGTAAAATGCTCATTGCGCAATTTTGAAACTTCCCATCCTGGTATGTAGGCATGCATACGATCTAAGAAGGCTGTATCATGATAGTCTTTGGGTAATGCATCAAATAAATGTGAATTTCGCAACATATACGAAACCGAATGATCAGTATTCCCTACAAATACCATAGACGCTTCTGCTTGATAAACATCCGTACCTCTAGAGAAGGATTTATTCGCCATGTAGTTTTTCATGATATCTACCAAGCCACGATCTACCTTCTTTGTTTTTCCAGCAAATTCGTCGTAGGCAATCACATCCCAATAGCCTACCAAACCAATGTTTCCATTGGAATTATTTACAAAAAGCTTCGCTTTTGAAACCTCGCCTCCTGAAATTAAAATACCATGTGGTGATAACTCTGAATATATGTGAGACTTACCAGTGCCTTTCGGACCTAATTCGATGAAATTATAATTGTTTTCCGTAAAAGGAATCAGTCGACTTAGCTGAATTAATTTCGATCGAGTAGAAAACTCCTCTGGATTTAAACCAATGGATTGCATTAACAAATTCATCCACTCATCTGTGTTGAATTGAGATCGCAAAGCTTTATAATCGCTCAAATCTACATTGGATATTTGAATAGGTTTCACACTTTCAATAATCCAAGGTGGCATATTTCTTTCTTCAACAGCAAAATATTCCAAATTGATTAAAGACCAAACACCTTCAGTAAGTATCTTAGGATTAGCTTTTACTATATTGTCAGCAATTGGAATGGCTTGAATACCAAGATTACTAAATCGTGCTTCGTAACGATCTGCCTTGTCATTAAGTTTTACGGATATTTTATCGATGATGCGATGTTTACCCTTTTCCCTTATAGTAGATTTTACTATTTCCGCCTCATCTCTGTGTACAAAATGATTGGCTATAATTGATTTTACTTTCTCTATACCGTGCTTGATAATTTCCTCATCATTTGTAGAACAATGCTGACCTAATAAATATTCCAAAACGTAAGAAGGAACGACAGCATTACCTTTTATCAATTTAGTTAGATCTTTTCTTACTACTTTACCTTCAAAATGTTCAATTATTTTTTGATCTAGCACTTTCATTAGAATTCATCAATTTCGGTTAAGGTATTTATTTTAATTAAATCGTTTAATATAGGATTTAATTGCTCTATATCTTTCTTATTGTATGCTTTTAAATAGGCTGATTTAACCAATGAACCAGTAGCATTAAGTTCGAGCTTAAACTCAAATATGCGGTCCGAGGGTTGCTGTGACACAGCATTTAACTCTATCTCCACCTCATTAGAAATGAGTTGGTTATTTAAATCATACAAACCTATACTAAGTGTTATTGCCTGAAAACTGTCTCCTACAGCTTGTTCTTGAATCAATTTAAATTTCGCAGAACTTGTAGCTAATGTTTTCAGCTGATCAAAACGTTTAAACGTTACGTTTTCATGCTTCGTATGTCGCTTTCGAGAAAGTGACATGACTGGCACTATTAACTCCTGAATAGAAGCTCCGCCATGAACAAATTGTACACCAAATCCACCTAATTTCTTAAATCGATTAATACCCTTAGGTAAGATTACAGCTACATCCGATTCAATATTTGTCGTATTACTTAAGGCAAGTTGAAAAACATCTTTCGATTTAATACTTTCATTTGTTAAACAAAATCGTGTATGTTCTTTTAAACAAGTAACTACACTTGGAAATACTTGTCTAGAGTTTTCTTTTATCTCATTGTAATTGAATAAAAAGCCGTGATCAGCCGTAACATACACATTGTATATATTTAAGCTGTTATAGAGCTTCTTAATCAATAGCTTTAACTGATCGATACACTGCGTTACAGCTTCAAACGTATAATACTCAGAGCTTCGTTTATCGCCAATATTATCCATCCAATTGTGATAGATATAGATCAGTTTTGCTGGCTTTAACACTTCACGCTGATCGGCAATACTTAAGCGCATAAAATTAGCATAGTCTAGCACTAAGGAATCTGGCTCATACATTTTCAATATTTTCTCTCTATTGCTGCTGTTCGTCTTTACACCATTTATGCTATAATCAATACAGTCAGTACTTATTACAGCCTCTATCCCCAAATTGGGCAATAAATTAGACATCCCTAAATTAGTATAAGAAGGAATAGAAGCTAACATTCCCTTCAAATCAATAGTATTATAAATATCAGATTTTAACTCTAATACTAAATCTTTTGCTAACTCATATCTAAATCCATCTGAAATAATGACTACTTTCTTATGAGGATTAGCAGCTAATAAGTCCGTATAGAAATTATACTGCTTAGGAACTTGCGTTTGGTTTAAATCAAATTTTTTTTCAGTCAATATTTTTAACCAAGACTGGTTTAAGTCAATCAAATACTGATCATAATCTTTATTTAAACGCATAAATACAGCCTGATAGCTATGAGCATCTTGCTCGCGATCAAGGGTTTGATAAGTTGTATAGGCTTGTCTATAATAATTATCTAAACCAAATATTTCGGATTCATATTTTTGAATATAATCCTCAATATAATTGAAATCAAAATCTCTATAGTTCTTTCTTAAATTATAAAACTTAGCCGTATTTTTTAGAAAATCTATAGGAACTCCAAAGCTTTCTACAAGTTTCTGATCTATCTGCCAGCCTGAAATTATTTCTAATGCCTCAGCAGGTTTATCATTAACAATGTCTGCCACTTGATCCAGTTCGTACTGTACAATATGGCTCGTTTGCAAACCAAACTCCACCGTAGTTCCATAGGCAGCTATTACCTTTGTTTCATCCAATGAAGAACCTAATCCTTGCAATACAGCCTCCAAGGATGCTGTTTTATGTACATCATCCTGCCATTCTTTGAAGAATAACTCCATCTTTGACAAGGTTATTTCATCACTTATTTTTAATGACTTATATGGATCTTGCGCACTTACATCTTTTATATAGCGCGTTAAGGCATTATATTTTAGCTTTAAAAATAAAGATTGCAAACTAGCAGCCGTTATATCTTGAACCTCAATATGTGTCGTTTTGTGAATAAGCTCTATTACGATATCGACTAACTTTTCCTTTTGCAAAACTTTAATTTGCTTTTCCCATTGCTCTGCAGATTCATTTAAAATCTCGAATATGCGAATCAAATTGAAGTTATCTTTACCAACTTTTTTCTCGTTTAATAAAAAAGAGATAATCGCATTCTGAAATTTATACGGATTAAAAGGATTGGCTGTTAGTACGGGCAATAATTTTGATTGATACTTATTAGCCTTTACAAAACGCTTATATTGCATTAATAACGGTGCATGCGAATGATGAATAGCATATTTTGTTATGATATCGCCAGACTCATCCACGAGTAATTCCTCATTAGCAAATAATAAATCCGTTAAAGGATAATCTTTCAAGCCTTTTGCATTGGGACGCTCAAACGGATGGTACAATAGAAATTTTGAATTGGCATTCAAAATTTCTACCTCATATTTTATGCGAAAGTAATTGTCTTTTACTTCTAATACCTTAAATTCTTCATCAATAATATTTAATACTTCTTCTCTATACTCCTGTTCACCATCAAAGAATAAAAGTATAGGCGTACTAATTTCTTTAAATCTATTACGTATTTTATCTATTATCATTTCATTTCCTTGATTATATCCCTATCTATTTGCTTTGCCAATAATCTCTCAACTTGAAGCATTTCCGCAAATTTACTCCAATCTTTTACCAATTAAAGTGCTTGCTCTAAGAATTTTTCTGTATTACGAATAGAGTTTTGTTCGGCAATTGTTATCAAATCTTCAAATCCAAAATCTTTAAGTTTACCGATGATACTTAAATTATGCTGACTCACCCATAAACTATCTTGACGATATGCGAAAAAAAATATCAAATGCTGATACTTACTACCATTTTCCTTGAGCATCCTTCAATAAAGCAAAGTTTTTAGTGTGATAATCACAATTACAAGCTACCACATTAAATATCATGCGTTTAAACATTTGCTCAGCTTCTGCATAACTCAAACGTAATAGACGCATTGTTTGAAATATTTGTTCACAGCTGTATGATGTGATATTTGCACACTCGTAATGTTGTAGTGCGCATAAAGTTTGGGTATATATCTTACAATAAAAAACACTACAGCAATATTTGTTCTAATCGATTAATCAAATTTTGCTTCCTTAATTCATAAAAACGAATAAAATCCTTGAACTCAAAACCTATTGAAGAATCTATATAATTATCTACGCAATACTTTACTATATCAGGAACGTTGAGAGCTCCAGCGCTATCTTTCCCATGAATCCAATTACTTAATGATTTATCATTTTTCGATGTGTTACGTTTCCCCTCTAACAATTGAAGATTCGGAACCGAATCTTTAAGCTTTAACCATTCTTGAGCTTCCTCTGCAGTAAGAGATAGTTCACTAAAATTATGAGCGTTAAAACCTGCATGTGGGTGTATATGATCTTGGTGATAATAGACTTCTGAATAGCGATTATTAGGATAGAGTAAGGACAAAATATAAAAAGAATTATGTCCTAATTTATAGTTCATAAAATCATTAATATCCTCCCTATCTATCTTTAATGACTTATTAGCAGCTAACCTGGTTCCTAACATTTCTTGTAAAGGAAAAATAGTATGCTGTAATTTGAAGGATTCCTTATCACTGACTATATTACGTAAAGCAGCGATAATCTGATCCCCTTGACCGCCATAGATATTCTTCAAATGGGCATATAATAAGTATTTTCGAATATTTTCTACACTTGTAGGATCCGTTATATTTCCGCCTTTAAGAATAAAATAAGCAACTATGATAATCGCATTATGTGACGCCAAGGTCTCTTTAGTAAACCCAAAATCAATTAATAAATTAACAGTATGATTAAGTGCATCTACAATCGCCGACCAACGATCTTTTATCATTTGAACATTCTCAGATTTGAAAGAATTCACCTTAAATAAGACAGGTAAATCAGATAAAACGAGACAAGCACGCATCAAAAAGTCGTTATTAAAATTATAACCTTCGCCCATTTGATTAAGATGCTGTAGGAATTTTTCAATAACATCTCTACCATCTTCCCAAGTGGCTACAATCGTCGAAAATAATAAATCTGTTTTCGACAGAATCATACCTCCACTATTCACACGTATAAATATTTCAAGAATATCTTCTAAATCATCATTTTTTATATTGAAATAATTGATGACTGGATCATTTAGTCGTTTGTGCAAATCACGTAAGCCTTTCTTGATAATGCGCTTTTGTGCTTTAAATAGTTCTATTTGCTGCTCATCAGTACATCGTGCAAGCAAAATATCATATTGCTCATCTATTTCTGGATCATCCTTCCAACCTATAATATCACCTACCCAAAACCAAAAGGCAGTTTGTTTATCATCCGTATAGGCCTTTTCAGCATCTGAATCGGTCAAAAAGCGAAATTCGAAATTAAACTCTCTATTAAAAATTAGTTCTTGCTGATCATTCTCTACATAAGGTAAATGCAATAAATTCAGATAAAGCTTCGTTTCTGGATATGCATGACTACTTTTACGCTTAAAGTTTTTCAACTTCGTAATATGTGTACCTTGCAACCCTAAATAAATTGAACTTAAACGCTGCTGACCATCCAATACACCTGTAATCTCTTCATACAGAAAATGTCCATTTTTGCGTTTATTGTAAGGATGACGCTCATCATAATTTTTTAGAAATTCATAGAAAACATAATCTTTAGCCTTTTCCTTTTTTAATGTCCAAAACAAAAAAGAACCAATGGGATAATTACGCATGATAGAATCAAATAATTTTTCTATTTTCCATCGAGGCCACACAAACCTGCGTTGTATCGCAGGTAGGTACGCCTTATTATGTTCTATATCGGTAACGATCTGTTTAATCGAGGTATTCTGATAACTCATAATTTATAATGGGTATAGTCTTACTTAATCACCGCCACAGCGCCTTCAAACTTCGCGTAGTTAACCGTTACGCCATCGTCTAGATCGAAGGTGATTTGCTGGTTGGCTAGGTCTTTTAAAACTTGTTCGTAGGTTTTTAACTCCGAAATTTGCTTCGCCATGTTTTCATAGACCTTCAGCTCCTGCTTGCTTAGGTTGGCTTCGTTGTTGTGCATTTCTTCGTATTGCCCTTTCACGTATTCGATGTGAGGGTGCAGGTAATTACGTAGAATTTTTTGCACAGTGTACGCATCCATTCGATGCATGTACACTAACACACGGAACGCCGACTTTTGTGGAGATTTGGGGTTAGAACAGAATAGCCAATAAATTGGTTTTTTCTTGTACATGGTTCCCGAAATATGATACGCCCAAAACTGCTCGCACATCCATTTCTCATACGGCATGCCCAAGGCTTGATTCAAGAAGTTTAGGTTTTCAGTATGACTTTCATCGCCCCACATACGGTGCAACAATTCGTCGACGCGTTTTACGGCATCATCAGGGAAAGCACAAGCCGATCCCATCAATGGAATAATCGCATCCTCATCAATTGCCATTTGGAAAGGTAAAGCTGCATTTTCCACTACATAATCACTCAACTCTTCCTCCGTTGGGTTAGGATGAGCAATGTGTAAGCCGGGTTGGTCTAAACGGTAACGGCCTAACATGGTACCCACCAAATACGACAGCAATTGTTGCATCACGATATCATCAGCAAATGGTAAGCTAACCTCTTGACCTTTTCTAAATTGATTTTCTAATTCCTTCCAAATTGGAGATAATTTAGCTTCTTCTAAAGACTCCTCATCTTCTCCTTTCTTTTTCTTAGTCTTTTGACGACGTGCTACCAACTCATCTTGTAAAATAGTAATATCAGCTAATAATACCTCTGGCGTTAACTCTTCTTGTAAGCCATAGATGTCAATAAAAATACGGTTAAGCTCTTCTTCGTTGGCATGCAATTGGAAGAAATCTTGACTTACTTTTGCCTTCCACGCCTCATAACTATCCCTTAAAGAACTTTTCCCTAATCTCTTTTCTCTAATCCCTAACAAAGGATTAGTCTCAAAATCCCAAGAAGTCTCGCGTGAATCCCAGTCTTTTTTGGATAAAGAGACATTTAACTTGGATAGAAGTTCTATATTTATATCATTTGAAATAGAAAATGGAAAAATTTGTAACATTCCAACTTCAAATTTCATGGTAGGACACAAAATTTTAAATATTTCATTTGCTACAATGGAATTTAACCATCCTAATAGAATATAAGGATTTATAGAATCTGCTATACTAGGTCCTACATCATTAAATATAAATCCTTTTTGCACATATCTACCAGTAAATGATTTTGCACTTACTGCGTTCCACGTTAACAATTCCTTACCATAATGTTCTTCAGCTCTTAAATATGATTTATTAAAAGATTTTAAATCTTGACCATTATTTTCCCAATTAATAACATTATTAAAATTTCCTGACCATTTTCGATACCCACCACCTTTAATTATTGGTACCCACTTTTTCATTAATTCATAATACCCAAATTTTATGAAATTAATTTCATACCAATTTCTTATAAAAGAGTTATCATCAGAAGTAGTAAGCCCCTTTCTACATTTTGCGTAAGATTCAATACTTTTATCATTAAAAATTTCACGTACTTTCTCACTCACCCAATACGCAATCGGGCTTCCAGGAATTTTATCAAAGTTGGTTTGTGGGATATTGGAGTAAAAATTATTCTTCTTTAAGAATTGTTCTTCCTTCTCACTATTCGACTTATAATCCAATAAACGGTAATACGAACCCTTCGCATCCTTAGGCGTACTATTTTCGAAAACAAATGCCGTAGATTGAACCACCTCGCCCGATAATTCTTCAAAAGTACGTGGCCCTAAATGCAACATACTTTGGATAATCGTATGATTTAATATTTGCTCTCTGTATTTTTCAAAAGAAGATAAGAACATCCAAGAATGTTGGTTAATCATTCCCATTAAACCTTCGCGATGCGTCAAATTCAGCGTCACCTCCATAAACACTGCGAATAAATCCGCTTTCGTCATTGGGTAATGTTTATTCACATATTCCTTTAACTGCGCATTCATGGACTTTTGCCCCATATAGGGAGGATTGGCTACTACAGCAGCATATTTTTTACTGAGCACCAAAGCTACTTCTACATAATTTTTAAGCTGTTGCCAAACGCCTACTTCCTCAATGTCCAAAGTTCCTTGTTTGGCTTTGGTGTTCCAGTCGTAGTACTGCTCAATCAAAATTTCGCGTGCGGCATCGCTTAGTTCTATTTTTAACGCCGAACCGATGTTTTTCCCATCACGCAATTGTTCAAAGGCTTTACACACCTCTGCCACTTGTTGGTTTCGTGTAAAGATTGCCACCGATTCCGATGGAAAAGAACGCTTCTCTGGGAAAGCATAAATATGCGGGATCACTTCCACAGGATTATTCATCAAGGCAATAGCTTGACTCGCATCCACCTGCTGCAGTTGTTGTGCCGCTTTAAGCAAAACGGCAAATCGCGCCAATTGCATCGCACGATCGTCGATATCCAAACCAAATAAATTGTGTTTTAAGATGCTTTCAATTGCATTTTTAGCCGAATACCCTTGTTCGCGGTACATTTTGTACAACCACTCGAATCCCGTCACCAAGATATGCCCCGACCCGCATGCAGGATCAATCAGCGTTAATTGTTCGATATCATCAATCAAAGCTCCTTTGCCATCGGTTTCGTTTTGTACCAAATACTTCATTTGGTATTTCAAATCAGAATCCTCTTCAAAATCCAAATAAATTTTACCCACGGTATTTTCGACCATGTAATTTACAATCCACTTTGGCGTAAAGATTTGCGTTGCTGCAGGAATATCCTCGGGACGTGCTTTTTTATTGGCTTTAAAACCCCTAAACACTTCGTCCTTTTTGTCGGAGATATAAAATTGGTACAACCAACCGATCAATTCCACTTCAGTAAAATCAGTCGCTGAAATCTGCTCTTCATCGTTTAAAGCTTTTAAGATACAATCCGGTGCTAACAAATTATGCGGAATCAATAATTCCGTATAATCATTCACCTGACCGAAAATCTCACGCAACAAAGGATGTTGGTTGCAGAAATTGATCAATAGAATATGAAAAGCCTTTTCCTCTTGACTCGCCAATAAGGCCGCTTGCAGATTCGCTTTCAATACCGAATGTGTTACCGCATGATTCCCAGCCTTGGCATTTTGCAAAGCCACAGGTGTTTGTGAGCCTTTAGCAAATTGCAAGAAAGGTTCGATAAAACCATTTTCTTCCAAGACCTTAATCGCCACCAAACGGTTGAACCAAGTATAAGCAGCTTCCTCCGCTACGTCTTTAAAAGCCTCTTTATTAGCTGTAATTTTCTCCTTTAGGCGGTTCCATTTCGGCACT
This sequence comes from Sphingobacterium cellulitidis, assembly GCF_043187465.1. GTDB lineage: Bacteria > Bacteroidota > Bacteroidia > Sphingobacteriales > Sphingobacteriaceae > Sphingobacterium > Sphingobacterium cellulitidis. Next base: position 2,678,547 of record NZ_CP171136.1, on the reverse strand, counting down.
ACCGTACTGTCATTGTACACTTCCGAGCGGTGCATAAAACCACCTTGCATCGCTTGTGGTTCTTCCAGGACTTCTCCTTTAGTAGAAAAACCCCAATATAATATTTGATTGCTCACAGTATCTAACAACTGTATACGCGCTGCTTTAGCAAAAAATTTTAATTTGTTCGTATTCATCAAAAGTCAGGATTAAGTCAAGAAGATTTTACCATTTTTACCAAGCTCCACCATCAATTTATTTCTAAGGATTTCGAGCAATGCATCTACCTGCTCAGGGCTATCAATAGTATTTCCTGCAATAATAGATGCCGAAATATTCACTGTCTGAATAGCTTTAGGCTGATAGGTTTCGCCCATATCCGCAGCATGCTTTTTAGCAGCCGCGTCCTGTAGTCTTTTCAGATTATCCAATCTGAATTCGCTAGCTTTTAATTCCTGAATTTCAAGATCATTAATCTGTTTCAGCTTCTCAATCTGGGCTAGCTTATAGCTTTTGTCAGTGGTTAACTGCGATTCCTCTAGCTCTAGTTCCTCTTGCTTAAACCTTAGCTCCTCAAAAATTTCCTCGTATTGCGTTAGTACCGATTGCTTCAATTCAGCAACATATTTTTCTAGCGCTTGCTTAATCTTCCTATTCGTCTTACGAATAATTGGAAATTGTTCAGCAGGCTGATCATCTGTACTGAAATACTGAAGCAAGCCTTGCAAATCACCTTCCGCATCTATTTTTTCAATATTATGCTTATTATCTAACACATAGTCGCGCATTTCTTGATAGCTTTCAAAATTGCTATCAATGAAATCCTTAGTCTGCATATACAGATCACGATATGTTTTTAGCTCCTTTTGCTTCTCAACAACTAAGCGCATTAGCTTTTCCTCGCTGCGCGTCTCGTAGACATCGCGTAGTTCTATATTAAAACTGTTGATATGTTTGACGAAAGGATATCCCAGATACACTTCTTTATACTGATTAGATTCAGTTAGTAATAAGCTCAAACCATCTTTAAATTGTTTCACCAAATCAGCCACCTCATGATTAGTGGACGCAAAAGAAATACTAATAAAAATATCCTTTACAGCTTGCTTAAATGAAGCTACCTCCTCTTGATTGTAGCTTTTTAATTTTTTGACAAGCGTAGCCTCTCGATCACGACTATTAATGGCTTTGCTATAATAGTCTTTAAGATCTATGACTTCATTTTGATACTCAATCTGTCTGTATTTTTTATGCGCTAAATTGAATAGTATATGCAGGGTTGTTAAATCTCGCCATCCGTAAGGAGCCTTTTCAAATTCTTTCACCAAATGCGCTACAGAAGCCTCATCCCCTAGAATACTTATTCTATTGTTTACTTCAGTCTCCGCAATATTCAGCTCAAAATTCATAGAAGGACTCTTCAATGCAACTTGAATAACACTTTGCAAATCATTATTACTTTGCGCAAAGCTATTACTCCAACTGTGGTTTTTATACAGCGCTTTAACATGATAATCTACCATATCATTAAAGCGTTGCGCTGGGTTAGCACTACTTATTTCCGTAGCATCTATTACATTTTGATTGGAGATAAAAGGCGTAGTAGCAAATAGTTTTTCAAAACGAATAATAAGGTCCTTTAAAAGCACCTCATTACGCGCATGGAACTCTTCTAAGGTTTTAGCTCTAGTACCTGAAGCTGCAGCACGATTATCAGCTAAATATTGCGCAGTCTTACAATAGGTAAAAAAGTCTTTTTTGAAGTCAGCCTGTTGATGAAACCAATAATTGATATTTATACACAATTCTTTAGCAGCCATTTGAAGTGCTAGCTGATTAATATCTGCACCCTCAAACACCATGAAACGTATATTAAAAGCATCTCCATTCACCAAGATTTTATCATCTATAGATAGCTCTGCTTTAACTGTTCTATTGCCCAAATTTATTGCCGCATCAGGCTTAACAACTTTCTTGATGATGCTGTTGTAGAAATACTCTAAACGTGTATTACTTTTAACCTCAGCATCAGCAATAGCATTAGCAACTTTAATCCCCTCATCGTCCAAAAACTTGTATTTCCCTTCTGAAACTTGAATGATATTTTTATCAACTAAGGTATCTAAAACACGTTGAATGCGCTCCTGAATCCTCATCTTCACTTCCCTAACATCATTCAATAAAAGTAAAGTAAGATTCTCCACAGTTGCCGGTAGATTCACACTTGTATCTTCGCTTAGGTTGGAGATCATAAATAATACTTTAATCACCCTATCCGCAAATACCTTTTCTTCAGCATCTGAAAAACTAATCTGTAATGCCTTATTCAAAATAGAATTTGCAGCATGTGTCAAGTTTTTACTAAACTGATTGTTGAAAAAATTATCAAAGGATATAAAATACCCTAGCTCATTATTTTTCTGCTTATCTGCGGTGTAATGAGTGATACCTAAAATCGCGCGCTCTGTATTTTTCACACCTTCACCCACATAACCTACCGTACTGAAAGAATGAAAGACATCGGAAATCAGACGAAATTGATAAGGCACAAATGGGTAAGCCAAATAAAACTCATCTGCGTTCTTATAGTTATTGTATAAATCATGATCGAAAATGAATTGATTTTCTATTGCACTTTTATTTTCCTTATAAAAAGGAACTAAACCTTTTAACCCTTCTTCATTCTTCTCTAGGATCCTTTTCTGGGTGATATAAGCTACATCTTGCGAATCCAAGGAAATCATAGTCTCGAAGCGACCCATAATCTTTCCGAAATCTTCTGACTTCTTCTCCGTATTATTAATTAGGTTTCTAAGATCTTGCTGAGCCGTACATACTATCCAAACCTTATTACCGATTTTCGAACCTATTTCTTCGACTATGGTCTGTAAGTTTAATAACAGGTCCGTATTCGCTCCGATGTATTGTGACACCTCATCCATCAAGAAGATGAGTTTGTAATTGGCATCTTGAGCCTCTACATGCGTTTTAAGCTCTTCTATAAACTCATCAATTCTATAGTTAGAATCTGCTTTTATAGCTGAAGTTAAGGATGCCTTATCCAGATTAGGATCAAGCTCTATAGCTACATCTAATACTTTGCTTAAGTGTCGTTCAATGGTATGTCTAATTTTGGAGTTATTCCACTCCTCATTAAGCACAGCCTTTATCTTTGTTTTAAATTGTTCGAATAAGCCTAAATCGTCTAAATGCTTTTCAATTAATAAGGCTACGGCTATATTCAATGTATTATATCCACGACATGCGTTGAGTTGATTAAATAAAATACGTGTAATCGTATTATTATTCTTTATCGTACCCGATACAGCATCAACGTTGAAGATAATCTCATCAATAGTCGTTTTATCCAGATTATTTTGAATTAATTGCACATTCGACAAGGTTACCTCTGAAAGATCATCCAGTTGTATATCTTGTAAAGATTTTTTATATCGTTCGAAAGCTAACTGTCGTGTTTGCTTATCTAAACAATAAAATAAATACTTTATAAAATGTGACTTACCCGAACCATAATAACCAGAAATCCAAACACCTGTCTTCCCTTCCCTTTTATGGCTAATGGCATTTAAAAACTTATATATATTTTGAACAATATCTTTCGTGAACACATATTCACTAATTTCCTGCTCAACATTATCATTTCCTAATTCACTAACTACAACAGCCGGATTAATATGGCGTGTTATATCCTTTTCATAAATTTCTTTTAAAATCATAATTGTATAATTATAACAATTGGTTTAAATGATTAGCTCTATATAAATTATCATCGTTGAATTCACCAAATAAGGAATAATTCGCATTGGAATATGTACCTGGATAGAATACAATCAATTTATGATGCTTTATATATTTCTCCGTATTTTTTAAAAAATGAGATACGCGCAGGTATGGAAATATACTTCCAAATCCATATACGATAAAGTAAACCTTATCAGCATCTCTATCTTTAAAATATCCTTCTATTTTTTGTCCCAAATAATCTAAAAACTCACCTTCTTCTTGCGCCTTCACTTTTAGATATTCCTGAGCTCCTTCAAAATCTTCCGATTCATAATTAAATGAATCATCTAAAAGAGTTTCTCCATTATAGGTTTGTTCCTTCAAGAAAGTTAAAAATTCAACATAAATATTAATGACCATACAATTCAGACTATTGGATGGTCGTTTTAATTGCTCATTTAATAAATTAATCTCTTTACGAATTTGATATTCCTCTCTAGGATCATATGTATAGATATATGCCGGAAAAAACAAGAGCCCTGTATTTGGATCTTTGAAAGCATCTTCCGACAATAAATTAAAAATTCGGTCTATTCTATTATCATTCATCCTCTAAATCTCTTCGGCTTTAGTAAATAAAATACAATGAAAGAACCATTCATCTCGATTCTTTTTAATCAAGTTTATTAAATCATCTGATGGCAGTAATGGTATAAATTGTTGTCGCTTATACATCCCAACATCTTTGTACATTTTAACAGCCACTTGCGCTAATTTATATTGTGAATGACCACTGATCTTATTCAACTCTTCTTCTGTTAGTTTCGATGAAAGAAAATATTTAAAATCGTAAGTCCCCAATTCGTTATCGTAATTGAGCCATTTTTTATATACTACTTCTAAAGAAAATTCAGTGATAATAAAATAAGTCTTACAAATCGTTAAAAACAAAATGATTCGCTGATCGCTTTCACTTAACTCAAAAAATTTCGACAAATACGTTGCGTCGATCTGTTTAAATCGTTTATCCAATTCACTTTTTATACGCTTTCTTGATGACTCAGCATTGGTTATTAAAACCTCACTATCTACAACAACATCTCCTGAATAATAAGATGTTATATCCTCAATTGCACGAATATATAGTACAGCTTCGTTATACAACAGTGCTCCAGCTGTAAACGCTAAATTATAACTCATTTTTTCCCTCCAACTTATCTACTAAAAGATCCTTTGCTTTCACTTCCAATAATTCGGCTATTTTATATAAGGTTTCAATACTTGGTTGATGCCTGTTTTGCACATATCCATTCACCATATTAAAGCTTTTGCCAAGCTTTTCTGCTAGCCAAGTTTGCTTAATACCCTTTGCCTCAAGAACTTCTTTTATTCGGTTCATATGCACTAAAAATAGTAAATATTTCGAGATATTTTATAGGAATATTATTAACTAACGATACTTAAAATAATATTTAATAAAAGACTTTAAATATATTCGATAATTAATACGTTAAACCGTAAATAATCCATATTTATTTTTATTTACGAGCAATTATAATAGAACTTAATTATAAGCACTTGAAAAGCATAGAAAATATATATTATTCACTATTTCTATTCCAATTCACTTATTTGTTGATAATAGTCATCGAACTCTGTATATTTCACAGGTAGGATACAAAATAATTAAAGGTGGATAGAAATAAATTATGGAAGAGTTTTTATGAACAGGAAAGGATTATCCAGTTTTGTAAAATGTAGTCCTTTCATTGTTATATTTCCATATATAAATCATTTGATATATTTTAAGATTTTGTAAAACATCTAGATGTCTTTGGTTTGCTATATTGCCACATCTTGAGGTTAATTTAACTGCATACTAATGATTGACAATTTTAAACTTCTCCAAGTTGCTAATCTCGTTTACTTCCCGATACAAAACTTATTAAAGATATTCTCCAGCAAATCATCTGTTGTGACAGTACCTGTAATCTCACCTAAATGATGCAACGCCTGTCTAATATCCATTGCCAGGAAATCGGAGGTTATTGGACTATCAATTCCATATAAAACTTTTTCTAATGCTTCTTGTGTATTTTGCAATGCTTCGACATGACGAATATTAGTAACCATAACATCATCCGTATTGATATTGGAGAGATTGACTTGGTTAAGGAGTTCGCCTTTGAGTTCATCAATACCGATTTGATGTTTTGCTGAAATATATAGTGGATTTAAGACCTTATAATTCTGTTTTTGCTCTTCGGTCAGGAGGTCAGATTTATTGATAATCGTGACGAATGGGATATTTAATTCCTGGACTTCATTAATTTGTTCTTGAACGGCTGAGATTTGATCTTGGATAGGATCGAAGAGGTAGATGATCAATCTGGCTTGTTTCATTTTTTCACGGGTTCTTTCTACACCAATGGCTTCCACCACATCTTCGGTATGACGGATCCCAGCGGTATCAATAAATCTAAAGGTTACTCCATGAATATTGATTTCATCCTCGATGGTATCTCGTGTAGTTCCGGCAATATCGGAAACTATTGCTCTTTCTTCATTCAATAGGGCATTGAGTAGGGTAGACTTACCAACATTTGGTTTTCCGGCAATAACTACTGGAACACCATTTTTAAGGACATTACCTTGCTCGAAGGAACGGATTAATTTTGCAATGACAGAATGGATTTGTTGGATTAATGATTTTAGTTGATCGCGATTGGCAAATTCCACATCTTCCTCGGCAAAGTCTAATTCCAGTTCGATCAGGGATGCAAAATGAACTAGGTCTTCCCTTAATTTCTTAAGTTGGTTTGAAAATCCACCACGCATTTGTTGCATGGCAATCTGGTGAGATGCTGCTGAGTTGGACGCAATCAGATCCGCTACTGCTTCAGCTTGAGAAAGGTCCATTCCACCATTTAAGAATGCTCTTAAGGTAAATTCACCTGCTTTTGCAGCACGAGCTCCTTTTTTTATCAATAGCGTTATAATTCGCTCAATGATATAAGCGGAATTATGTGTGGAGATTTCTACAGTGTCTTCCTTGGTGTAGGAGTTGGGTCCCACAAATAAGGTAACTAATACTTCATCGATAATATTATCGCCATCTCGGATAGTACCGAAATAAACGGTGTGCGAAGCTTGTTTTGTTAAGTCTTTGCCTTTGAAGACCTCATTTACCAAAGTAATGGCTTTAGAACCTGACAAACGAATAACCGCAATTGCGCCGTTAGCACCTGGAGCGGTAGCTAAGGCAATAATAGTATCTTGTGAAATTAACCCTGTAGACATAGCGCAAAGATAAGAATTGTATTTAGTAGTTTGTAGGGGGAAGCTGAAGGGGGAGGGAAATAGGAAGGGAATACCTATTGATAATATAGAATATTAATTTTATAAGAATTTATTGTCATAATTTTAATACCAATCCTTAATTACTCGATTCAATAGCTACATTTGCTCGGCTTTTTAGCTGAATTACACTTACAAAGGGAATCGACTTATGGAAAACCTGACAAAGGCGCCATTATCTGGTTATCAGAAATTGGTGATTTTTATCCTGGCATTTACGCAATTCACGGTTGTTTTAGATTTTATGATTATGTCGCCCATGGGTGATATGCTGATGAAAGCTATTGACCTGAAGCCCTCGCAATTTGGGGTTGCTGTTTCTGCCTATGCATTTAGTGCTGGTATTTCAGGTTTATTGACTGCGGGATTTGCGGATCGCTTTGACAGGAAAAAATTATTGCTTTTCTTTTATTCAGGCTTTATTATCGGCACATTTCTTTGTGGTTTTTCCACGAATTATACCATGTTGGTAATTGCTAGGGTGGTGACTGGTTTATTCGGTGGTGTGATCGGATCGATTTCAATGGCAATTATTACCGATGTATTCACATTGGATCAGCGTGGTCGGGTGATGGGCTTTGTGCAGATGGGCTTTGGGGCAAGTCAGGTTCTTGGTATCCCTATTGGATTGTATATTGGGAATGCTTGGGGCTGGCAAAGTGCTTTTTTAATGATTGCTATTCTTGCCGTATTTATTGCGATCTTGATTTTCCTGAAATTAAAACCTATAACGGATCATATTGGACTGCAGAAGAAACAATCTGCACTCCAGCATCTTTGGGGAACTTTTACCAAGAGAGAATATAGAATTGGTTTTCTAGCTACTGCCTTATTGTCCATTGGTGGTTTTATGATGATGCCTTTCAGTTCGGTTTTCGCTGTAAATAACTTACATGTTAGCCATGAACAATTACCCCAGCTTTTTATGGTATCGGGGATTGCATCCTTGGTTATCATGCCATTGGTTGGTACGCTGAGTGACCGTTTTGATAAGTTCAAAATCTTTGCAATTGCTACCATCTGGATGATGATCATGGTGCTGATCTATACTTCTTTAGGACCGACGCCGTTTCCTTTGGTGGTGGTCTTAAATATTCTGATGATGATGGGGATTCTAAGTCGGGTAACACCGTCTTCAGCTTTGGTTTCAGCAGTTCCGGAGAAAGAGGATCGTGGTGCTTTTATGAGTGTTAGTGCATCCTTACAGCAGATGTCAGGCGGAATTGCTGCGATTGTTGCTGGATTAATCATTGTTCAAAAAACCAATGAAAGCCCTCTTGAACATTATACGACCTTAGGCTATATCGTTGTGGTAATTAGTATTATTACCATTTTGATGATGAGGGGGGTAAGTAGGTATGTGAAACGAAAGTAACTTTCTTAGTATTTAGTAGTTAGTATTTAGTATAGAGACTGCGATATAAGAAAAATATGCTGGCGGATTTTTGTCCGCCTTGTTTTTTTACCTACCTAACCAATAATTGACTTTTAACATAAATGTATTTGTGTTTTTTACCATCCTAACCAATAATTCACTTTTACCATAAATGTATTTGTAGGGGCTATTCCCCAGATGTTGTCGAGGTTATTTCCCCATCCGGGTTGATAGACAGGCATTCTTCCAGAGCGATTATGTTCCCATACGAGGTAGAGGGTTGATCCAGGAAGGTATTCCCAACGGGCGACCAGGTTTGATCGGAATTCATTAAAACTAAAGTTTGGGTCTTTGAAGTTTCCGGCTGTTGCTCCTGAACCAATAGTATATAATCCATCCGCATAGGAGATTTGGTCTGCCGCGAACTCTTGGAAGCGATCGGAATAGGTACGGGATAGGGTATTAGTTGCATATTTAAAACGGTCGTATTGCGCTGTTGAAGTGAATGGCGATCCATAGTATTGAATGGATAAATCCGGAGTAATATTACCTTGTAATCTGAAGGTAAAGCCATAAGTTTCTTGTCGCATTCTACCCATCACATAGGATTCTTCATTAGCATTTATGCTTGGCAGGTCTGTCGTGCCGACATATTGTAAATTATCTTTGTTCCAGGCATAATTGAACTGGGTAACTAGGTGAATATGATTTCCAATTCTGAAGGTTACAGAAGGTCGGATTTCATTATAACGAGTTTCACCATCGAGGAAATGCTTGCCGTCATAATCTACCTTGACAAATACACGTTTTGCCCGGTCAGAGTTCATGGAGAAAGTACTGGTAAAATTTGGGTTATAGCGAAGGTCATAACCACCACGAAGCATGCGGGTGTCCACGGAATTCCAACTGAATGCTTCTTTTAAGTCCATTTCAATTCTTCTCTTGATGGTCAAGCTTCTAAATCTAAGGGCAAGGTTATTATCTATTGCATTTCCGCCATAGTTCCATACGTTTCTTTGGGTCAGCGTAATTCCGGCAGCACGAAAAGGACCCCAAGGGTCAGTTTTACGGAATGCTAGTTCGGATTCATTGGATTTATAATCTGTTTGTTTTAGATATCCAACTTCATTGAGGTCAAAGCCAGGGGAGGACCAACTGAAAGTTTCGGCATAATTCCATTGGGCATTTCCTTTTTTACCGGCCTTGATATATCCACCAGTTCCTGATAAGGAAGTTGCGTCAGGTCTCATATCCAGGTATTCAGCGCCTGATTTTCTTTGGAAAAAATGGGTGGCATTATTTTTTGTTGCCATAATTGCGTCTTTACTACCAGAAAGGGTGCTGAACATGGCCTTGGATTCTACATAGTACAATCTATTGGAGAAGTATTTTGTAAAGTCGACTCCTGCAGTGAAGGCATCATTTACCAAGAATTTTTCCAGATGTGGTGCATCCATTTTTCTATTGACGGATGTTATCATCCCTCCATGTAAGGTGTTGCCATCCCAATTCTTCTGTACTCGGGCTACCGTGTAATTAGTCAAGGGTTCAGTTTGTACCCTTTCTTCATCGTTTCCAAGGTTTGTGACACGTTGGGAGGTTTTTGCAGTTATACTTTCCAAAATCCCGATAGTTAATCCTTTGCGGTTTGTTCCGGTTAGTTTCATTGCACCGAGGATAGGCACAAAGTCAGTGCTGCTGGCAAAGATTTGCTGATTATCTACATTCGGATATTGATAGCGAGGTCTTGAACCTATTCTTCGCGAATAGAACATCATTCCTCCTTCATTATTATCGAATTCGAGAATATGCTTACCTTCAAGGAAGAAAGGTCTTTTCTCCTCATAGAATACCTCGTAGGCTGTTAGGTTCATGACAGAAGGGTCGAGTTCCACCTGACCATAGTCCGGGTTGATGGACAGGTCCATGGTATAATCTGAGATAGCGAATTTTGCATCCAAACCGGCATTTGGTTTCCAACGGCTTCCATCCTGGTAAGGGCTGTTTTCGATTTTCGGTTCGCGGATTAATTTAGTCATAGCATAAGGCAAGAACTCAATTCCCTTAGGCTTAGGCAAGTCTTGCATGCCATGCATGGTTCCAAAAGAAAAGACATGGCCATTGTTCTTAATGGGAATCATACTCCAATTTTGTACCTCATTATTTTTGCGAATAATCCGACGAACATGTAGCCCCCAGATTCCGTCGTCATTTTTTTGATTATAGCGAATTTGGTTGAAAGGGATCCTAAGTTCGGCCGTCCAGCTGGAATCCGATAGGTTTTGACTGGTCCGACCTTCCCAAACTGCATTCCAACTTAGATTGACGGAGAGTTTATCAGTTACCGTCAGATCTGTTTTATTTCCGCCTAAATTGATGTTAAATTCCACTGCTGCGCGATAATCGTGGTAAGGGTCGAAAGCAATACTGATCAGATCGCCATTGCTATTATCATCACGGTTTCCAATAAAAGCATTCATGGACTCAGGATGTATATCCTTACAATAAACTCCGACATAGATATTCTTATCGTCATAGAAGATTTTCATTTTCGTCCAAGAGCCTGTATAGGCCCGTTCAAAAGGAATTACCTGGGAGAATTTCTCGGACCATACTCCTTGATTTTGCCAAAGGTCTTCATCGAGTTTACCATCGACCTTAGGTTGTTGATTGTAGATTTTGGTTGCCTGATAGTCTCTTTTATAGGCATCCTCAAAGGATACAACTGGTTTTCGTTCATCCTGACTGTAGGCCAAAAATATATATAGAGCAAAAATTACTGATAGTAGATATTTCATCGGTTGAGTTTAGGGAAACACAAGGTTTCAATCGATCGAGCCAAATGTATTAAATAATTGAATAATAAAATGAATAAGAATGTGTTAATTCTGTTACGGGGGAGGTTCATGTGTTTAATTGTTCTATTAGGTTTATGAATATATAAGAATTCAATAGGTAGAATTACTAAAAGACATGAAATAAATTTATAGGGTTAAGAATACTGTTTCATTTAGTGTTCAATATTGCGTATGTATTATTCTTGTTAAGAATTCGGAAATTTAATAATATGAAACATTAAAATTATAGATTTGATAACCAGCTAAATAATAAACGATGATAACTTCTTCATTTATTATTTAGGGTAATACATTACACAATCGTCTTACTAATAACAGACGAATAATCAACTAGTAAGAAATTACTAAAAACCTAAGATTCTCGTTTTTAAATAATGTTATTTTAGTGTTACTTGTGGGGGATTATGAGGGTGATCTCCCATAAAGTAATACGAGAAGAGGGTCTCGATAAATTTGAATCTAAACCGATTATTTTAATATGAACAATAAGAGTTTTTATATACTGTTTTTTGCAATTTTATATTGTTTGCCATTGCTGGCACAGACTACTTTTAAAACGAAGTATTTCCAGATTCAAGTAGATAATAAGGGGTATATCCACAGTATGAAGAATAGGACAAAGGCTCCTGAACAGGAGTTTAGTCCAACCGATAAACCATCCCCATTCTTAACCTTGTACAATCCCAATAAGAAACTTTATTATTTCCCACAAAAGGCGAATTATTCGGCTTCAGAGAAAATCATGACGATCCATTTTGATAATGGTTCAAATGCGAGAATTCGGATTGATGAAATGGAGAAATACCTAAAATTCAAATTACTTTCCTTAACGAATTCTAATGAGATTGAAGTAATTCAATGGGGATCATATCATACCAATATCACTAATTTGATGGGAGAAATCATCGGGGTTGCGCGAGACACGAGCGAATCCGTGAATTATGCAATCGGAATGTTAGCATTAAATGATAATACGATTGGAGGTACGGCTGATATTCAGGGTGATGCAGCTCCATTTCAATATGTTATTCATTCTCCAGACCCCGAGCGATTCCCTTTACCTGTGAGCTTAACAGAGGGGCAGGTATTTACATTGGGTGGTGATGGGATTTCTGATGTTGCATTTTACGGACACAAGGAGCCGTATTATCGGATTTTATATGGGAATGCTGCTGAATTAGACAAGAATGGTAGGATTTCCATTACTTACCAATCTCGAGATAGGAGAAAGGAGCGTGAGGTTTATTATTCCTTAATTCCGAATATGGCTGCAAACACTCCTAATCATTTAATGGTTGAGGCTTTGCCAAGGGTGGATTATATAGGATCAAGCATTGCATTTTGGGGGAGTCCGGACAGTACAGCATTGTTGGATGTGATACAAGATATTGTGAAGAAAGAGGGATTGCCCTATCCGATGGTTAATGGGAAATGGATCAAAGACCCTGCAGCTTATGTTCCAGATATTCTGACAGAAGGTGGAGAATATGACCATATGATCGATTATGCAGCTCAACTTGGTTTTAAAGCAATAAGTCTGTATGACCAAGGATTTTTAAAACCGGACCGCGGGAATGAAGGCTATATTGATGGAAAGGATTTCTCCAAAAAACCATTGAAAACTACCTCAGTAAATTACTCGCATAAAGAGTATGGCGCCCTTGCAAAAAAGCAGAATTTATTTATTGGGAGAACCCCAATTACCAATTCATTAGCACCAGGGACTAAAGATGCGAGTCCAGTTCCTAGTGATAGTATCTGGTATCAGCAAAAAAGAGCTTTGGCGCAGAATATTTCAGCCGATGATACTTTGATTTATGTTGATGACCCGACCCATCTGGAAGAAATAGGAAGTTGGGAAGGTCATGCTAAAAGTTTGAATATCATTAAAATAGGGAAAGAGTTGATTCATTATTTAGGAGTTTCAGAAAGCAAGCCATACCGCCTGTTAAATGTTACGCGTGGGTACTGGGATACGAAAGCAACAGCTCATAAAGCAAATGATACGCTATATAAATTACAAGTTACCCTGAATTATGGTTATGATGGATTAATTCCGAATATGGCCTTACAAGATAAAATTGCGGAGTACTACGCGGATATATGTCAGCTCAATAATATAAATTATTATGATTTTGATGGTCAGGAATTCCTATTCAATAATGGCCATGGATATTATTCAGCGAAGCGATTTTTTAGAAAAATGTTTGAAAGAGCGAAGGTCTTGGGTGTTGAAGATATACGTTTTACGGGAGCCACCTTATCAGAGGGTTCATGGCACTATCAGAGTATATGGAATGTGGGTGGAGGAAAGAATCTCTATGATGCAGAAACCAGGGAATGGGGGAGTGCAACCAGTCAGGGTAAGGATTTAAGAGATGTATCTTATTCTAATTATTTTCCAGTAGGTATGGGGGGCAATTTTCCAATTACAAAGGATTCCAAGGTTGAGGATTATGAGCATATACAAGCCATGGCGGTAGGCACAGGAGCGACCTATAGTTTAAAATTGAATCAAAAAAATGTTGAAGCATGTCCGCAGAAGGATGAGATCTTTAAGGTTATCCGGACCTGGGAGAATGCAAGAGCTGCGAATGCTTTTCCACGCTGGGTAAAAAAGATGCTTGTTGACCCCAAAAATAGTTTCAGGTTGGAGGAGTTAGATCAAGATACCTGGAAATTATATAAAATTGATCATTCAAATGCTAATAAGGAATTATTAGCCACATTGAAAAGGGCAAATGGTTATTAAGTTAAGGGATAGTTTCTAGATGAAATAAAATATTCTGGAAAGTATTCTATTAACCAAATATTGTCCGCATAAGGTCTTTTTAGGTCATTCGACTTAATAAGTGTTTAATTAGGTGTAATTTAAGCCTAGTCTTCGCCAGAGGGCTAGGCTTTGTTTTTTTAGGCTAAAGTTCTTATCTTAATTCTATAAACCTTAACATCCACGATTCTTATGAGAGATTTAAACCTTAATCGTCGACAATTTATTTTTGGTACCGGAGCATTATTATCCTTGGCGGCCTTGCAAAATGCAGGATTTGCGGCAGAGATATTGGCTTCGCATCGAGTAGCTTTGATTGGTGCGGGATGGTATGGGAAGAGTGATTTATTCAGGTTAATGCAGGTGAGTGATGTGGAGGTTGTTGCGGTTTGTGATGTGGATAAAAATCATTTGAATGAGGCCGCAGAGTTGATAGCGCAAAAGCAAAAGTCCAAAAAGACACCTAAGAAATATTCAGATTATAGGAAGTTATTGGCAGAGAATAAACTGGATTTGGTTTTAGTTGGTACACCTGATCATTGGCATGCATTGATAGGGATTGCGGCAATAGAATCTGGGGCACATGTATACCTTCAAAAACCTATAAGTGTCGATGTATTAGAGGGTGAGGCCGTAGTTGCAGCCGCTAGGAAGCATAATAGAAAGGTTCAGATTGGAACACAAAGGCGAAGTACTCCGCATATGATTGATGCTAAGGATAATATAATTGGAAAAGGGTTATTGGGGAAGATTTCCCATGTTGAGATGTGTTGTTATTATCATATGAAAAGTAATGCTAACCCACCTGAGGAGCCCGTTCCGGACTTTTTGGATTATGAAATGTGGACTGGTCCGGCGCCAATGAGGGCTTACGATGGTTTGCCACATGGGGGCTGGTGGCGTGCTTTTATGGAATATGGAAATGGAATAACGGGAGATATGTGTGTGCATATGTTTGACACGGTAAGGTGGATGTTGGATTTGGGATGGCCCAAAAAGATAACAGCAACTGGTGGAATATATGTTCAAAAGGAAGGAAAGTCCAATATTGCTGATACGCAAACCGCTATTTTTGAATATGATGATCTGGACTGTGTTTGGAACCATAGAACTTGGGGTACAGCAGCTGATCCTGAATATCCATGGGCATTTTTCATTTATGGGGATAAAGGGACTTTAAAAGGAAGTACCATGAAGTGGGAGTTTATTCCTACAAAAGGGGAGAAGATTGTCCGAGATGTAGTTTACGAAAAGGAGCAATATCCTGAAGATCTCAAAGAACCAAGGATTGAGTTAAATGCTGCTCCAGCAACAAGAAGACAGATGCAAAACCTATTAATGGCCATTGATAAAAACACTTTGCCGGTGGCAGATGTTTTACAAGGACATATTTCTACGGCATCATGTATTTTGGCAAATCTTTCCATGGAATTAGGTAGACCACTGGTTTATGATTCAGAGAAAAAGATATGTGTTGATGATCCAGAGGCTACAGATAGGTTAAAAAGAAAATATAGGGCTCCTTGGAAACATCCTTATCAAGGAGCATAAAGATTACTATTTTATGTTGTTTTGAATGGCCTGAAAGAGCTTCCTAAAGCTATGCTTAAGTTCTTCAGGCTCTTCTATTTTTATATGGTCAGCAAACATCATTAGCCAACGAGGAAATTCATGTTCTATATCTCGAGTTAGAAAGGTCATCTCAATTTTATCATCAATCTTTTGTTCAGATTCATAACCATAATTGGTTCTTTGCCAGCGCATATAAGGAGCGAAATGACGATTCACTAATATTCTAGCTTTTATTTTTGGTAGTTCATGGAAGTTTTGAGTGGAAATATATTCATCAATGGATATATGCCTTTTGGAGAAGTTGGTATCTTTACTTTCAATCTGCGCAATTCGGTCACTTCTGAATTGTCGAAAATCTTCTCTTTGTAAACAATAAGCAACGATATACCAAAATCCTATTTCATGGACTATTCCAATTGGCTCGATTATTCTAATTTGAGCTTCATCGTCCTTAATTCCTTGATAGTGGATGCAAATTTGTTTTTTATTGGCAATAGCTTCGATAGCGGTACTTAAAACATGTGGGACTTTTTCAGGGAAAATTGGAACATGTTGTTTGCGCATGATGATATTCTCCTGCATATTGGTTACCAGGTCCTGATCATGGCTTTTAAGGATTGCCTTAATTTTCATCAAGGCCGAAGCATAAAGTGCCACACCGGCTTTGTCCAGGTATTTTTCGGCTAACTTTTCAGTTGCTACAAAGCAAAGGGCCTCCTCCTTACTGAATGATACAGGAGGCAGCCTATATCCATCCATAATACTATACCCCATTCCAGCTTCACCAATCAAAGGTACTCCAGCCTGTTCGAGGCTTTTGATATCCCTATAGATTGTTCTGAGACTAACGTCAAATCGGTCTGCTAATTCTTGGGCTTTAACCACGCGTTTAGATTGAAGTTGAATCAATATCTCAACGATGCGGTCAAATCTTTTTTTGATATCTACGGACATGAATAGGTAGGCTTAGAGTTCACTGAGCTTAAAAGTGTCTTTTAGTCGGATTCCTTTTTCAGTATATTGTAATGTAGCACATTCGTTTACTGAATCATGTTCTAAAAACATGATGTATTCATTATCGACGATTTCCGTCCAATAATCTTGGCGTTCTTGCATAGTCACAAGAGGTCGGACATCATAGCCAATCACATACGCAATTGGAATATGCCCAACCGATGGGAGCAGGTCTGCCATATAAAGGATGGTTTTTCCTTTATATTGAATTTGTGGCAACATCATGGCTTCCGTATGGCCATAAGCAAAGCGCATATTGATTTCAGTATCATATTGGGGATTTTCAATATCAATAAAATTCAATTGACCACTTTCCTGGATTGGGAGGATGTTTTCCTTGAGGAAAGAAGCTTTCTCTCTTGGATTAGGATTAACGGCCCATTCCCAGTGATCTTTATTGGACCAATATCTAGCATTTTTAAATGCGGGGAGTAGTTTTTCGCCTTCACGAATAATGGCTCCACCACAATGGTCGAAATGTAAATGTGTAAGAATGACATCCGTAATATCATCCCTATGGAACCCTAATTTATTTAATGATTTGTCCAAGGTGTCATCACCATGCATATAATAATGGCTGAAGAACTTTTCGTCCTGTTTATCACCGATTCCCGTATCGACCAGAGTAAGTCTTTTCCCATCTTCAATAAGCATCAATCGAGTAGCCCAGGTACATAAATTCTTTTCATCAGCGGGATTTGTTCTTTGCCAGATGCTTTTTGGTACCACTCCAAACATGGCTCCACCATCTAATTTAAAAAATCCAGTATCTATGCTATGTAGTTTCATATTCCTTGCTTTATGATTAAAACTTAACCTCAGGTATTGGAAACCTGATTAAGTATAAAAATGATGTTTTCAGTTGGGTTAATCAAATAGAAGTTGAGATTTTAGGGATTTGGGTAGAAAAAGTATTAATGGTATTTAATACTGTAATCCATATAACAATAAGATTATCAATTGTATTGAACTTTGTATAAACAAAAGGAGGAAATGAAATGAATACAAATCGGAGAGAGTTTTTAAAAGCTAGTTCATTAGCTGGTTTAGGATTAATCAGTTCTACCGTTTTTGCTGGTATTAAAGAAGAAAAGATGGATAATAAAGCAAACACCTCAATAAATCAGAATGCTGGTAAGAGGTTGCTAGGTTCTGGAAAACATCAATTACAAGTTTCAGCAATTGGTTTAGGATGTATGGGAATGAGTTATCACCGGAGTTTTGTTCCAGACCGTAAGGTTAGTATTAATCTGATCAGAGAAGCTTATGAAATAGGTGTTAATTTTTTTGATACTGCAGAGGCTTATGGTCCCTATTTGAATGAGGATTTAGTTGGAGAGGCATTAGCACCGATAAGGAAAAATGTGGTACTTGCCAGCAAATTCGGATTTGTTGATGGAACTCCTTCAAAAGGGCTTGATAGTCGTCCGGAGACGATTAGGAAGGCAGTTGATGAATCCTTAAAACGATTAAAGACGGATTATTTGGATTTATTGTATCAGCATAGGGTAGATCCGAATGTTCCGATGGAGGAAGTTGTTGGAACTGTTAAAGAATTGATTCAGGCAGGCAAGGTTTTGAATTTTGGCTTGAGTGAAGCAAGTGTAGATAATATTAGAAAGGCACATTCAATTCAGCCGGTCACTGCGCTACAAAGTGAATATTCATTGTTTACCAGAGATCCGGAGAAGACTGTTATTCCAGTTTGTGAGGAGTTAGGAATTGGTTTTGTGCCTTATAGTCCGTTAAGTAGAGGGCTTATAACAGGCTATATCAATGAAAGAACTAAATTCAATGCGCAAAATGATAATCGTCCTGCTTTGCCAAGATATCAGCGGGATGCGATTCTTGCAAACTGGCCATTAATAGAATTATTGAAGGATTTTGGAGATCAGCGCGGACTGACCGTTGCTCAAGTTGCATTAGCATGGTTATCCGCTCAAAAACCTTTTATTGTTTCTATTCCTGGAACTACTAAACTGGCTCATTTGAGAGAGAATTTTGATTCTAGCTTATATCAATTTGAAGCCCAAGAATTGATGGAGTTAACCGCCATTTTGGATAAAATAAAAATTGTTGGGGAAAGAGCAGTTGGGCAGCAGGCTCAACAGATAAAAAATTAATTAACTAGTCCTAACAATTCTGATTAATTTTAGTTTGATATTATAATAGTTAATATGAAAAATTGAAGAGATTTATGAATTTGAGGATAATAATGGTTTTACTGGTGGTTTTTTCTTATGGAAAGCTGTTTTCCCAGGAAAAAACAGAGAAAAATATAGAAAAAGTCTCAAAACAGTTGGTTCGGATTGCTGAAATTGAAGTTTTGCCTGAGTATTGGGAGGAATACAAGGAAATTTTGCTTCAAGGAGCAAGGGAATCGGTGGAAAAAGAGGAGGGAGTGGTTTCCATTTTTCCGATGGAGATTGACTCCGGGTCTTATAAAATTCGGATTTTGGAAATTTACAAAAGTAAGGAAGCTTATGATCAGCATATTCAGTCGAACCATTTTCAATTTTATAAGACTACGACCTTGAAAATGATTAAAGACCTGAAATTAGTTGATATGAAATCCTTGGATTTGGATTTACAGAAGAAGATTTTTATTAAGGAGAATGGTGGAATGGTTAATGGGCAGTAAATACTGTAATAATGGTAACTGAAACCGTAAAATGTATAAAAATTGAGGGTTGGATATTGAGATATTTGGGATGTTAGTTATTGTTATTTTATAAATAGCATCTGTTGAGGGGAAAGGGAAATTCCCCTCTTTTTTTGGTGATTTGCTACAAACATGTCGCCCCTCTGGGGCTGTACGGTGGTAAATATTTTTTGCTACAGATATGTCACCCCTACGGGGTTTGAAAATGCATGGCGGAGATAAAAACTCCAGAGGAGTTTAATGTTAGTAATAGGATGTAATACGAAATAAGCCCCGACCGAATGCAATCGCTAAAGCGATTGCATTCGGTCGGGGCAATTCATTAATATTATCGGGTTACTAATATTGAACCCCTATGGGGTTCTTGAAAACGCTGACGGGTTTGTTGGTGAGGTTATGGACAAACATGCCGCCCAGATGGGGTTTGAAAATGCAGGGCGAAAAGCTTATCGGATAAATGAAACGATTGTAGGGGCGGATTGCATACGCCCTAAAAACTTGTCGCCCCGATGGGGCTGTACGATGGCAATTGTTATTTTCTACAAATATGTCACCCCTCTGGGGTTCTTTATACGCTGACGGGTTTGTTGGTGAGGTTATGAACAAATATTTGGAATATAAAAAGGGGTAATCAAAAAATTACCCCTGGAATATGTTTATTATTTTATTCTTAGTGAATAAAAAGTAATTCACGTAATTTAGGCAATGGCCATTTCGCGTCATCAACGATTTTTTCTAGTTTGTTGACGTGGTAGCGGATTTCGTCGAAGAATGGTTTTACAACTTCGTCGTATGCGATTGCTTTCTCGCGCATATCATCGATAGTGTTTGCTTTTTTACGTGCTTGACGCATTTCCTCAGATTTCTCCAGGATAAAGTTTACATGTTTCGAAATACGCTCCAGGTAGTTCAATTGAGAACTATACGCTTCTTTGTTTAAGCCTAAATCTTTTAATCCTCTAACATTTTCAATTAATTGATTTTGATAAACTAAACATGCAGGCGCAATCTGGCTAGTTACTACATCACCAATTACACGAGCCTCAATTTGAAGTTTTTTGAAGAAGTTCTCTAAAAGGATTTCATGTCTAGCTTCAGACTCACGTCTTGAGAAAATTCCTAAAGTTTCGAATAATTCCAAAGACTCAGGTTTTACATATACGTCAAGAGCCTTAGGAGTGGATTTAATGTTTGATAATCCTCTGTTTGCAGCTTCAATTTCCCATTCTTCGCTATAACCATTTCCTTCAAAACGGATAGCTTTGGAATCTTTGATGTATTTACGAACTACATTTAAGATAGCAAGATCCTTTTTCGTTCCTCTTTTAATCTGCTTGTCAACTTCATTTTTGAATTCAATAAGCTGTGTAGCAACGATTGCATTCAAGATTGTCATTGGCAGGGCAGAGTTTGCCGAAGAACCAACAGCGCGGAACTCAAATTTATTACCTGTAAAAGCGAAAGGCGAAGTACGGTTACGGTCGGTGTTATCCAATTTCAAATCAGGGATTTTAGGGATTCCGTGCCATAAGTTTGCATCTGCTTTAACTTTTTTAGCTACGCGAGCAGATTCAACTTCCTCAAGGATTTCGTCCAATTGAGAACCTAGGAAGATTGAGATAATTGCTGGAGGAGCCTCATTAGCACCTAGACGGTGGTCATTTGAATGACTAGCAATTGATGCTCTTAATAAATCTGCATGTTCATATACTGCTTTGATGGTATTGACGAAGAAGGTCAAGAACATCAAGTTGTTTTTTGGAGTTTTTCCAGGTGATAATAAGTTGACACCGGTATTTGTAATTAAAGACCAGTTATTATGTTTTCCGGAACCATTTACTCCACTATATGGTTTTTCATGTAATAAGACCTTAAAATTATGACGAATGGCAACTTGTTCCATTACGTTCATAAGCAATTGATTATGGTCGATTGCCAGGTTGATCTCTTCAAACATTGGAGCACATTCAAATTGCGAAGGAGCTACTTCGTTGTGACGAGTTTTCAAAGGAATACCTAATTTTAAGGCTTCGTTTTCAAGGTCAACCATGTAAGCTAATACGCGCTCAGGGATAGCACCGAAATAATGGTCTTCCAATTGTTGTCCTTTAGCTGACATATGTCCGAATAAGGTTCTACCCGTCAATTGTAAGTCAGGACGTGCATTATATAGGGCAAGGTCAACCAAGAAGTACTCTTGTTCGATACCCAAGGAAGCATTTACTTTCGTAACGGCTTTATCAAAATATTGAGCGACATCCGTAGCAGCTTTGTCAATTGCAGCGATAGCTTTTAACAAAGGAGCTTTATAGTCTAAAGATTCACCGGTGTATGAAACGAATACAGTAGGGATACATAAAGTCTTACCTGCGCCAGTTTCGAAGATGAAAGCAGGAGAAGAAGGATCCCACGCAGTGTAACCTCTAGCTTCGAAGGTATTCCGGATCCCCCCATTAGGGAAAGAAGAAGCATCTGGTTCTTGTTGCACTAATGCGTCGGCATTGAATTTTTCGATAGCACTACCATCGCTGTCCGGTTCAAAGAAGGCATCATGTTTTTCAGCTGTAGATCCAGTTAAAGGTTGAAACCAGTGGGTATAGTGCGAAGCACCATTTTCTAAAGCCCAAGTTTTCATTGCTTGTGCAATGAAGTCCGCTAATTCTCTGCTAATTTGTTTTCCTTCGTCGATTGAAGTTTTTAACTCACTAAAAGTTGACTTTGGAAGATAATCTCTCATTTTGGAGATGCTAAACACATTTTTGTTAAAAATGTGAATTGCGCGTTCTGAATTTACCTCAGTTGTTTCATTGAACATGTGTTTTGAGGCAGTTTCAACTGCGGATAGTCTGGAGTTTAACATGCTGTTAATATTATTATTTTAAGTTTTTTTGTTGATTACTGTGTGAATCGTTCTAATTTTTTATCAAAAGTATAGTAAAAATAAGTTAGTTGAGTAATTTTTTTGAAAAAAAAATTCAAAAACTGTCCGAATTTGATGTTTTTTAACAAAAACAGGTGGTAATTTCGGGAAATTACCACCTGTTTTGATAGAGTTTTGTAAAATTAGTCGACTTCAAGTCCCCAATCTATTCCTTTTTCGGTTGCTTTGACACCTTTTTTGATCCAATTTGCGGCAGGTTTACCTTTTAGGAAGTGGTCAAAAAACTGAGCTTCCCTAATTTGGATATCTTTTCGGTTTTGTCTTTGAATTAAATTGTGGTCATCACCATTATAATTCAACAACCATACAGGTTTATTTAATCTTCTCAATGCGGTAAAGAATTCAATTCCTTGGTACCATGGCACAGCACCATCATTGTCATTATGCATGATCGCCACTGGCGTGTTTACTTTATCCATAAAGAAGAGTGGAGAGTTTTCAATATATAAGTCTCTAGCTTCCCATAGGGGCTTACCTATACGGCTTTGGGTATTTTCATATTGAAATTGTCTGGACATTCCAGTTCCCCAGCGGATACCACCATAGGCAGAGGTCATGTTGACAACCGGAGCACCAGACCAAGCTGCAGCATACATGTTGGTACGCGTAATTAGGTGAGCGACTTGATATCCGCCCCAGCTTTGACCTTGAATTCCCATTTTCGTAGAGTCTACCCAGTTGTTATTTCTTGCGAGGTAATGCATTCCAGAGTTAATAAATTCTTCAGCTGATCTTCCTGGGTATCCAGTTTCATAGCGAATATCTGGAGCAAAAACAAGATAGCCATTGCTCACAAAATAAGGGATATTCAAGCGAGAGGGAGTAGGAGCAGGAGCTTGATAAGTATATAAGCCATCGGATAATGTTTCGTAAAAATATGCGATTATCGGATATTTTTTGTTAGGGTCGAAATCTTCAGGTTTATAAAGAATTCCTTCCGATTTATTTCCTTTTGGAGTTGTCCAATGCACTAATTCAGCAGTACCCCAGTTGAAGTTTGCTTGTTGCGGATTGATATCACTTAACCTAGTTTCATTTTTGAAATTTGCTAATAAATATAAGTCTGGAGAGTGTTGGTAATCTTCTTTAGTGTAAATGACCTTATTTAATTTCTCATCAGCGCTCAACATTCTATAGGTATGAGGTCCTGACCACATTTTGCTGATATCCTTTTTCCCTAATTTATAAAGTCCTTGGTTTTTATCAGTTTTATTGAAACCTGTTAAGAATATAGCCTTAGAATCATCTATTTGCGTGTAGTTGATTCTAGGATCTTCATTTTTAATGAGTTCTTCAATTCTATAGACCATTTGGTTTTTTCTACCTAGTCCATGACTTAGATTCGTTTTGGTTTTTCCATCCAAACTAAGTTTCCAGACATCATAACGATCATTGATATAGATAAATTTACCGTCTTTAGACCAACCAGCAATCCCATAAGGACCAGGAGCTGCCGGTACATCATTTTCTTCATCGACAAAGCTCACTTGTAAGCCATCATTCAGCTGATGGGTAGTTTCGGTAGCAATATTAAAACTATACCAATTTCCATTTCCACGGTTGAAGTAAACGATATAATCTCCGTTTGGAGCTAAAGAAGCATATCCAGAGTTTGATTTGGTAACTACTTTATTTTTACCAGAAATAGTAGAAATAGCATAGATATCTGTACGCATTCCACCTTCCCATTGGGTTTCAATTCGGTATTCTTTATCTGAAGTTGCCATAGCCCATTCATTATCCGCATTGCCAGTCAGCGTTATTCGGTTAAAAGTCTCATCAGATAATGGAATAATATTTCTATTTCCAGATAGATTTATCATTGCTGTATAATTTCTGGAAAGATCTCTTTTCAAATTTACCAGCTGCATAGGTTGCAGATAATCATCTTGCCAGTGCCAGATATCTACTTTAGCATGTTCAAATTCCACCAGCGTTGTGTCTTTCACCCTAGGAATTGGAGCCAGGCCGAAGAACAATCTTTTCCCGGATTTACTAAATGTTAATGCTCCGTCTCCTGATACAAACCAGTTTTGAGGAATTCCTTGCATATTCTTATCAGCGAGGATGGTCGCTGAGTCTTGTGATGCTGTGTAGTAATAGAGCTTAAAATCTTTTAGAAGTGACTTTTCAGGAGTTTTATCAGCTAAGAAGCTTAATTGTTTTGTAGCATCGTCAAAATGAATGTTCTTGTAATTTCCTTTTCCATTGCTGATTTTCTTTTTGGATTTATCTGCTAAATCCATAATAAAAAGTCCAGATTCATTTAAGCTGTCTTTTTCAGGACCTTTGATAGAATATACCAAGAATTTTCCATCATCACTCCATTCATAGGTGTCAGCCTTTAAGATATTGCTTGTATCCTTGGTGTTAAGATTTAATAACGTCAGGGTAGGTGTTGGCTTCTCTTTTTTTGAGCCATTTTTAGTTTTACTGCTATCTGAAGGGTTTGTAACTACAGTTTCATGTAGGAAAGCCACGTAGTCATTTCCATCTTTTGCAATTTTATATGATTTTACCTGAGCGAATTTTGTGCTTTGATTCTTGAGGATATCAAATACCAAAATCGAGTCCTTAGGCATTTCATCAGGTTTTTTCTTTTTAATTTTTGCTTGTCTAACATCTTGAAAAGGTGCTTTTATCAAACTTAGGAGATGTTTTTCATCTTTCGTTAATTTTAAATCTGCAGCTCTGGGGATTTGCAATAAAGTTTGATTATTCGAATTTTTCAGAAAAGCGAGACTATTGCCTTCTTGTGGAGTAACGCTATAATAGATAAGATTACCGGATTTACTGATTTCCGGTCTACTGATGCTATTCCAGGAGTCATAAACAGTGTGATCGATAGGTTTCTTTTGCGCATAAGTTAGGGAAGCAGCACATAAACCTAGGATAAATAAGCCAAATTTACGTTTCATATAATTTGATGTTTGGAATTTCAATAATACCCAAAATTTCCTAACTTAGGTTGGGATAAAGGATAACATTTTTAATATAATCACAACTATTCGGGACTTATGAAAAACAGCGGAATTATTATTAGCATAATTGCAGGGCTTTCAATCATTGTCTTTGCCTTGATTTTTGGGAATGCCTACAAGTACAAGTATAAGAATTCGAATACGATCAATGTGACTGGTAATGCGATGACCAACTTTGAATCTGATATTGTTAAATGGTCGGCATCCTTCAATCGTAAATCCATGGATTTAAGTGAGGCTTCAGAGCAATTGAAAAGGGATCGAGATATGGTCAAGGATTTTTTAGTTCGCCAAGGAATTAGTGAAAAGGAGATTTTATTCAATGCTGTTAATATCAATCGGGACTTCAACTATCATACAGATCAGAACGGAAATAGCTACAATACCTTTACGGGCTATAGCTTATCTCAAAATGTTTCCATTGAATCGAAGGATTTGGATAAGGTTGCAAATGCATCTCGTGAGATTTCGACCTTGATTTCCCAAGGAGTTGAGTTAAGTTCTAATTTGCCAAACTACTATTTTTCGGGTCTTGAGGATTTAAAATTGAAATTAATTTCTGAAGCATCACAAAATGCCAGAGTTAGGGCAGAGAATATAGCTAAGGAAGCAGGATCATCATTAGGAAGTCTTGTAAAAGCTGATTTAGGGATTTTCCAGATTACCGGACAGAATGAAAACGAAGAATATTCTTACGGTGGTGCCTTTAATGTGACTTCCAGAAAGAAAACTGCAAATATTACTGTGAAGACAAGTTATTTGTCGGAGTAGTATTTAGTATTTAGTATAGAGTATTTAGACTGATTGCATGCGGGAAAAGAGTATTGATGAGTAGTATTTAGTATTTAGTATAGAGTATTTAGACTGATTGCTTGCAGGAAAAGAGTATTGGGGAGTAGTATTTAGTATCTAGTATTTAGTATTTAGACTGATTGCATGTGGGAAAAGAGTATTGGGGAGTAGTATTAGACTGACTTCAGATAGGATATAACATAGAAAAAGGGAATTGATTTAATCAATTCCCTTTTTCTATGTTATATTTTTTGTTTAGATATCGTCTTTATGGATCGATTCTTACGAATTTACCGTCTTTATCGAATACCAGATCTAGTCCGTTGGTTAATTCAACATCGTAGCCGTGTTTTTCTTTTTCAATGCTATTGATTCCGGCGTTAGCATAGTTTTGTTTTACATAGGAATTAATAGATGCAGGGATCAAACTTTCTGGTAAGGAGGTGGTATCTGCTTTAGCATCGATATCCAACCATTCACCATTTTTATCAAATTTGATTTCAATTCCATTGTCTAACAATACATCATATTCTTTTCCTGATAGTCCTTCTTTTTCTTCAACAATTGAAAGAATTTTTACATTATTAAAATGTTGATTTAGAAATTGCGAAGCAGTACTTGGCAATTGATCTTCGGTTACCACAGTTTCTTTGTCGCATGACATTGTAAGAGTTGCAATTGAAAATAAGATAGTGAAAGCTAGAATTAATTTTTTCATGTTTATTAATATTATTTAGTGTGTTTATTTAATTAGTCATCGATTTTTACGAAGTCAGCATTCTTATTGAATTTCACTTCGATTCCGTTTGTCAATTCGACTTCGTATCCTTTTCTGTCTTTTTTGATTTGTACGATATTATTGTCAGGAAAGCTTTTTTGAACGTAAGTTTTAATTTTTGCAGGAACTATTTCTTGTGGTACAGCTGCTGTATTAGCATCTACTTCTGTCCAGTTTCCTTTGCTATCGAATTCAATTTCGATTCCACTTGCTAAAACTACCTTGTATTCAATAGGAGATAGGGTTTCCTTTTCAGATTTTGTTAATGCTACTTTATCTTTTGCGTAATGTTTTTGAATAAAGGATTGCGCTGGCTGCGGTAAATTCGCTACTTCAA
Source organism: Sphingobacterium cellulitidis (assembly GCF_043187465.1). Taxonomy (GTDB): domain Bacteria; phylum Bacteroidota; class Bacteroidia; order Sphingobacteriales; family Sphingobacteriaceae; genus Sphingobacterium; species Sphingobacterium cellulitidis. Next base: position 2,651,387 of record NZ_CP171136.1, on the reverse strand, counting down.
TTACTTTTTCTTGTCCGATTGCGTTGAACGATGATCCAGCAATCAATAATACCATTAATGTTTTTATTAGATTTTTCATATCGTTTAATTTTTTGTTTAATCAAATTTCTATGTCAAATCTGGAAAGAATTGGGAATGATGGGAGTTTTAAGGAGTTATTTTGATTTTTTTAATGAAAAATGTTGTTCAGCATTCAAATATTCATATCCAATTTGGAGATTAGGGTATTTTTCAAGGATAGTTTGAACGATGGAAAGTCCAAGGCCATTGGATTGGCTGTCTTGATTGCCTTTGTGGAAACGCTTAAATATATATTCGGGATTAAGGGCAGTTGTTTGACTGCTATTCGCAATGTCTAATAAGTTTTTATCAATAGTAATGGTAATATGTCCTGAGCTAGTGTTGTATTTGATGGCATTTCTTAACAGGTTTGATATTAGAATATGTGCTAAATCAAGATTTATTTGAGCAACGAATTGATCATTCTCAATTAGATTAATGGAAATTTCCTTGAATTGAATGAAGTCCTGTAGTTCCTCCAATTTTTTTTGGATAAGATCATTAAAATTCACCTCTGTTTTACTGTTATATTGATTATTATCAATTCTAGAAAGCATCAAGAGTGATTTATTAAGAGAAACCATTCTGTGTAATGCCTGCTTAGCTTCTGCTATTTTGATTGTTTTGTCTTCAGGAAGATCACCTTCTTGGAGAAGGAGGTCTAGTTTACCAATTGTAATGGCCAATGGAGTTTGAAGTTCATGGGATGCATTTTCCAAGAAAAGCTTTTGTTCTTCGAATAGTCCCTCATTTCTATCGATCATTTTTTTGATCTGGACATTTAGTTCCTGGAATTCTTTAACCTTTGTTTCCGTACTTTCAAATGATTTGGGATGGCCAAAGCGATAATTGCTCAGGTTATGAAGGATTGTTTGAAAGGGTTTCCAACCTTTACTCATACCGAAATAATTAATGATCAGGATGCTGAGAACAATTACAAGGTACAAAACTGCTAATGCTACAGCCAAATTAATCAAGTAATCATCTTCTTCGACAGTAGAAGTTCGAATTTCAAGGCTATAAGGTTTTCTATCTTTAGAATAGAATCCAGTTTTAAGAATTCTATAAGGTTCATCTTCATCATCATAGGGCATGTACATGAATTCCCTTGAGAAATGATTCTTGTCAATATCCTCTTTTGGTTCAGAGGGAAGAATCTTAAATTGGTTTATGCCATATTCTTTGTTGTTATCAATTATTTCAGGGTTATTATAAGCTTCACGTATGATTTCCAACTTTTGGTTTTTCAAGCCATCATCAATATTGTCATAGACCTCGTCCATGAGGAAAGCATAAAATAGCAAAGCCCAGATTGCCATAATGATCAAAATGGCAATTGCTAGGAACCTATTTGTATAATATTTAATTGATACTGACATTAAACTAATTTATATCCAACACCATAAACTGCTTGAATATCCATATTGGCATTGGATTCTTTTAATTTTTTTCGAATATTTTTTATTTGCGAGTAAATAAAGTCGAGATTATCGGCTTGGTCAGTATGATCACCCCAAACTGACTCCACCAAGCTCGTTTTTTCCAATAATCTATTTGGTCTCAAAAGAAAATAATAGAATAAATCGAATTCCTTTCTATTTAGTGAAATAGGTATGTTATCAACATAGACAATTCTACTGTCTGGGTTTAGGCTTACATTTTTATAAGAAACCAACTGTTCGCCTTCATTTGCATTTCGTCGAATGATAGATTTTATCCGGGCTAACAGTTCCGCGAGATGGAATGGTTTTGCAAGGTAGTCATCTGCGCCAATTTCTAGACCTAAGACTTTATCTTCAACCGAGTCTTTGGCAGAAAGAATCAAGACAGGTTGCTTTTTATGTTCATCCTTTAATGCCCTTAAGATATCCAAACCACTACCTCCTGGTAACATGATGTCGAGGAGAATGCAATCATATTCATAATTCATAACCTTTTCCAGAGCTGAATTATAGTCCATTGCAGATTCAATCAAGAAATTCTCTGATTTTAGAAATTCTTCGATAGTTTGCAATAGGTCTTTCTCGTCTTCTATAATTAATATCTTCATTCTAAGTATCATTACAAATAAATAATTGAATTCTGGAAAGAATCTGGAAAATACTTTAGGTTATAGAATTACCTTAGCTCCAGCATAGAAATTTCTAGTCGGAGCCGCATTGAAGTAACGATTTCCCATAGCATTGATGTCATTTCCGAGGCTATATTTTTCATTGAGAATATTATCAGCACCAGTAAAAAACTGTAATTTATATTTAGTGGATATCGGTGTCAACCAAGATATTTTTGCCTGTAAAACATTGTATTTAGAAGCAACTACTGTATTTGCATCATTTAATGGAATACTTGAAGTAAAGTTGTGTAAGATATTTAAATCTATGTTTTTAATAAATTTCAAGGATAATGTATTTGCCCATATCCAATTGGGAACAGAAGTAACTTTATTACCGTTGAAATTATTGTTTCCAATGACATAGTCTTTAAACTTATAATCTTGATAAGTGAGGTTGCTTGACAAAATCAAACCTTTTAAGAAATTGCCATTTTCATTTGAAATAATTTGAGTCAATATGGAAGCTTCGATTCCCTTTTGGTCAATTTTTCCGGCGTTTTGAAAGAATTCATTTCCGGCATCGTTTAATTGTCTAATAATACCATTATTCATTTGGTAATAGTAGGTGGCAATGTCAGCAATAAAGCGCCTGTCTTGACTTTCGAATCGTAGTCCAGCTTCGTAATTTGTACCTGTTTCAGGTTTTAGATCCTCATTTATTTTATTGTCTGAGGACCTTACTTCAGCGATAGTTGGAGTCGAATAACCTTTGGAAAGAGAAGCCCTAATTGAAAGATTATTTGTTGCAGCATAAGCAAGGCCTACTCTTGGCATCCAGGTATTATCAAAGTTGATTTTTCCTTGAGCCATATTTTCATCAGCTGCATTTCTAGTGAATTTTATATTGTTGAAATTTAGACCGATAGATGCTTCTGCTGAAAGTTTTTGATAAAGCTTAGTTTTGAATCTATAAAAGTAAAAATGTTGTAGATTTTCAAGGTTATCATCATCAGTTAAATCCCCCATTATTCCAAGTTTATTTTCATGGTTTTTGACATGATACCAGCCATTTTGGCCTTCAGCTCCTAATTGCATTTCCCATAAAAAGTCAGAGGTTTCAATATTTTCGTATGAAAAATAGGTTCGGAATCCCAGGTTATTTTCTTTTCTGATTTCATAATTGGTAATAAATGGGTTTTCGAGGTTGGTATGGCTTCCAAAAACAGAGGTTACATTTTTCAAATTCTTGGTGATTTGATACTCATTCGTGATTCCTCCGATAAAGGTTTTGTTGTAGATTCCAGCTTTTTGGTCCTTAGCACTTGGGAAGGGGCCACCCGCAGGTCTAAATTGGGTTGGGTCATCATCATACTGTTGTTGAGTCAGACCACCTGGGGTTTGATAGCCAATATCTGAGTAAAGTGCAAATACTTTAAGTTTTCCAAAGGAATTATATTTCCATTGATGTGCTGTTTGAAAAAAGAGCTTATCCATGGCTGTATGTTGCCTGTAGCCATCTGAGCGTAGGTAGGCTTGGTTAAAAGAGAAATTGTAATTCTCATTGACCTTATGATTTACCTGCAGTTGTTCATGGAATAATCCAAAAGAACCGCCTGACAGCATTAATGATTTTTGATTATCAATTTGTCCGAATCCTTCAGGAATGAATCTTATAACACCCGCAGAGTTAGGACCAAAGAGAGATCCATCAGGTCCTTTTATTATTTGAATACTATTTATTCCAATAGGGTCTAATAAATTCAGGTAGGTATTACCACTTGCATCGGTAAAAGGAATTTCATCTAAATAAATCTTGGTATTACGAACGCCAAAGGGAGAACGCAGCATACTTCCACGAAGTGCAAGTCTATAACTACCTGGAGATCTTTCTTCCATTCTCAATCCAGTGGTGGTATTAATGGCACTCAGGAAATTACTAGGTGATTGAGACTCTATCAGCTTTTTGGTAACTACTTTTGCGGAGCTGGTCAAGTCGAGCATAGCTTGCGCATTGAAATGAGCTTTGATTTCAATAGGCGCAATTTCATTAATAGAAGTATCCGTACTAGTGGACTGAGCATGAGCGGAAAAGTAAAAGAAAGTTAAAGAGCAGCTTAAAAAGCTAAAGATTTTAAAATACATGTAGGATGATATCTATAAAATATTAAATAATAATTGTTTAGAATGCTTCATTTAAACCTAAGAATAGTCCATGTTGACCAAATTTTCCAAAGGCATAGTCAATACAGAGATTGGTTCTTGTGGCTTTATTAAAGAGTAACCTTAAACCAGCACCAGCTGCAGGCTGCCAAGTTTGGAAGAGTTTAGTTCCCATTTGGTCATTTGCAGTTTGGACATTGGCAAAGACGACCCCACTCAGAAACTGGTTTCTAAGAATAGGGTATCTATATTCAATCTCTGAATAAAAGAAGGATGCACCTTTAAAATATCCCATGGTATATCCGCGACCACTTCGGGCATAGGTATCTTTTGCAGTTCCGGGCAAGTCAATATATGGGAGTTTTCCTGCGAGATTATATGATCCAAAATTCCAAAATGCTAAAACATGGTTTGGTCTATCCGTGGAGAGCTGCCAATATTTTCTAAAATCCGTTTGCAGTTGATAGGCATTATGCGTACTTCCTAACCAGGTTTGATTCATTCTAAGAACCATGTCGAAATAATAACCTTTGTAAGCGGAATTAGGATTATCGCGGGTCATGTACTGCATATTAAGCATAAGTCCATTGTTATTCACTCTGGTAGGGTCAAAGTCATTCCAACGGCTGTAAATTTCAACAGGAGCCATATTTTCTTGATTACCGACTGTAGTAAGTTGCCGTTTCAATTCAAAAAACACTCCCACACCGACAAAAGCACCTGGAAATAGTTGTTTATATATTCTTTCATTGATAGTATAAGCCATGTATTTGTTAACATAACGTTGTCTATCAGGGTTATTCAGTATTAATTCTTCCTCGGTTGGATTAGTCAAAGGTCCACCGATTCCAAGACCATAATCTAGACCAACTGCTTTGGCAACCATTGCTCCGCCTTTGATGTTCCACTTATTTCCGGGCGTATATATATCGTGAAGAAGGTATCCCACAATAATTCCTCTTGTGGTCGCACTTAATGCTGTTGCTGCAATGGACATTGTAGTATTAGGTTCATTTCCGAGGATTTTACCTCCAACAGCTTTAATACCAATTTGAGCACCTATTGATGGGTTGTAATTTATATTTGGGAGGTAGGAGATTGCAGATCTTTTTCCTGAAGGATTCTTTTTGTCTTTTTTAAAAGGGTTAATATCATTGAAAGCATCTACGATATCGTAAAGATGTGCTGTTGGCATAATGCTATCCCTTTGTTCTTTAGTGCTTACAGTATCTTGAATCTGTATTTGGAGCGCATAGGAAGGGATTTGAATTAAGGATATGATTACTAATATTAACAGCTTTAAGCGCATTTTATGTTTGTTATCGGTTGATTATGTGGTCAAAGACTTTCCATTTGGGGTAAAAATATTATTTATCTCTGATTACATATTAAGATTTATGTCATTTTAGCGGTTAAATTTATCCAAATGTCCAAGTAAGCCTGTTAGACCACCTGTATGAATAACCAATATCTTACTGTTCGGTTTGAAATAATCTTTTTCTAGAAGGTCGAATACAGCGTACATTAATTTGCCTGTATAGGTTGGTTCGATCATAATTCCCGTTGATTCAATAAATTGCTGGATAAATGAAATGAGTTCAGGAGTAGTTTTTGCATATCCAGAACAATGATAATCCAAATGCATTTTGATTTTTTGAGTATCTATTTCCCAGTTTGAAAATTCATCCAATAAATGATCAGCTCCTTTTAATACTGGGATACTATGGACCGTAGTTTTTAATTTTTTCTGCTGAATTCCTAGTTGAATTCCGGCTACTGTAGTTCCTGTACCTGAGGCTACAAAGATATGGTCGTATTCGTTTTTTAATTCATCAATAATTTCAGAACAGCCCAGTAAGCCAAGTTCAGATTTTCCACCTTCGTCAATAAAATAATCATTTTCACTGTTGTGATTTAAAACGAAAAGGCCATGTTTATTTTTATAGGATTCTCTATCTACAAATCTTAATTCCATTCCATATAAGCGACACATATCCAGGACAGGATTTCGAATTTCTTCACCACGTACATAAGCGATGGCATTGAAACCAAATTGGGCTGCTGCGGCTGCAGTAGCTAGGAGATGGTTGGACCAAGCGCCTCCAAAGGTTGCTAAATTTGTGATATTTTGTGATTTAGCATGTTCCAACTGATGTTTTAGTTTACGCCATTTGTTGCCTGAAATGAAGGGGTGAATTTTATCATCTCTTTTCATGAAAAGAGAGATTCCATTTTTCAAGAACCTTGGGTTTTGTATCTGTTCTTCAGGGCTGAAAATTTCGAATGGGAAATGCATGGCTGTAAAATTATGCTTTTTTCTTTGAGGAAAAGGAATGATTATAAAAATGCTATTTTTGCAGCATGACAGATCATCTTGAGAACGAGCAGGACGAGCAGGAGCTTTTTGAACATTTAAGGATAGTTGCTGATAAGGGGCAGGCCTTATTGCGTATTGATAAATTCTTGATGAATAGGGTAGAGAATACTTCTAGGAATCGAATTCAAAATGCGATAGACGCTGGCACGGTCAAGGTCAATGAAAAGGTGATCAAGGCCAGTTATAAGGTTAAACCCCTAGATGTCATTACGGTTGTTTTACCAGATCCACCTCGTGATACGGAGGTATATCCAGAGGATATTCCTCTAGAAATTGTTTATGAAGATGATGATGTTTTATTAGTTAATAAAGAGGCAGGTATGGTTGTTCATCCTGGATTCAATAATTATACAGGTACCTTAGTAAATGCTTTGACCTTCCATTTAAATCAATTACCTACATTACCTGGGAATACCGGTCGTCCGGGCTTGGTTCATCGCATTGATAAAGACACCTCGGGTTTATTAGTTATTGCAAAGAGTGAATGGGCGATGACCTTTTTGGCGAAGCAATTTTATGAACATAGCATTAGCAGAAAATATATAGCCTTGGCTTGGGGAGATATTGCAGAAGATGGGACTGTTTCGGGCTATATCGGTCGAAACTTGAAGGATAGACGAATCATGGATATGTATGAGGATGAGGAAAAGGGGAAATGGTCTGTCACCCACTATAAGGTTTTGGAGCGTTTAGGCTATGTTACTTTAATAGAATGTCAACTAGAAACAGGGCGTACTCATCAGATTCGTGCTCATATGAAGTCCATTGGACATCCTTTATTTAGTGATGAATCATATGGTGGTGATAAAATCCTTAAAGGGACGACATTTGCGAAGTACAAGCAATTTGTAGAGAATACTTTTAAAATACTACCACGTCAAGCCTTGCATGCCAGGAGTTTAGGATTTATTCATCCAAAAACAAAAGAATTTGTGCATTTTGAAGTACCAATTCCGGAAGATTTCCGTTTAGCATTAGAGAAATGGAGAAGTTATAGCTCAAATAATCAAAGTTAGATTCTTAAAAAATTTATGCCCACACATTTTATTAATAATAATGGTGCAATAGTACCTCAGGATACGGCAATTTTAGATGTAGATAGTCGTGCGTTTCGTTATGGAGATGGAATTTTTGAAACGATGTTATGGAGAGATGGAGATATTCGATTTTTAGATCTTCATTTGGAAAGATTGCATGATAGCATGGAGATGCTTCACTTTGATGATAAAGATCAATTTGATAGTTATTTTGTTCGTACCAAGGTAGAGGAGTTGTTGCGAAAGAACAATATGGTTGGACAACAGGCGCGCGTTCGATTGATTGTTTACCGTGAAGGAGGAGGTTTATATAGTCCTGAAACTAATAAAGCAGGTTATATTATTCAGGTAGATCGTAAACCAGAAACGTTAAGAGATAAAAAGACAGGGCTAATAATTGATATATATACAGAATACAAGAAGTCATATTCGGAATTATCAAAGATTAAATCAAACAATGCTTTAATTTATGTTATGGCAGGTTTATTTAAGAAAAAGAATGCCTTTGATGAGGTTTTGATTCTTAATCAATCGGGTAATTTATGTGAAGCCTTAGCGTCGAATATTTTTGTTTATTATGATAAGGTGTTGTATACACCGGCGATTTCAGAAGGTTGTATTGCTGGGGTTATGCGAAGAGTTGTGATGGATATGGCGCAGGAGCAAGGTATTGAAGTTGTGGAGGCCGAAATTAAGCCGGAAATTGTTAAAGTGGCAGATGAGATTTTTTGTACCAATGCTGTTGAAGGGATTCAATGGGTAATGGGGTATAAGCATAAGCGCTATTTCAATAAAATTTCCAGAATTTTTCAAGAAAGATTAATGACTTGGTCTTATGAAGTTGAGGAATAAGGATTGAAAAAATATTGGGATAACTAATAATAGTAGAAATGGGCGATAAATAATCGCCCATTTCTTTTTATAAATAGTTATTTGTGATTCTAAGCTAAATCAATACTGATTATTTATCCCCTTCGGAATTAGTTTTTCACTAATTCCACATTCACTGTAATTGCCACTTCAGTAGCTACGGCATCAATTCCAGCAGGAGTTTTATCTGCATATTTGATATTGTAGTCGAATCTGTTGATAGATGTTGTTGCTGTGAATCCAGCAAGAGTTTTTCCCCAAGGATCGATTATTGTTCCATTGTTTTGAGTGACATTAAAAGTCACTGGTTTTGTAACATCTTTAATAGTTAAATCACCTGTTAATTTGAATTTACCTTTTCCAGCTTTTTTAAGGGTAGCATTTTTAAGGCTCATTTTAGGAAATTTTTCAGCACTAAAGAAGTCATCACTTTTTAAGTGATTGTCCCTTGCTTCAATACGCGTATCGATGCTATTTACATCAATATCAAAATTGACAGTTGCGTTATCGAAGTTAACGGAGTCTTTTGAATCTACTTGACCTTCCAATTTGGTGAATTGACCATCAACAAAAGCGATTCCTAAGTGTTTAATTTCAAACCTTGCATTCGTATGAGCAGGGTCTACAGTCCATTTAGTTTGTGCAAATGCAATGTTGCACACAAGAACTAAAGAAGTTAATAAGCTTAATAGATTTTTCATTGTATGAGATTTTATTTTTCGTTTTCGTTTAATACTGCAAAAATTGGGATAAAATAATACATGGACATTGATCTATGATAATAAATGAAAATAGTTGAAAATTGTTTATTGGATTTATTGTGAGGCTATTTAGCTACAATAAAATATAGATTAACAAGAATTAAAATGTAATGGAAAAATTAAATATATTTATTGTGTTATTATGTATTGAAAACACTTTTAACTTGGATTAATATATTATTTAGGCTGATGGCTAATAATTGTATAAAATACGTTTTAACAGAAAGAATTATGATAATAAATTAATAAAGCTGTTAAATATTAACAGAGAAATCAACATAAATTAATAATGAAAATGGGACCAGAAATAGAGAGTGCAGTTAAGCGAGGTGACACCGTCTATTTGGATAAGAACCTCAATTTATCGAATATAAATGGGGTAAATGAGCAGTCGCAGAATTTATTAATGGTTACTACTTACCAGCATGATTATGCAATGGCGGCATTTTTAGTAAAGCGAGGTGCTGATCCGAATCAACAAGATGATTTATTAAATAGTCCATTTTTGTATGCGGGTTCTGCAGGGTATTTAGATTTAGTAAAGTTATACTTGGCATACGGCGCTCGATTTGATGTATTCAATCATGATAATGAGACTGCCTTAATCTCAGCTGCAGAGAATGGACATGTGGATGTAGTACGATTATTAGTTCATACAAAGAATTATCCAATTAATCATATCAATAAAAAAGGCTATACAGCATTAATAAAAGCCATAATATTTGGAGATGCTGGGAAAGATAATGTAGAAATCATCAATCTCCTCTTAAAGGGAGGTGCAGATAAGGATATCGTTGATCAAGACGGAAAAACTGCTATTGATTATGCAACACAAAAAGGTGCTTCTGAAATAATTGAAACCCTACAAATGTATTAATTAGAGAAAGAGAAGGTTTTAACAGTTTAGTTTCTTTAAAACCTTCTCAATTCTTTTTCTTTTGCTTTCTTTATCGATTTCATTTAATCGACTGCTTACAGTTTCTTGAAATGATTTACATGTAACTGAGGTTATTTTTGGAGCTAGTATTTCTGTATACATGGCCAATTGATTTGTTGGGCAATTTTTTAGTTGCTTTAATATCATCGGGAATATCAAATCTGCATATTCCTTTTCATCTAATAGAATTGAAAGAATTTCAATAAAATTATCCCTAGTGATCACTGAGTCCTGTCCTGTAGCTTGCTCTAATACTAATATATTTTTAAAAATCTGTTCGGCGTTTATTGGAGTTATTTTTTTTAAAGCGGTCATTGCTCCCCATTGCAGTCGGTTATTTTTGCTTTTTAAGGCATCAATAAAATCTTGAATAAAATCAGAAATGAGTTCTGGAGTATGTTCGGCCACTTCATATAATACCTTAATACTATCATTTTGGAAATCCTTACTTTTTCCTTTCAGGAGTAAAACCAAATCTTTGACAGCCTGACTGTCTTTGTTGTTTGAAATTAATTGTGCCAGTTCAATGTTTGGAGTTTCGTCTCTTCTACCTAAAAAGGAGGCTAGTTTTTCTTGTATCATGCTGATTAGGTTATCGATGTAATTTACTATTAAAATTGAATTGAGTATATTGATTTGAAAAAATTATTTATTGGAGTATGGCATAGTTTTCGGGGTAAACTATTAAAAAGAATTAATATGATTTCAAAAGAAGAATATATAGAAAAATATAATGAGGATACTGCGGTAGGTTGGTTATCCATTGATGAACAGCTGGATAGGGTTTATTCTGGGATAGAACCGAGGCATTATGGTCCATTATGTGGATTGCATTTTGCAGCTGGAGGTACAGATCCAATTGATGGGATAAGTGTGTATGATAATCAAGTTTCGCCTGCACATTTACATTTAGTTACTTATGGGATGAGTGAATTGTATTTCAATCCAGAGTCTGCCGGGAAAGAATTTAGCAAATGGGGTTTCGAGTTTACCTTTAGGTTAGTTCCTTACTCAGGTGATGAAGGAGATCCAGGTTGGGTTATGCAGGTATTCAATAATTTGGCTCGATATGTTTATCAAAGTGGTCGATGGTTTGAAGAGAATCAGTTTATTCCAGCGAAAGGTCCAATTCGATTAAATACTGAAACTGATATTGTAGGTTTTGCCACAACTTTAGATCCGCAGTTAGGAAGGATTTCAACTCCCCATGGGGAAGTTTCCTTTATTCAATTGGTAGGAATTACACAAAAGGAGTTGGATTATCTGATGAATGAAGCATCCACAGATAAGGTTGCTAAATTTATTGAAGAAATGAAGGAAAGTAATCCATTATTAGTTACAGATTTAAACAGAAAATAGAAATACAAAAATCCATTTGTTATTTGACTTGTTATTCTTTTGGAGATTCTAAAAAATGAAACACATTAATGGCTTTCAGAAAATAAAAAGAGTAGGACAGATCCTAAAAATTTTGTCGAAACATGGTTTTGATGAAGTGATTTCAAGGAGCAATTTAGATAGGATTTTACCAGATAGTTTTCTTTTTTGGAACAGTCATGCTCGGAAAGTATTTGAAGAGAATTTTAATGTTCGAGTTCGATTAGCGATAGAAGAATTAGGTCCTACATTTATAAAATTAGGGCAATTACTCAGTAATCGCCCCGACATTATTCCTAAGGATTTGCAGGAGGAGCTGGTTAAACTACAGGATGATGTAGCATTGGAGGATATTGATGTTCGGAAAAGGCTAGCAGAAGAGTTAGAGATTGACTTGGATAAGCATTTTATCAATATTGAAAGTAAACCGATAGCATCTGCTTCAATTGCGCAAGTGTATCGAGCTACTTTGCTGAATGGGAAAGAGGTTGTCATAAAAGCAAAGCGTGAAGAAATAGATGAAGTGATCCAAGCAGATCTGGACTTTATTAAAGATCTGGTGAGACTACTTCAAAGGAAGTATGAGGTTGTTTATAAAATGAACCTTTACCAGATCGTATTATCATTTGAGAGCTCCTTACTCAATGAATTGTCATTTACAAATGAGCTGAATAATATCGAGCGTTTCAGGAGAAATTTTTTAGAGAATAAAGATATTCATATTCCAAAAGTATATCGGAAATACAGCACAGATACCTTGATATGCATGGAGTATATTGATGGGGTTAAAGTAAATGATATCGAAGGAATAGAGGGCTATGGTTTATACGCCAAATCAGTGTTGCAAAATGTTCTAGACCTCTATTTGGAACAAGTCCTTATGCATGGCTTCTTTCATGCCGACCCCCATCCAGGGAATGTTTTTGTCAATAAGCATGGGCAAATAGTATTTATTGATTTTGGGGCCATGGGTTTTATGATTCCAGAGGATCGGAAGATAATTGAATCGATGGTTTTGGATTTCCTTGCCAATGATGCCAAGAGTTTAATCAAGAACATCAAAAGATTGGCTATTGTCCATCATATTGAGGATGAAAGGCGATTAGAGCGGGATGCCTATGAGATTTTTGAGATGATAAAGCAAAACGCTTTGGATGATATCGATATTTCAGTCATGTTGCAGAAGCTCAATTTAGTCCTACAGAGCAATCATATTCTATTACCCGATTTTGTTTATTTATTGTTGCGTGGGGTTTCTATTTTAGAAGGTACTGGACGGCAGTTAGATGCTGATTTAAATGTTCCAGAAAGTATAGAGCCATTTGCAAAGAAAATAGCTGCGCAGAAATTTTCTTCAGAATATATTATAAGTCAATTAAAGGAGAAAGCGAAGTTTGCAAAGGATGTATTGACAGAAGTTCCATTGGATTTACTGACGATATTAGAGAAGGTAAAGGATGATAAAATTACGGTCAACCATAAGATGCAGGATTTTGATAATCTTCAGTTAATCCTGCATCGTATGGGGAATAAATTTCTATTATCCATTTTGGCGATGACCTTTGGAGTTGGTGCCAGTATTTTGGCTCATGGTCGCGTAGGATACCTAATTTGGGGTATCCCAATTTTATCTTGGTTTGGTTTTATTATGAGTTTTATTCTTTGTTTTGCCTTACTTAGTCATTTGTATAAAAGTAAATAAATGTTTGTATTATGGTTGTTTAAAACATGCTTTTCAAATGTTTGTAATTTGATTTGATAGTTTCGAAAACTTCATCCATTCGTCCTCCCAATAATAATTTTCCCATGCTTTCCGTCATTCCTAATACCTGATTTGCACTGATATGTGATGGCATAGCCAAGGCATTTGGATTAGTGAAAATATTAAGTAAAAAAGGTCCATCGACCTTTAAGGTCTGATCGATTACTGCATCGATTTCTTGAGGTTTATGGATATTCATTGCGGGTATTCCAAAAGCTTCAGCAACCTTTGAGAAATCAGGGTTCTCCATATCCGTTTGATTATCGACAAGTCCAGCAACTTGCATTTCAAGTTTTACCATTCCTAAGGCTCGGTTATTAAAGACAATGATTTTAATGGGAAGGTTGTATTGTTTAATGGTACCTAAATCGCCCAATAACATAGAAAGTCCGCCATCACCACACATTGCAATAACCTGCCTTTCAGGATGAGCTAAAGCGGCACCTATAGCCATAGGCATAGCATTAGCCATACTACCATGATTAAAAGAACCTAGCATTTTACGGTCTCCAGTTTGTTGGATATATCGAGCTCCCCAAACACAGGTCATCCCAGTATCCAAGGTGAATATGGCATTTGGACTTGCGTATTTATTGATTACATCAGCGACGAATTCAGGCTGGATAGCATCCTGATTTCCAATATCTTCAACATATTGGTTTAAGTTTTCCTGTACTTTGTCAGCGAACTTTCCGAAGGAATCCAAGAAGGAACTATCTTGTTTTTGATCTAATAAAGGAAGCAAAGCATTGATTGTTTCTTTAATATCTCCGACTGCCCCAATATCCAATTTACAGCGTCGCCCTAATCTTTCTTCTGAGGTGTCAATTTGAATGATTTTATTGTCCGTTGGCATAAATTCATCGTAAGGCATATCAGTTCCCAATAATACGAGCACATCAGCTTCTTTCATTGCCTGATAACAAGAAGGAATTCCAAGAAGCCCTGTCATACCGACATCATATGGAGGCGCTAGTTGTGCGTTCATTTTACCGCGGAAACTGTACCCAACTGGAGATAGCAATTTTTCTGCAATGGTTTTCAATTCATTTCGCGCATTTGCTGCTCCAATTCCAGCATACAAGGTCACTTTAGAAGCTTTATTTATTAAATCGGCCATACTTCTTAGTTCTTGTTCAGAAGGGCGGATTACGGGATTACATTTAAAAATTTGAGTAGATGTTATGGAATCTTTTGCTTTCATTTCCGAGACGTCACCAGGCAATCCTATCACACTAACTCCTTTTTTAGAAATAGCATGTTGAATAGCAGATTGAATAATTCTGGGTGCTTGTTCAGGTGATGTAATCAATTGATTATAACCACTACAATCGTTGAATAATTTATAAGTATTTGTTTCTTGAAAATAACCCATTCCCATTTGATGTGTAGGAATTGTTGAGGCAATTACAATCATCGGTACGTGGGATCTATGGGCTTCATATACACCGTTAATCAGATGGATATGACCTGGTCCACAACTTCCAGCACAGCATGCTAATCCATCGAGTTCAGCTTCTGCTGTAGCAGCATAAGCACCAACTTCCTCATGTCGGACATGGATCCATTGAATACGGCCATCTTTTCGAATTGCTTCATTAAAATAATTTAAGCTATCTCCGGTAACAGCATATACACGTTTAACTCCAGCTTCCACCAACATTTCTACCAATTGTTCTGCAACTATTTTAGCCATATCAAAAAAAAATTAAAGGATTTTCAATATATAATTAACAGACTTATTGGTTATTAGTTTCAAAAAGTCTAGGAAAATTGGTCTTGAGTTATGTTTGTGAAAATAAAAAAAGCGGCAATTTTGCCGCTTAAGATATTGTTGAATTTTATAGAATTAGGATTAGAATTTATAGGTAACTCCAGCGCCAAGAATTTGTCTTACTTGTAAACCTGGTCCTTTCGTTCCATCACTTTTAGGGACATTTACATTGTCGTCATAGATTAGTTGGACAGCTGCATTTACTGTAATAAATTTATTTACTTGTAAATTCAGATTTGCAAGATAATCCACATCTACATTTTGAGGATCTTCTAGATAATTTGAATAAAGTTTCAAAATATTTTCTAATGAAATATTTTCCATCAAATTAACTTTGTAATAAGCATCTAATGCAGCACCTAATTCATTTCTAGAGAATTTTGTTGTATCAGAAATTCCATAATCTTTTCTTAAGGAAGGAGCACCCACCATAATAAATCTTGCCGAAGCAGGAGAGATGTTAATTTTAAAATTATCCGACTCTTTATATGCAATACCAGGACCAAAGCTTAAGTAAGCTGGAGCAAAAGGAGCGGAGATTTTTCTACCTTTTTCAGTTCCTTTGTATTCATAACCATTAGCAAATTGGGTGTTAAAGTTCATAAAGAAGGTATAGAACCATTTTTCAGCGGCTTGATAACCCAATAAACTGTTGATAGCGAACCTATCATCATTTTTTCTCCAATCAGTTTCTTTCTGATAGGTTTGACCATAGGCAGCAATTAATTTGTTGTCCCAATTCCATTTGTCTTTTTTATAGTTAAAATCATAGTTGAAAACGAGATTTCCCGCTAATGAATTGATACCACCTGCTGCCCAGTTAGAGAATGAGCTTTGGTTGATCAAGAAGGTGTTTTCACCTTTGATGGTCCAAGTTTTTGTGGTGTCAGCATTTTCGACATTTTTAAGGTCGGTAGATTCTTGGCCTGACACTTGCGTAGCTAGGAAGGAAACAGCAGATAAAAAAGCAATTTTTAATACTTTCATTTTAAAAAATTTAAATTTTAGATAGTTGTGAAATTTGCGGGGGCTAAATTATTAAAAGTTAGTTTTTAATCAAGCTTTTTAAGAAATTGTAATTAATTCCTAATGCTGTTAAACTTAATAAAACCTTTAAATAATAGCTCTTAACTTTGTTTAAAAGCAATTTTATCAATTTATTGTTATTTTATTATTAAATGTGTTTAAAATAAAATCAATGTAACTTTTATTGTTTCAAATGAACCTATTTTGGAAATACTTGGCCTGTTCTTTGAAAAGAAGAATGGTCTGATGAGGTTAATAAATGAGTAAATTTACGCTAATAGTGGACTAAAATTTGCTAATCGCAGCATATTAAAAGATAATAAAATGATAATAGCAGTTGATTTTGATGGTACCATAGTAGAGCACAAATATCCCAAAATAGGTAAGCCAATTCCATATGCCATTGATACCTTGAAGCAGCTACAGAATGAACAGCATATTTTGATTCTTTGGACAGTTAGAGAAGGGGATTTGTTACAAGAGGCGATTGACTATTGTTCAGCGAATGGGTTGATATTTTATTCACACAATTCAAATTTTCCAGAAGAGGATAGCAGTAAAGCATCCAGAAAGCTCACAGCGGACCTGTTTATTGATGATCGGAATTTCGGTGGACTTCCAGGTTGGGATGTAATTTATCGAGCAATTCAGCAAAAAACTGCACATCAATTGAGTTTTACCATGTCATATCAGGAAGGTGAAGGTGAAAATTCAATAAAAGGCTCTTTATTGAAGAAGCTGTTTAAAAAATTTAATTAACAATCAATCTTTCTCTATTTAAATTCACAAATCAAAGTTAATTCGATTATTTTATAGGAAATGAAGTTTTTGAAATTGTGAATATTTTACGATTTCGAGTAATTAACTCATATAGTTTTGTATTTCAATTGGTTAATGACCAAATTGGAGGGCGTTTTATGCGATTATTTATTTAAAAATAGATGTTTAAGCATGTAAATTTAAGCTGTAAGGTTTGGGCTACAAAAACAGAAAATTTAGATGCAAGAGGACTAAATCACTCGTTTGCGGGGTTTTATTGTATTAAATTTGTTCCCAATATAAAGCCTCAGATGCCCCCAAAATTAATTGCTAGTTAGGTAAAGCAAGGGAAGTTCAAACGGGTTTAAGTATAAAACAATAAATCGATGGAATTTATCATTCTTTTAGTTCCTTTCTTAATTGCGATTTTACTTGGGAAAGTAATTATCCCCTACATCATGCTGATTACCTATAGGAAAAGATTGTTTGATCCTGTTGATGCCAGAAAGGTACATCAGAGCATTATTCCAAGATTAGGGGGCGTTGCATTTGTTCCTATTCAATGTTGTTTATTAGCAATCACTGTAGTTTTAGTTTATAAGACGAATTTTGTGGATTTAGGTATTGTAACATGGGAGGTTTTTCCGATGTTCATTATGTTGATCTGCGGGTTAGTGATTTTATATATTATTGGAATTGCAGATGATTTGATTGGAGTAAGTTATAAGTGGAAATTCGTCGCTCAGATCTTGGTTGCCACCTTATTTCCATTATCAGGCTTATGGATCAATGATTTATATGGGGTATTGTTTTTAACGTATCTACCTGTTTGGATAGGAGTTCCATTAACTATTTTTGCTGTTGTACTCATTATTAACGCCATCAATTTGATTGATGGTCTTGATGGTTTATGTTCTGGATTGGTAGGAGTTGGGTGTTTGGTTTTGGGAACCTTATTTGCATTTTATCATGCATGGATTCATGCATTATTGGCTTTTATTACAACAGGAATTCTGATTTCGTTTTTTTACTATAATGTTTTTGGGGCTTCAAAAAGAAGACGTAGAATATTCATGGGTGATACGGGTAGTATGACATTAGGTTATACCATGGCATTTTTGGCTATTAGTTTCGCAATGAATAATAAGAGTATCAAGCCGTTTTCAGAAGGAGCAATTGTGGTTGCATTTTCGACATTAATTGTACCTGTGTTTGATGTTGCTCGTGTTATCTTCATCAGATGGTATAAGGGATTACCATTATTTAAAGCTGATCGTAGCCATTTACATCATAAGTTATTGCGTTCTGGACTTTCTCACAAGGGAGCAATGATGAGCATTATTGGTCTTTCATTATTTTTTTGTGCATTTAATATTATTACGGTTCAGTTTATCAGTAATAATATAGTCATCCTAATGGATTTAATTCTATGGTTTGTATTTACAATGACTTTTAATTATTTTGTAAATAAAAAGAATGCAAACCTTGTAAACCAGGAGGTTAATAATGAAGAGATTCGGGTCGAGTCTATCCAATTAGTAGGGGGGCAGGTAAAGGAAGTTGAAACGGAAGAAGCGATCAAGAAAGTATCCATTACATTTGTGAATAACATAACTATTAGATAATTAATGAATATAGCCATTATCGGAGGTTCTGGTTTTGTTGGTACAAAGCTTATAGAGAACCTTATAGATACACCTAGCCTAAACCTTATCAATATTGATAAACAACAAAGTTCCAATTTTCCTCAGATCACAAAAATTGCTAATGTTTTAGATAAAGTTCGTTTGAAAGAACTTTTGAAGGGGCAGGATATTGTTATTTTACTAGCAGCTGAACATAGAGATGATGTTACACCGACGTCTTTATATTATGATGTAAACGTTGAGGGGATGAGGAATACATTGGAGGCTATGGAGGCTACTGGTGTTAGGCGGTTAATCTTCACAAGTTCTGTAGCTGTTTACGGTTTGGACAAAAATAATCCAGATGAATCTTTTCCTGCGGATGCATTCAATCATTATGGAAAGAGTAAATGGGAAGCTGAAAAGGTATTACAAGAGTGGAATAAGACTCATCAGGATTGGAATATCAACATTGTTCGTCCGACAGTAATATTTGGGGAAGGAAATCGAGGCAATGTATTTAATCTGTTAAGTCAGATAGCATCAGGCAAATTCATGATGATTGGTGATGGGAAGAACCAGAAATCAATGTCTTATGTAGGTAATGTGGTAGCATTTATTGAATTTTTGATTCAACATAAACGAGAAGGCTATAACGTATTTAATTATGTTGATAAGCCAGATTTTACCACCAACGATTTAGTTTACCACACTGGGGAGATTTTAGGAAAACGTATTCCTACAACCCATATTCCATATTGGTTAGGGATGATGGGTGGATATGGTTTTGATGTTTTGGCCTTTATTACCCGTAAGAAATTAACAATAAGTTCAGTTCGAGTTAAGAAGTTTTGTGCTGTTACCAAGTATGATTCAACCAAGGCAATGTCTTCGGGATTTGTTCCGCCATATTCAATGGAGGAAGGATTGAGAAGAATGTTAAACGCTGAGTTTGGCAAGTAATATTTTTTTACCAATCTTTGATTGAAAACAAATACATTTAATAGTTAGTGAGTTATACTCTAGATAGGGCGATATTTTTATGAAAAACTTTCTTAAATCCAGGTTTGAAGCATTATACTTTTTTTATCAATACCTAGGGTTTACATTATTCTTAATGCTATTATTCAGCTTATTAATGGTATTATTGGATAGTTTGGGCTTGGCGATGTTTGTGCCATTATTACAAGTCGCAGATAATTCCGGATTAAATGTATCCACTGGAGACGAAAACAAGCTTATATTATACGTCAGGGACTTTTTTGAGTTGATTCATTTGCCAGTAACAATTGGCAATATGCTCATCCTCATTGTAGCATTATTTGTTTTAAAGGCAGTTTTCTTCTATTTCGCATCTGTTTACCTGGCAGTCAATCAAAATATATTTTCTAAGAATATCAGACATAAGATGATTCTAGCATTTCAGCAATTATCTTATAAAGAATACCTGAAAATTGATGTTGGAAGGTTGCAAAACTCTTTATTAGGAGAGGCATGGCAAGTAGTTTATGCATGTAATCAATATTTGGAGACCATAAAGAACTCCATGTTTGTGGTTATTTATTTAGGTTTTGCGTTCTTTTTAGATTGGAAGTTTTCAATATTGGTGACCGTAGGAGGATTGCTTTCAAACTTTATTTATAAGTATTTTTATAAAAAAACAGAAGATTTATCCCGATCCATTACACAGAATAACCATCGATACAGTGGTGAACTCATTGAGGTATTCAATAATTATAAATATATAAAAGGAACAGGTCGGAGCAAGATGTTTTTTAGGAGACTTCTAGGTGAATTGGATAGTTTAATTTCCAATCAAATTGAGGTTTCAAAATTAGCTTCCAGATTAGCTGCCCTTCGAGAACCTATTACAATTATTATCATTTGTGCTGTTATAGGTATTCATGTAATTGTGTTCAAGGCTTCCCTTGGTGCCATCATGGTTATCTTATTATTCTTTTATAGGGTCATGCAGAAGATCGTTGATATTCAATCGAATTGGAATAATTATTTGATGCATGTTGGCTCAATTGAAAATCTTAAGGAATTTCAAGCTATTTTAGATAAGAATCAAGAGGTTGAGTATTTTGGTTCAGAAATTCAAAATGTTGATTCCATTAAAGTGAGGGATTTAAGTCTAAAATTTGATGAACAAGTAGTTTTAAATAATATCAATTTAGATATTAAGAAAAACGAAACAATTGCATTAGTTGGAGAGTCCGGTTCAGGAAAGACTAGTTTGGTTAATGTGATATCAACATTATTAGCTCCATCTGGGGGACAATTATTAATTAATGATAAGCCTTTTGATACGTTGAATTCATTGAGTTATAAGACTAAAATAGGATATATTACCCAAGAGGCTACAATTTTTAATGCTACGATATTTGAAAATATTACTTTTTGGGAGGATAAAAACGAACAAAGTTTAAAGAAATTCAATGAGGTATTAAGGATGTGTGGGTTGGTAAACTTTGTCAATGAACTACCAATGAAAGAAGATAGTAGCCTCGGGAATAATGGTATTAATATTTCTGGTGGTCAGAAACAAAGGATCTCAATAGCGAGAGAACTGTATCGTGATATTGAAATATTAATTATGGATGAGGCGACTTCAGCCTTAGACTCGGAAACAGAACATATTATTAAGGAAAGTATAGAATCTCTAAAAGGTAAATTGACCATAATTGCAATTGCGCATAGGTTATCGACGATTAGGAATTCAGATACCATTTATTTATTGGAAAAAGGACAAGTTATTGCCTCTGGTGATTTTGATGGATTAAGAGAAAATTCTCCATACTTCAATAAGCTTACTCAATTACAAGGAATTGTTTAGTGATGTTTTTGAGATTGAAAATATAATTTATTCCCTAATTATTTAAGACAAGTAATTTCATATTATTAATATTATTGGCCTTGAATCTTCTTTAGATTCAAGGCCATTTTTTTTTCAATTAGTTTATCTTAATAAATGGTTAAAGTGTTGAAATGTAGTAATATATTTTTTTTTGTTCGCCAACGAGACCAGATTGGCTTCTTAATGTAAACAATACCCTACAAACATAAGTTTAGATGGTTCTGATGGCTAATAATTAAAGGTAGTTTAATTAATTTTCCATTACGAAATTAATTAAATGATACCTGTAACAAAACCCTTTTTACCCCCTGTTGATGACTATAAAGATTATCTTGACAGTATATGGTCAAGAAATTGGTTGACAAATATGGGTCCATTGGCCAGCAAACTGGAGATGGAATTAAAAGACTACTTAGGTTTAGATCACTTATTATACGTGACGAATGGGACCGTTGCTCTTCAACTTGCTATTAAGGCTTTAGACTTAAAAGGAGAAATAATCACCACACCATTTTCTTTTGTTGCAACAACTTCATCAATTGTATGGGAAGGCTGTGTTCCAAAATTCGTGGATATTGATCCAGCGTCGCTTAACATAGATCCTAATAAAATTGAAGCTGCTATTGGTCCTGATACTTGTGCGATATTGGCGACTCATGTTTATGGTAATCCTTGTGATGTTGAGGCAATAGAAGTTATTGCAAAGAAGCATAATTTAAAGGTGATTTATGATGGTGCTCATGCTTTTGGGGTAAAGGTGAATGGGAAATCTGTTTTTGAATATGGAGACATTAGTACATGTAGTCTGCATGCAACTAAGTTGTATCATAGTGTTGAAGGAGGGTTAGTAGTTACGAAGGATCCTGATTTATTAAAGAAAATGGCTTCGATGCGAAATTTTGGGATTTCGGGTTATAGTAGTTTTTCAGAATTGGGATTTAATGGAAAGAATTCGGAGTTTCATGCCGCAATGGGATTAGTGAATTTTAAGTGGGTGGATCGTATTATTTCCAGACGATTAACAATTACAAATCGATATGCGGAGAAATTAAAGAATTTTAAAGCAAGGGTGCCTGAATGGCATAGCAATTCAAACCAAAATGGGGCTTATTTAGTTTATGTACTAGAGTCAGAGGAATTATTATTAAAGATAAAATCCACTTTAGATACATTTGAGATTTTTACTAGAAGGTATTTTTATCCTAGTTTATCATCGAGTTTACCTTATTTGGAGCCTATTGAAGTTCAGGTTACTGATGATATTGCGAAACGGGTATTATGTTTACCATTATATTTTGAATTGACAGATGATGAGGTGGATTGGATCTGTAGGATTATTTTACGTTGTCAAAACAATTAGTACATGTTAATATTTGGTGCAAAAGGTTTAGCTAAAGAAGTCTTAGAAGTTTGTTTAGAGAGTTTTGAAAGGAAAGATATAGTATTTTATGACGATATATCATCGGATTTGCCGCTGAAGTTATATAATGAATTTAAGATTTTAAGGAGTAGGGAAGAAGCAGGGAAATATTTTAAGGACATTGATGCTAGGTTTATTTTAGGAATTGGTGGTCCAGAATTGCGAGGGATGGTATATAGGAATTTTGAGGAGTTAGGAGGGCAAGCATTCACTTTGATATCAAATAAAAGTCGAGTAGGGTCGTTTGGCGTTCAGATGGGGAAAGGCGTAAATGTGATGTTAAACTCCGTAATAACGAATGATGTAATAATAGGAGATGGGGTTTTAGTGAATCAAATGGTTTCCATTGGACATGATGTAAATATTTCGGATTTCGTGGAAGTATGTCCAGGGGTAGCTGTCTCAGGACATTGTAAAATTGGTTCATATAGTTTTTTGGGGACAAATTGTACTATCTTACCAAATATTAGCATAGGTCATCATGTAGTTGTTGGCGCCGGATCAGTTATTAATAAGAATATTCCCGATGGATGTACCGTTGTTGGTGTTCCAGGGAAAATAATTAAAACAATGAATGATAATTGACTTTAAAAAGTCAAAATCATACGAATAGTAAAGAACAAAAAATCACGTTTGAAGTTAATTCACACTAATATTAAATTCAAAAAATAAGTAATAATGCTTAGAAAGAAAATAGGTATAATGCAACCTTATTTCTTTCCATATTTAGGGTATATCAGTTTGATCAAACATACTGATAGTTTTATTTTATTGGATTCAGTTCAATTTATTAGACAAGGCTGGATTGAAAGAAATAGAATTCTAAAACAACGGGAAGGATGGTTGTATATTCAAGTTCCATTGAAGAAAGATAATGGTAGGTCTACTTTAATCAAAGATTGTAACTTAGATAATTCTAAACCTTGGAAAGATAAAATTCTAGCTCAATTTCAGATTTACAAGAAAATTGCTCCTAATTATGAATTGGTAATGAATTTTTTGAATCAAACCTTTTCCAAAGAATTTGACAATATTACTTCGTTAAATAAGCACATTCTCAATGAGATCTGCTTGTATTTAGAAATGCCTAAGGAGATTTCTATTTTTTCCGAAATGGGATTAACCATCGAAGAGCCGCAAGATTCCGATGAATGGGCATTAAATATTTGTAAGAGCTTAGGTGAGAAACTCACCTATATTAATCCCATTGGTGGACAATCATTTTTTGACAAGGCCAAGTATGATTTGGCTGATGTTGAGTTGTTTTTTCACAAGTTTAATGGTTTGGACTATAAGCAAAGTTATCGATCATTTGAACCAAATCTGTCAATAATTGATGCTTTGATGTTTAACACCAAAGAAGAGATTCATTATATGTTGGATCAATATGAATTAGTTTAAAATATTTGTCATGATTGAAGACGAGAACCAATTAATTGATGTTTCAGTAGTCATGATCACCTATGGTCATGAGAATTACATTCGGGATGCAATTGAAGGAGTTAAAAGTCAAGAGTTTTCCGGTGTGATAGAATTATTGATTTCGAACGATAAATCTCCTGATAAAACGGATGAGGTTATTTCCGAATACATTTCAAATAATAACATCCCCTCAAATATCATTGTTAGGTATTTTAATCAGGAGAATAATCTGGGGATGACGGAGAACTTTAATTTCCTGTTGAGACAAGTTAGAGGCAAATATCTCGCGTTTTGTGAGGGGGATGATTATTGGATAGATACAAGGAAAATTCAAAAGCAATTTGATATTTTAGAAGCTGATTCAAGCTTAGGCTTAGTATCTACAAATGTTAATATTTTAAAGGTTGATGGGAATTTTCTAGAAAATGTAATTGGTACTGATAGCTATCCTGTACTTTTAGATTTTGAGAGTTTTTTAAAGTGGCGCGGATATATGGCTCCATGTAGTTGGTTGATGCGCAGTAAAGTTTTCTTTGAAATTTACGATTATGAACATATTACTTCAGATGGATCATTTTTCATATTTTGTTCTATCTTAGCCACTTCAAAAGTTCATTTTTTGGAAGATACAACATCTGTTTATAGAATACTGGAAGAAAGTGCTTCACATTCTAAAAATGTTATTAAGAATATTGAGAGAGAATTGGGCTTGTATGGTACTGAGAAATATTTAGTTTCTAAGTTTGAGTCTAAATTCCAAGCCAATGGCATTAAGGAGTTTATATTGAATAGACATATTCAAGCATTGGCTACTATAGTATTTAATAAAAAGAACAGAAGTCTTGAGGGAGAATTTTATCTAAGGCAGCATTACCCAGTATATTGGGACTCTATAGAAACTGAACTTAACCATATTATTAAAATGCACTATCTACCGAGAAGAGTTTTTAATAAAATACTAACTTTAATAAAATTGAAAAAATAATTAAATATTTTAGTAATAAATAAAAAACACGACTTAGATAAACAATGACAAAAACTATAGCATTTTATTTACCGCAATTCCATCCTATCCCTGAGAATGATTTATGGTGGGGAAAGGGATTTACGGAATGGACTAATGTTGCAAAAGCGAAGCCGATGTTTCCTGGACATTATCAACCACATGTTCCAGCAGATTTAGGCTTTTATGACTTACGTGTTCCTGAAACGAGAGAAGCTCAGGCAAATTTGGCAAAGGATTATGGAATTTCAGCATTTTGTTATTGGCATTATTGGTTTGGCAACGGAAAAAGGATATTAGAACGTCCATTTGATGAGGTTCTAGAAAGTGGAAAACCAGATTTTCCGTTTTGCTTAGCATGGGCAAATGAGAGTTGGAGTGGAATATGGCATGGTAATCCAAAACATACTTTAATGGAACAATGCTACCCTGGCATTGAAGATTATACCAACCACTTCCATTATTTACTACCAGCATTTAAGGATCCTAGATATTTTAAAGTTGATGGGAAACCCTTGTTTATGGTATATCAACCAAAACAGATCCCCGACTTAGAATTGTTTGTTAATACTTTTAGAAAACTAGCTGAAGAAAATGGTTTAGCAGGAATTCATTTAGTGGCAACCAATGTTGATTTTGATTGGGATAGTAAGGCGAATGGATTTGATGCAATGACTCCAGCAGTTCATACTAAAGATAGTTACTTAAGGTCAAGAAACTCCTTCGTTAATTTCTATAGAAGGGCTAAAACGAGTCGTCTTTCGAAGTACTATAAGAAGGTTTTTAAAAAGCCGACAAGGATATATAATTATTCAGACGCGATTCAGGATTTTAATGAGAACCCAGGTAATAATTTATATTATCCGACTGTAATTCCGAATTGGGATAATAGTCCTAGGAGTGGTGTAAATGGTTTCATATTACATAATTCAACACCTAAATTATTTAAAAAAGCATTAGAAAATGCAAAAAGATTAGTGTCTAAATATGATGATGAAAATAAGATCATTTTCATAAAATCATGGAATGAATGGGCAGAAGGAAATCATTTGGAGCCAGATTTAAAATTTGGTCATCAATATTTGGAGGTGGTAAAGGAAGTCATTTCAGGGAATTAGTTGAACTAAAAATCAGGTCCTAATGAAGTTAAAAACATATATCAATTCAGATAATACAAAGAAAAATAAATTCTTTTCGAAGGATTATTTACTTGAATGGATTTTAAGACCTGAGCAATTTTATATTAAAAAATTTTTAAAATATTTAAGGCTTGAAGAGTATTATACGTTTTATAAGCCAAACAAATTTTTGAGATATTATTATTTCCGAAAAAAGAATGTATTAGGGGCTAGGTTAGGTTTTTTTATTCCTGCTGGATGTTTTGATTTGGGATTGCATTTAGCCCATTACGGTTCTGTTATTATTAATCCGAAAGCAAGAATAGGTAAAAATTGTACCATTCATGGGAATTGTTGTATTGGAAATGCGGGAAATGATGAGATTGGTTTACCTATTATTGGAGACCAGGTGGATATAGGTCAGGGCGCACAGATTTTAGGTGATTTGACTATCGCAAATCGTGTAAAAATTGGAGCTGGAACTATTGTGTTAAGTTCGATTTTAGAAGAAGGGGCCACAGTAGTTGGAATTCCTGGAAAAATAATAAACAGAAAACAAGCGTAATATGTTAATTTCATTTGTACTTCCGGCTTATAAAGCCAAATTTCTAGACCTTGCAATTGAAAGTATACTAACCCAAAGTTATCCTAATATAGAATTAATTATTGTTGATGATAATTCTCCTGAAAACCTCTTTGAGATTGTGTCGAGATACAATGATCCAAGGATAAAATATTATAAGAATGAGGTTAATATTGGGGGCAAAGATTTAGTTGCTCAATGGAATAAATGTATTTCTTACGCAGAAGGCGAGTATTTAGTTCTGGCAGCAGACGATGATATATATGAGCCTGATTTCACATTGAGTTGTGTTAAATTGATCCAGAAATACCCCGAAGTTGACTTGATAAGATCTAGGATATCATTAATTAATGATGCTGGAGATTTATTAGAAATCGATGGGATTCTACCGGAATTATGTAGTCAAATGGAATATGTATATGGTTGGGCTAGAAATGTACCCTTTGTTTGTATTGGGAATTATATGTTTAAAACCAAGGTAATCCAAGAAGAAAAGTTTGATAAATTACCCTTTGCATTTGGGACAGATACTATAAGTACTGCAAAAATGGCCAGAAATGGTCTTGCGAATACTAGTGAAATGTTGTTTAAATTTAGGATTTCGGATATCCATTTATCAAGTGATAAAACGAAATATATACCAAAAATTGAAGCCATTACTAAATTGTATCGCATGATGCGAGATATTCAATATAAAGCTCCAAAAAATGAGTTGGAACAATTATGCTTAAATAAAATTCAATGGGAAAATTTATATCCAAAATGCGTTTTTGATTATTATAATGTTGCTGTTAAACATTTGCCACTTAGTAAAATAGGATATATTGAAAACTGTGAATTATTAAAAAGAAAGGATAAGCTATTTATGTATTTTAGGTTTTTGATGGATAAAATATTAAGAAAATAAAATGTACTATTATCGATGAATATGAGAATTCCCATTGTAGTAGCATTTACTGAGAACTATGTAGTTCCTGCAGTAACTTGTTTATCTTCTTTAATAAAAAATTCAGAATCAAAATATAAGTTTGAGATTATTTGCTTATTAACCAAGGAATTACCTGTCCATTTGCAGGATTTACTTACAAACTTTGCTCCGGATAGATTAAGTTTTCGGTTTATAAGTTTGGAAGGTGCTCTAGACGGAGTATATGTAGATGAAAGATATACCATTGCGGCATCTTATAGACTATTACTTCCGAACATTCTGAAAGAGTATGATAAAGTCATTTATACAGATTGCGATGTGATCATTCGGAACGATTTGGGAAAGTTGTATTATGAAACGGATTTAAAGGATAATTATTTAGCTGCAGTATATGAAGCAACACTTGATTTTCAAGTTTCGTATTTAAAAGAAATTGGATGTGAACCAGGATTTTATTTTAATTCGGGTTTTTTGATCATGAATCTCAAGCAAATGCGAGTTGAAAATCTAACTGAAAAGTTAATTGAAGGATTAAGGGTTCCATATTTACAATTTCCAGATCAAGATGTATTGAATATATATTGCCAAGGCAGAGTATTAGCATTAGCACCAATTTATAATAGTATTAGAACCTTTTTTTTACAGCAATATAAGACTGAATTTTTAAGAAAATATTCAAAATCAGATTGGGTTAAGGTTCAAAAACATGGAACCATTCATTATACGGGTGGTAAGCCATGGAATGAAGTAACAATAAAATTTGAGGAATGGTGGCGCTATTATTTAGCCTTGCCTGATGCTTATAAAAAACTATGGAAAGGAAATCCAAAGTTAGAATTTTTTGCCAAAGTTATTTTAACACCAATTTTGGGAAGCTTATATGGAAAATCTCTTCAAGTTTTTCGATATATAAAAAATTATAAGTTTCAATAATTGGTAAGTAGCTTATAAAACTTTGATAATATGTTAAGTAAGTTGAAAAAATTACCGTTTGTAAAAAACATTTGGTCTTATATAAGGAAAGCCAAAATTATTCGAAAACATAAATTGGTTTCCCAATTTTGGCGACCAATTATTGACTCATATTATTCAGGAAAGCTTAAACCGATTGATATAACCCCTAAAAAAGACTTTGGAAATCAAAAGATAATCTGGCAGTATTGGGGTCAAGGAGTTCAAGATAATTCACTTCCTGAGGTTGTGAAAATATGTTTCAATTCGGTTGATAAACATAAGGACGAATTTCAGGTAATTCGTCTTGATGATACAAATTATTCCGATTACATTGATTTTCCAGAATTTGTTCAGGAGAAAGTAAAATCAGGTCAATTCAAGCGGACATTTTTTTCAGATTTGTTAAGACTTGCATTATTAGATACTTATGGGGGAGTTTGGTTAGATGCTACGATTTTACAAACAGGACCATTAGACTCGAAATTGTTAGAATTACCTTATTTTATGTATCAAAGGGATGAAAAAGAAGAAAATAAAAAATCCTGGGAAAATAGTTATTCTTATTATTGGGGCTGGGGAGAAAGATTTAAAGTGCGAGTATTAAATAGTATTATATATGCTAAACAAGGAAATGAATTAATTAATGACATGTATCAATTGATGAATTATTATTGGAAGACCCAAACGGAAATTATTGATTACTTCTTTTTTCAAATACTTTATAATGAATTGGTAACAGGTAAATTGGCATCAAATAGGTGCCCAATAATTAGTGATGTTTATCCTCATATTTTACAAACAAAATTTAATGGTGTAAAAAACTTAATGGATTTCCCAAAAGCTTTATCATACACAAACACACATAAAATGTCTTATTTTGATATTAACGGAATGAATAATTTAAAAAGCTTTATTGAATTCCAAGATTAATTTATGAAACATGCTTTTTTAATTATTGCACACCATAATTTTGAAGTGCTAAAGACTCTAATTAATTTAATAGATGACGTTAGGAATGATATTTTCATTCATATTGATAAAAAAGTTAAAAATATACCAGAATTCTCAGCCAAATACTCTAATGTAATTTTAGTAAATAACTCTAATAGAATTGATGTTCGTTGGGGTAATGTTTCTCAGATTAAATCTGAGTTAGCTCTATTTGAATTAGCAAGAAATAATGGTCCTTACGAATATTATCATTTAATTTCAGGAGTTCATTTACCATTAGTAAACCAAGACGAATTTCATTCTTATTTTAAATCTATTTCCGGAAAACAAGTATTATCTCCGATGATATATTCTGATTATGAGCTTCAACAGAAAGGAAATAGAATGAATTTTTGTATGAAAAATTTTCAGGGAAGTAGAATTGCTCAAATTTCATGGCGCCTTGGGATTATGGCTCAAACTTCTTTAGGTTTTCGAGTAAATAAAGATCGACAATTTATCAAAGCTTCAAATTGGGTTAGTATTACTAATGAAGCTGTTAATTTTTTCCTTGAACACAAAAATGATATATTGAAAAGGTATAGATATAGCATGTGTGGTGATGAACTGTTTATACCAACTGAGTTGAAGTATTCAGGAATAAAGTGGGACATAATCTATTCTGATAAGTATTTATATCATGAAATAGGGGTAGCAAATGCTACATTTTTAACTGAAGAAGATGTGGAAAAAGCAATCAGCTTGAACTTTTTGTTTGGTCGTAAATTTAGTTCTAACGACATTAAAGTAGTTAACCAGGTAGTGGAAAAAGTAAAGAGTAAATAATGAAACATGCTTATCTAATTCTTGCGCACAATGAATTTGAAATTTTAAGAAGATTGATAGAATCTCTTGATGACAAAAGAAATGATATTTATGTTCATTTTGATGCAAAGGTTGAAGTTTTACCTGATTTGGAGGTCCAAAATGCCAATCTATATATTCTTGAAAATCGTGTTGATGTAAAATGGGGGGATGTTACAGTAATGGAAGCAGAGCTCAATTTATTTGAAGCAGCATCCAAAAGAAAATCATATGATTATTATCATGTATTATCAGGGGTTGACATGCCAATAAAGTCACAGGATTATATTCATGACTTTTTTAATGCAAATAAAGGGAAAGAGTTTATTGGATTTTATACTGGAGATATCAAAGATGAAATTGATAGAAAAGTTAGAAGAGTTCATTTATTCAGTGATTCCTTTCGACCTGAACCTAGTATTTTTAGTCAAATAAAACGAGTATTAAGAGCCGGATCTATAAAAATACAAGAACTGACCGGGTACAAGAAGAATAGAAAAATTAGTTTCAGAAAAGGTACGCAGTGGTTAAGTGTCACTGATGGTCTGGTGAAGTTAATTTTAAAAGAGAAGGCTAATATTCTGAAGATTTATCAGAATAGTTTTTGTTGTGATGAGATTGTGGTTCAAACCATTTGTTGGAATTCTGTATTTAAAAATAAGTTGTTTGATTTGACTGATGAAGGTAGGGGATGCATGCGAGAAATAAGATGGGAAAATAATGTAATTCGAGATTGGACAGATGAGGATTTTGAATATTTGATTAACTCTGACAAACTATTTGCGAGGAAATTCAATTCAAAGTCTATCAATGTTGTGGACAAAATTCTACATGCTGTTCAGGTAAATAAAACTTAGTTTTGTGGTAACTTGAAAATGAATAGAAAAGCCCTAGTTTCGATAATTGTCCCTGTTTATAATGCAGCAAAGACCTTACATCTTTGCTTGGACTCGTTAAGTGCACAGACCTATAGAGATTTGCAGATAATTTTTATCAATGATGCAAGTTCTGATAATAGCCTACAAGTCTTAGAAGATTATAAAGCTGGTTCTGATTTACAAATTGAAGTTATCAGTCATGAGGTAAATAAAGGGGTAGCAACGGCAAGAAATACCGGATTAAATGCTGTAAGAGGAGAATATATTTACTTCATTGATGCGGATGATGCAATTGAGAATGAAACTATAGAATTATCCATTAATAAAGCTTTAGAAGAAGACTTAGATATTGTAGGGTTTAGTTGGTTCTTGACTTTTGAGAAGAATGAAAGAAAAATGGTTCAACCAGCTTTCAATTCATCCTTTGAAGCAATTAAAAAAATGATGAAAGGAACTATGAGGTGGAACTTATGGTTATTTCTATTTAAAGCTTCCTTATTCCAAGATCATCAAATTAGATTTTTTGATGGAAAAAATATGGGGGAGGATTTAATGGTTGCAATAAAGCTCTTTAATAGTGCTAAAAAAGTTGCATATTTAGATAAACATTTTTATCATTATGGTCAGAGTAATACATCATCACTAACAAAGACCTATTCAGATAATCATATTGAACAAGTTACTGCCAATGTTTTAGAGGTTGAAAATTATTTAAAAAGTAGTCAATTATCGGATAAGTTGGGTAACTTGATTTATTATTTAAAATTAAATATTAAACTACCATTATTAATATCAGAAAATACAGCACAATACAAGAAGTGGTTGAATTGGTTTCCTGAATCCAATCCATACGTTATGGATAATGTAGATCTTTCTATCAGGACTCGATTACTTCAATTAGCGGCTGTAAAAAAACAATTTTGGTTGGTCAAACTTTATAATAAAGTCGTAATTCGTTTAATTTATGGTGTTTTATATAAATAGTTAATCTACAGAATGATTCGTTTAATACTTTATATATCTCTAGGATTTGCGGTGAGCTTTTTTCTATTTCCAATAGCTTTTACCGTATTGCCGAGTTTAAACACCAAAATGATTTTGGCTGTATTAGGAGTGATGTTTGCCGGAATGAATTGGTTAAAGGAAAAAGAAATTAGAGTTAGTAAAGGGTTCTTAGTTTCTGTTATTTTAGCTTTAATATTTTCTTTTGTCTGTTACTATTCAACAGATATTAATATGACAACCGATTATGCCTACGCCTCCTATATTTTAAGTTTTACAGTTTGGTATTTTGGAGCATATGCGATTTGTTCCATGATAAAAATTATCCATGGTAAGTTAGATTTTACTTTAATAACCTATTATGTTACAGCAGTATGTGTTTTCCAATGTATTGCAGCTTTATTGATAGACAATATTCCAAGTGTAAAATTATTTATTGACAGTCATGTGCAGCAGGGACAGGAGTTCTTCGAAGAGGTTGGACGTTTATATGGTATTGGAGCCGCACTTGATACTGCTGGTGTAAGGTTTACCATTGTTTTATTAATGATTACTGCCACCCTGAATAACGATGAGAAGGTCCGAAGTAATGGTTTAGCAATCAGTTT
Organism: Sphingobacterium cellulitidis; assembly: GCF_043187465.1. Taxonomy (GTDB): domain Bacteria; phylum Bacteroidota; class Bacteroidia; order Sphingobacteriales; family Sphingobacteriaceae; genus Sphingobacterium; species Sphingobacterium cellulitidis. The sequence goes on along the minus strand of NZ_CP171136.1, from coordinate 2,618,239 downwards.
GTTATTGATTTCATTTTTCTTTATTGCAATTATTGGAAATGCTATTTCGAGAACTACAATTTTAGGAGTTGGTGCATCATTGGGCTACTTAGTCGTAGGATCATCAATTTTCCGACAAGCCATTAAAAAATATTCGGGTAAACTAAGTTTGCTATTTGGTTTATTCCTAGTTGTCGCCATTGTTGTTTCAGTATATCTTTATAATACAAATAAGGAGTTCTACGATCAGATGCGCTTTGCTTTCGAGGGCTTTTTCAATTTTGTTGAAAAAGGTGAATGGAGAACTGACTCAACCGATAAATTGAATCGAGAGATGTGGATTTGGCCGCAGGATCAACAATCCTGGATTATCGGAACTGGGTTATTTGATAATTTTGTTTACAGTACAGATATCGGATATTGTCGATTTATACTTTATTCTGGTTTAATAGGATTCTCCGTATTTGCCTTATTATTTGTTGTTAATGCTATTGTATTTATGAAACGCCACGCTAACTACTGGATGTTTTTCATGATTCTCCTCGTATTAACATTTGTAATCTGGTTAAAAGTAGCCACGGATATCTTTTTTATCTATGCAGTATTCTATTGTATTGATTCATTAAATGCAGCTGAAGAACCTGTTGAAGAAGAAGTTTATGAAAATAGTTTATTGCATCCTAGGTACGTTTAATTCAGGAGGGATGGAGCGAGTATTGGCAAATAAGGCCAATTACCTTGCTCAGTTAGGGTTTGAAGTAACTATCATTACTTCAGATCAAAATAACCGAAAACCTTATTTTGACTTAGATCCACGCATCAACCAAATAGACCTAGGGATTAATTATACAGAGAATAATAATTCCGGGTTACTTAAAAAGCTATTAGCTTATCCAAAAAAGCAAGCTTTGCATAAGAAAAAACTAGAAGAACATTTAAAATCAATCAAACCTAATATCACAATTTCATTATTTGATCACGAAGTAGACTTGTTGCCTAAAATTGATGATGGAAGCAAAAAAATAGTCGAAATCCATTTTTCAAGATTTAAAAGAATGCAATATGGAAGAACAGGTATTTGGCGTTTAATTGATCAGTTTCGAAGCAAAAGAGATTTAAGAATTGTACAGGAGTATGATAAATTTGTTGTGCTGACTGAAGAAGATAAAGCCTATTGGGGAGAGATTCCCAATATTGTTGTAATTCCAAATGCGAATAGTTTTCAAATTCAGGAGAAAAGCAATTTAGATTCTCAAAAGGTAATTGCAGTAGGTAGATATGACTATCAAAAACGATTTGAGGATTTGATTGAATCTTGGAAGATAGTTCAACAGAAAGAGCCTAATTGGCAATTGAATATATATGGTAAAGGTCCAGAAAAGGACGCTTTACAACAGCTAATTGATCATTCATTACTAAATGATAGTGTATTTTTAAGGGAACCTGTTCGCGATATTGATAAAAAATATTCGGAAAGCTCTATGATTGTTATGACCTCCCGCTATGAAGGCCTACCAATGGCATTATTAGAAGGACAAGCAGCAGGATTACCAATGGTGTCATATGCTTGTAAGTGTGGACCAAGGGATATAATTAAAGAAGGCGTAAATGGATTTTTATTAGAGGAAGGTGATAAAGAAGGGGTCGCTAATAAAATTCTCACTATTATCAAGGATAAAGAATTAAGAGATGAAATGGGGAGAAATTCTTTTGAGATGTCAAAGAATTTTTCAGAAGAGGTGGTCATGAATAAATGGATTCAATTATTTAACCAAACCTTGGCCAATTAATATGAAAACAATCGTTATTTCCGCAGTGAATTTAGTTGAGGCTGGTACTCTTGCTATTCTAAAGGATTGTCTTAAGTTTTTATCTGAATATGCTGTGAGAAATGGTTACAGGGTGGTAGCAATAGTTCATAAAAGGGAATTGACTGATTTTCCTAATATTGAATATATAGAAACCCAATGGCCGAAAAAACGATGGACCAATAGGTTATGGTATGAATATATTTCCATGAAAAAAATTTCAAAGGAAATAGGACCAGTTTATTTATGGTTTTCATTACATGATACCAGTCCAAGTGTAATCTCTGAGAGAAGGGCTGTTTATTGCCATAATTCATTCTCTTTTTATAAGTGGAAAAAGCATGACTTAATTTTTGCTCCCAAAATTGCTTTGTTTGCCATTTTTACAAAACTGATTTATAAAACTAATATTCACAAAAATAATTACTTAGTAGTTCAGCAAGAGTGGTTTAGAAAGGGATTAAGCAAAATGTTTCATATCAATCCGAAAAAAATCATTGTTTCTAGACCTAAAATCTTTGACAATGAAGTAGAAATAATTAACCACTCAAGCAATGATGATTTCCATTTTATTTTTGCAGGTTCGCCAAATAGCCACAAGAATTTTGAAGTTATCTGTCAAGCATCAAAATTGTTGTTGACTGAATATAAGGTAAAAAACTTTAAAGTTTCTTTGACCTTGAAAGGGACTGAAAATAAATATGCCAACTGGATTTACTCCAATTGGGGTGATATAAAGAATATTGATTTTATTGGCTTTATTCCCAAAAATACCCTGCTTGAATTATACTCAAAAACGGATTGTCTAATCTATTCCTCAAAGGTAGAATCTTGGGGACTTCCTATTTCAGAGTTTAGCAAATATGAAAAGCCAATGTTGTTAGCAGACCTACCTTATGCTCATGAAACAGCAGAAGGAAGTAAAAAAACGGCTTATTTTAATCCCGACAATCCATCTGAATTAGCAAAATATATGTTTGAATTAATCCAAGGAGATTATTCAGCCTTGCGTGAGCAACCTATCAAATATTTAGAAGAACCTAAAGCTGAAAATTGGGAGGAATTGTTCAATATACTTTTAAAATAAAGACATACAACCTATTAATAATATGAGAGTTTTACAATTAGGGAAGTTTTATCCGATCCGAGGTGGTGTTGAAAAAGTTGAATACGATTTAATGCTTGGGCTTTCTAATGCAGGAATACATTGCGATATGTTATGCGCTTCTACGGAAGATCATCCTTCAGCAACCATACATTTGAATAAATTTGCTACGCTATTTGTAATGCCAACTCAGATAAATGCTGCAGCGACAAAGTTGGCCCCTCAAATGATTACTAGTTTAAAAAAGATAGCAAACAACTACGATATTATTCATATACATCACCCAGACCCAATGGCTACATTGGCTTTATTTTTATCCAATTACAAAGGAAAGGTTGTCTTACATTGGCATAGCGATATTCTAAAACAAAAGACCCTTCTAAGGCTTTATAAACCTTTACAGAATTGGTTAATTAAAAGAGCAGATATCATTGTTGGAACTACACCAGTTTATGTAGAACAGTCGAAGTTTTTAAAAAATGTCCAATCGAAAATAGATTTTATTCCAATTGGTGTTGATGTGGAAGAAGATCTTTCTCCCTTAGTAAATGGGATTAAAGAAAAACATCTGAATAGAAAGATTATTTTTTCATTAGGTAGATTGGTCGAATACAAGGGTTATGAATATTTAATAAAATCCGCAAAATATTTAGATGATAATTATAAAATAGTAATTGGAGGGAAAGGACCTTTAAAAGAAGAGTTAGAAAAAATTATTTCTGATAATGATTTAGGGAATAAAGTTCAATTATTGGGATTCATGACGGATGAAGAGGTAAAAGCCTATTATCAAGCTTGTGATTTATTTTGTTTAAGTTCAATATTAAAAACCGAAGCCTTTGCTATAGTTCAAATTGAAGCAATGGGTTATGGAAAGCCTGTTGTATCAACTAGAATCCCAGAATCTGGAGTTAGTTGGGTTAATCAAAATGGATTATCTGGCTTAACTGTTGAGATTTGCGATGAACGTGCATTAGCAGATTCTTTCCAAACTATTTTGACTGAAGAAGAGGTCTATAAAAGTTTGTCAGATGGTGCTAAAAAACGGTATTTAGAGCACTTTACGCGGGAAAAAATGGTAGATAAATGTTTACAAATATATAATAAGATTTTAGCCTAAATAAGCCAATTCATAATTTAGCGCAAACAAAGAAAAAAATACCTTAAAAAGCGGTTTAAGAAAATTTCTTCGATTTGTTTAATTGTTCTTATACTTACTTGCTGAATTAAATTTTTATAAACCTAGGAAATATTGATTTATGGATGAAAATAATCACTTGAAGAGCTATAAGGTTCCCAATCAGTTATTTTTTGATATAATACTTGAAGACCTCAAAGTCGGTAAATCTGTGAAGTTCAATGTTGCTGGAAACAGCATGCTTCCTTTTTTAAGACACGGTGATCAAGTTGTTATCAAACAACCACTTAATTTCAATGTTAATATAGGAGATATAATATTAGCAAGGTATAAAGGTCGAATTATTTTGCACAGGCTGATTCGAATTGATTCTAACCACTATTATTTAGCGGGTGATGGCAATTTAGATCAAATAGAAACCATTGAGAAAGCAGATATCCTGGCAACAGTATTATCTGGATCAAGAGGGGGCAAAGCCTTAAAGATAAATTCGAAAATAAATAAGAAGATGGGAGTATGCTGGTATTATATACGCCCTTTAAGGTATCTATTTAGTAAGTTTAAATTGAACTAATATGAAATTGAGAAAGGATTTACAACTGAGAAAATTAGGAGGTGATTTTGTGATTATTGACCCGGGACAGGAGATGTTGGATATGTCAAAAGTTTTCACCCTTAATGAAACGGCTGCCTTTCTTTGGGAAGAACTCCAAAACAAAGAATTTGATGAAGAGACAGTAAGTCAATTATTGTTGGAGAATTTTGAAGTTGAGGAGGAGTTAGCAAAGCAAGATGCTAAAAAATTAGTTCAAGTATTCGTAAAGGGAGGTCTAATAGCCGGATAAAGTAATGTTAAAAAACAAAATAACAAAGATATTTTTTTTATTACTTAAGGCTGGATTATGGAAAAATGCTAATTTAGATAAAGAGTTTTTCCCACTAACTAACCAAGAATGGGATGAAATATATAAAATTAGTATTAGTCAAACCGTAGAATGTATTGTATTTGACGGCATCCAAAAATTAGAATCGCATTTACAACCTTCAAAGAGCCTGTTATTAAGTTGGGCAGTGAGAGTTGAAAAGCATGTTCAACGTAACGAAATGATGAATGAAGCAATTGAAAAGTTGCTATTCATGTTCAATAAAGAGGGATTATCACCGGTCTTATTAAAAGGCCAAGGAATAGCAAAATGCTATGATAATCCAATGAGAAGAGTGTGTGGGGACATTGATTTGTTTTTTGGAGAAAAAGCTAGTTATGACAAAGCATTTGAAATTATTAACAAAAAAGAATTAGAAATTTCCTCAATGCCAGGCTTTAGCGCAGGATATATTTATAAAGGATTTGAAATTGAGCATCATCAAAGAATGTTTGATATTCATAACCCGTTTAAGGAAAGTATTTTGGCTAAACTAAATCAAGATGAAATTAATAATTACACTATATTAAATTTAAATAGCAGCAATATCAAGTTACCCTCTGCAATAGAGACGATAGTACAAGCTAATTCACATATTTTAAAACACTTATTGTCCTATGGAATTGGGATTAGACAATTATGTGATTCAGCCCGTATCTACGCTCATTACAGAAATGAACTAGTGAATAAAGACTTAAAAAGAATTTATTCGAAACTAGGAATTAGAAAATGGGTTGATGTGTTACACGTCATATTGGTTAAATATTTAGGGATGGATAAAGAAAATGTTCCTTATGATTTTAATCTGAAGATAAATGCTGACTGGATGGTTGAAGACATATTAATTGGCGGAAACTTTGGTTTTTTTAACGAGAATTTTATTGAAAAGGAAAGTTATCTGGCCGGAGAAAGAGCAAATAAGAAATCTCGAATTTGGAAGAGTTTCATTAAATATGTTCAAGTAACCCCGTCAGAAGCTATATGGTTCCCAATTATGCAATATTATTCAAGATTTAATAAATAGGATATTGTTGTCAGGAATAAAATATCAGCTTAAATGGGCTTGGGAGCAATCAAAGGATTACAAAAGTGAATTAATTTTATTTTTCATCCTTGAGTTAATCGCGATTGCATGTTCTTTATATTTCGTGATATGGTCAAAACAAGCAATAGACTTTGCAATAGATGCTAATAAAGGATCTGTTGATCAAGCTTTAATTTTAACCGTATTATTTATCGTTCTTGGACTTATTGTAAAAGCAATAGGATTATGGATTAATGAGAAGACGAGAGCTAAGATGCTTATTCAACTTCAAAATAAATTAATCAAAATCCAGATGCTATCTAGATGGAAGGTTATTAAGAATTGGCATACAGGTGATATGCAAATCAGAATAAATAACGATGCCAATGAAATTGTACAAATGCTTGGCTTTTCGCTGATTTCATTCTTAGTAACAATCATCAAGTTAGTTGCATCATTTGGGTTATTATGGTCAATGGATCCAATGTTGGCTCTCTTGATATTGGCAATTTCTCCTTTGTTCATCTTTTCTAAGATTTACTTTAAGAAATTAAGATCAATAAACCGATCATTGAAAACCGCAGAATCTAACCTTGGAAAAGTGGTGCAAGAGAATTTAAGATTCAGGATGGGTTTAAGAGCATTGGGACTTCAAAATTTCAGATGGAAAAAAGTTGAAGAAAGCCAAGCGAATATTTATGATTTAAAAATGAAATTGTTGAATTTTTCAACGATTTCGCAAAGTTCTTTGAAGCTATTAATTAATATCGGATTTCTGCTCACCTTTATTTGGGGAGTGTACAAGTTAAGAACTGGTGAAATAACTTTTGGAATGATGAGTGCATTTCTACAATTAGTGGGACGTATTCAAGGTCCTCTGTTGTTATTAATGAGCTTTGTCCCAGTATTTATCAAATTTAGAACCGCCGTAGAACGTGTTGAGGAAGTTTTTCAAACTGAAGTTGAAGATGAATACAAACCAGAATTAATAAAAGATCCTGAAGAATTAATCATTAAAAACTTAAGCTTTAAATACGAAGACAATTTGGTGATTGATGATTTTAATCTGCGTGTAAAACGTGGTGAACCAACAGCAATCATAGGTTCAAGTGGAAAAGGTAAAACAACATTAATTCGATTACTTCTGGCCTTGATTCAACCTAATAAAGGGGAGATATCAGTAAGGACTAATTCAGAATTGTTTGCTATTAATCCTAATCATCGGATTAATATAGCTTACGTTCCGCAAGGTGATAAATTATTTTCCGGAACCATCAAAGAAAACATCCTGACAGATACTGAAAATGTATCTCCAGAGAAGTTATATGAAGTTCTTTATCAGAGCTGCTCTGAATTTGTTTATGATTTACCTGATGGGTTAAATACAACGATTGGAGAGTCTGGATATGGATTGTCTGAAGGTCAGGCACAGAGAATAGCGTTAGCAAGGGCTTTAATGAAAGAAAATAGTATTTGGTTATTTGACGAAGTAACTTCAGCATTAGACCAAAAAACAGCAGAGTTATTAATTGAGAGACTTTTGAGTTCTGCAAAAAATAAAATAGTAATTTTTGTAACTCATGATTTAAGGTTGGCTGAAAAATGTAGCCAAACAGTATATATGCAGTAAACATATTTTTTAGAAGAAATGAAAACAACAAACTACGAAGTAGCAGATAATATAATCAGAATTGTTTATGATGATTCAATTGATATAAAAAGTAGTTTGCCTTCATTTCAAGGATTTGAAATAGAAGAAAATTCACAACAAGTAGCAAATGTCAATATTGAGCTTGTAAATGAACCAACCAATGTAGATTTAACAAACTCCAAATTATTAAGTGATGTTTCAATTGTATGGGGCGACCGGTTCAAGTTTGAAGAAACTGATTCCCATTATATCACTTCCGTAGTCAATAATAATAGCGATTCGGATGTTTGGAGAATGGTTAGTGACAAGGAATTTAAAAATTCTAAAATCCATATTAAAAAGCAAGAATTATATGAATCCAATATTCTGAGCTGGATGATTATGGTTGCATTTGGCCAACGTGTTCTTTCAAATAATACAGCATTAATCCATTCTTCAGTTGTAGAAAATGGAAAATATGCGGTCGCATTTTTGGGGAAAAGCGGAACCGGAAAAAGTACTCACAGCAGATTATGGATTAATAATATTCCAGGATTCAAGCTGTTGAACGATGATAACCCAGCCGTTAAAGTTGTAGGAGAGGAGGTGTTTATTTATGGAACGCCTTGGAGTGGGAAAACAGCTTGTTATATCAATAAAAAATATAAATTATTGTCAATCGTTAGATTGACTCAATCAAAGGAAAATAAAATGGATTGGAAAAGTAAAGGTGTTGAATCTTTATTGGCACTATTACCAAGTTTCACCGCCATCCGCTGGAATCCAGATATCTTTTCTTCGATGGTCAGTATTTTAGAAAAAATTATTCAGTATTCTGAGATTGGACAATTAGATTGTCTACCAAATCAAGATGCTGCCATACTATGTTTTAATGAAGTTAAAAAAGTAAATAAACTTGAAGATGAATAGATTAATTATCAGCCTTATTGCATTGACTGTGTTCACACTTAGTTCATGCGTTGTTTCGAAAAAGGTAACTTACCTTGAAAACATGATTCCTGGTACCGACTATCCAGTACAGGAAGTTCCAACCTTAAAGATTCAAAAATATGATAGATTGAGTATCATTATCAGTTCAAAAACCCCTGAATTGGCTGCTCCATTCAATCCTGATGGTGGTATTTACAATGTTGGTGATAAAGGAGAAATTTCAACTTCTACAACCGGCGCTCCAACCGAAAAAGGTTATTTAGTAGATAGAAATGGAAATATCGATTTTCCAGTCCTAGGTATTATCAAAGCTGAAGGCAAGAGTACTGAAGAACTGAAAAACTATATAAAGGATAGATTGGTGAATGAGAATTTAATTAATGCCCCATTAGTTAGAATTGAACTCCTAAACCTGAAAATAATGATGATGGGTGAGGTTAAAGGTGTGGGTATCCTAACTGTACCTGATGGTCAAATTACAATCCTTGAAGCCATTACTCGTAGTGGTGGTTTAACAACAAATGCTCTTACTAAAGAAATTACCGTTATCCGTGAGGAAAATGGTAACATGAAAATGTATACTAGTGATATTGAAGATGTGAATTTATTTCAAACACCAACCTATCACTTGAAACAAAATGATATTGTTTTTGTAAAACCAATCTCAGCCGTTCCTACTCCTAGAGAAGACTTAACTTGGAGATATATTGGTTTTGCAACTGGATTATTGACACTTGGAGTTAGCCTTTTGGCATTATTTAATAAAAATTAAGAATTAATGGTAAATCATTCAACGAACAAACCTTTTCAAGGAAAAGGTAAACAAGACCAATCACTTTATGTATTGGATATCTTGAGATATCTTTTGGCGAACTGGAAATGGTTTTTATTATCAATATTAGTTTTTGGAGGATTTTATTACTATCAATATAGCAAAACTCCTTTCTTATATAAGAAAGAACAAACTGTAATGATTAAAACTGCCACTAATTCTATGAGCGCCTCTAGGATTACTCGGCCAAACAACTTTTATAATATTGTAAATGTTAATTCGGAGATTCTTCAATTAAGATCTCAAGAATTGATGAGAAATACCATTAGTTTGTTGAATGCTGATGTTTCTTATACTAAAGAAGAAGGCCTTCGTACAATTGAATTATACAAAACTTCACCGTTTATCGTTCGTTTTGTAAATGCTCCTGCTAACGCTGGGTTCTCCTTCAATTTGAAATATAAAGGAAACAATCAGGTTGAATTATCTAATTTCTCCAATACAGATCCTGAAAAAACTGTTACTGTTAAATTAAATGCAGAAACTAAAACTCCAGTTGGTAATTTAATTATCTCAGCAAACTCTGATAAGAAATTCAGAGTAAACCTTTCTGAAGATATTACAATTACTAAAAGTCCAATTGAATCAATGGTTGGATATTTCTTAGGCAATTTGGATATCGTTCAAATGGAGGATGTTGAAATCCTTAAAATGACCATGGAAGATGCTTCTCCTTTGAGAGCAGAAGATATGGTTACCAAATTGATCGAAGTTTATAATCAAATGACTATTGAAGATAAAAAGACTGTTGCAAATAATACGGCAGACTTTATTAACGATAGAATTGTGATTATAGAAAAGGAACTTAGTTCAGTTGAATCTAGCCTGGAGGGAATGAAAACTCAAAACCAAGGTTTAGATGTAAAATCTGCAGGAGAACAATACTGGACAGAATCAAGAACTTATCAAAGCTCTAGTAAAGAACTTGCTACTCAGATGAAATTGGTTGAGATCATGCGTCAGCGTTTAAGTGATCCAAGTAGAGTAGATGATTTAATCCCAAGCAACACAGGTTTAGTAGATAATAATATTGAAGATATTATTTCAGAATACAACACCTTGTTATTGAGAAGAAATCGCTTAATGAGTGGTAATAGCTCTGAAAACCCTATTGTTCAAGATTTAAATAATGCCTTATCTCAAGTAAGACAAAATATTGCTCGTGCAATTGACAACGTTATTTCTGGTTTTAGAATCAGAATGAGTAATATGAAGGATGAAGAAAATGCAGCAATTGGAAAAGCTCGTAGCCTTCCTTCTAAACAAAGAATAATGTTATCTGCTGAACGTCAGCAAAAAGTTATTGAAGAACTTTATATCTTCTTATTAAACAAACGTGAAGAAAATGCTATTAACAGAGCGATGACTGATGATAACATTCGTGTTATTGATTCCGCTTCGGGTTCTGATGCACCGTTCTATCCTAGTAAGTTTAAGAAAGTTGCTATAGGTGTTGCTATAGGTATCGCTGTTCCTGCTGCCATCTTATTATTAATGTTACTTCTGAATACTAAAATCAGAAACAGAAAAGATATTGAAGATGCAGTTAGTGTTCCATTCTTGGCTGAGATTCCATTCTCAACTGAAATGAAGAGCGCTAAGAGTGAAATCGTAATCAAGGAGCAAGGAGTAGATGAAGTTACGGAAGCATTCAGAATTTTTAGAACGAACTTAAGCTTCATGTCCTCTGGTGATAAAAAGCAAAAAGTTATCACTTTTACTTCCTTTAATGTTGGTGCTGGTAAAACTTTCTCTGTAATAAACTTAGGCGTAAGTATGACCTTCTTGAAGAAAAAAGTTGTTTTAGTCGACTTAGACTTAAGAAAAGGTACTCTAAGTAATATTACCAAATTCCCAATGCCAATCGGTGTTACACATTATTTATCGGATAGTGCAATAACGGTAGATGAGATCATCTATAAAGATAGAACTGATGCCGAAATTGATATTGTTCCTATCGGTGTAATCGCGCCGAATCCAGTAGAACTTCTTTTGAGCGATAGATTGGATACCCTAATCAATGAATTGAAAGAACGCTATGATTATATCATTGTGGATAATGTACCTCTAGGTATTGTGGCAGATGCAGATATTGTTAATAGAATAACTGATGTTACAATCTTCGTTGTACGTGCTGGAAAAATGGATAGAAGACAATTACCAGATATCCAAAAAATCTATGATTCCTCAGCTTTAACCAACATGGCAATCCTATTGAATGGTGTCAAATTTGGAAGCTCATACGGATACGGATATGGTGGTTATGGATACGGTGGGTATGGTTATGGATATGGTTATGGATATGGCCAACCGAAGAAAAAAGGGTTTTTCGCTCGATTATTCGGAAAGAATTAATTTAACAATTGAACATAAAAAAGCCTGCAGAGTAATCCTGCAGGCTTTTTTTATAACTAATCTTCTGAATTTATGATGTTTTGAATGGAGTTGAGGTATTGCTCTAATTTTAAATTCTGCTTTTTTACCATTTTTGGCTTTAGGTAAAACCATACAAAGACTATCCATCCAAGTGTAAGTCCATAAGCTACAATAGCCATTACTTTGTCCATTCTCAAAGTGAATTCATATAGGTACAATACCAATCCCAATGTTAGAAGTGAAAAGTAAATATTCATAAAGCTTGTCTGAATAACCTTTTGTTTCTTTTGAATCTCTAATAAGGATTCTAGGTATTCTTTATTCTCTAAATTTTTATTGAGATCCTTGAATGAACTATAGAACTGATTGAACTTTATGAGTGAAATCCCAATTGCTATAATGATTAAGGACATGCCTAACATCGGGAAAATTGTTTCTGCATCATACAGAATCCAAATTCCTAATATTACCACAATAGTAATTCCTAGGGCAATATTGGAGGAAATTCTCTTCCTTAAATTTTCCTTTTTATATTTTGATAGCCTCTGTTTCAAGTCTTCCAAATCTGGAGAAATAGAGGCTTGCTGCTTCCACAATTTGGATAAGTTGATCTCCTTATTTTCCATGACTCTTGAATTTTGACATTAATTTTTCTTTGATTCTGTGAATTTTAACCCTAATATTGGCATCCGATAACCCAACAATTTTTGATATTTCGCTTTGCTTGATTCCTTCTAATTCCAATGAAATAATGATTCTATCCAATTCTGCCAACTCCGCAATAAACTGATATAGCAATTGTATTTCATCATCCATGGTCGAGTTGCTTGGGCTATCCTCAATTTCCATAATTGGAATATTATTGGCCCTTTCATTTCTTTTTATTTGACTCAAACATGTATTGCTGGCGATCCGAAATATCCAAGTCCCTATGCTTGCTTCATTTCGAAAAGTCGATAGCTTCTCCCAAACAGTGATAAAGGTTTCTTGGGCTAGATCTTTTGCTTGGTCAGTATCATTAACATAACCCATGCAGAGACGGAAAATCTTATCCCAATATTCTTCATATATGTTGTTAAAATCCATTATTTAATAAATTTTTGCACCTCCTGTAAATACCAATCTTTTGCATCAAACATGATGAAATGTAAACTATTGTCTGCATACATTAGTTTTGCAGTTTTTAATTTTGAATATTGATTTTCAATAGCTGGTTTAATTTGGTTAAAGCTACTTTCTAAAAGGATCAATGCTGGACATTGAATGTTTTTAATATCCTCTCTTAAATCAGTATTACTAAAGTCGCAAAACATCTTGGCAAAAATCTTTCTATCTGATTTCAAGGACCAGTCTAAAATTAATTTTTGTTTTACCGTATCTGATGTCATTCCAGTCATGCCTTGCTTTTGCATCGCTTCAAACTGTGCATCTGGTACAGATGAAAATTGTTTCACCATTTCAGAACAATCCAAATTCGGATTTGATTTAAAATTAGGATTACTCAAGTCTGCAAGGCAAGGTAATGCATCCACAACAATGATTTTCTTGATTAATGTGGGTTCTGACGCAGCGATATCCATTGCCATTACACCACCCATACTATGACCAATTATGATTGGGTCTTGAATGTTTTCATTTTTGATGTATTTGATGACTTCATCTCTCCAGCCTTTAAATGTAGGATTTCCTTTTACAGGGACGCCCGCAAATCCAGACATGGTCAGTATATAACAGGTGTTATCTTTGGACAAAGCATCTCTGGTATCATTCCATACATCGCCAGATGAAGCAAAACCAGGAATAAATATAATATTTTGATTACCTGTGCCAGATTTCTCAACTTTAAAAGAATACTCAGGGGATTGTGAATGGGATGCTGTTACCGTAAATACCATTACGATAATGGCCATTATTATTTTTTTCAAGTTCATAACTAATCGTTTTTTTCCTTTTAGATATAATCTTGAATAAAATGTTACAGATTATTAATAAAAAAATAAAATTAGCTATGTAAATGCGTGAAATATAGTAGGTTACATTTAATTGCTAAAGACTAATTTTCTATTAAAAAATCAGAAATAAGAAATAAAATAAAGGTGAATTCCTGAAAATTTGGATTTCTCTTGAAACCGAACGCCTTCTTTAGGGTTGCGAGGGCTTTTGATCGAGCAAAATAAATACTGCTGCTGGATAAACCTAATTCATCACAAATTTCTTCCGTTTCTTTCTGCTCAAAATAGGTCATTTTAAATATGCGTGCTTGCTGTTTAGGTAATTTTTCAACTTCTTCTACGATCAACTTTATCAATTCGATTTGAATCATCTTCGTTAAGATATCTTCATTTGGACTTGTCAATTCATCCAACATCTCATAATCATGAACAACTTTGTTCTTCAATAAGTTGATATGGTCCAAGCATGCATTTTTGGTGGATATATATAGAAACGCTTTAATTCCAGACTCTGTACTAACTTTTTCTCTTCCAGTCCACAGCTTTACAAAGGAGTCTGAAACTATTTCTTCAGCCACAGATTTATCCTTAACAATGCTAAATGCAAAGTATCGAAGGGCAGAACCATGAACCTTCATGTAATGTTTTAAACCAAATTCTTGCCCAGATGTTAATGCTGCCAATTGTGGATTTGGAAAATTCAAGTTTTTATGTTAGATGTTAGTATAGGTTTATAGATATAATTAATATAAATTTAAACTATAAAAATCAGATTACCTAATTTTAAAAAGGTGAGCTATCAAGAATTAACTTAATAGCTCGATCCTTATTGAGTTGAGTTAGAATAAATTTTCTACTTGATGTGAAGTTTTACTTCTTTGAGCCGCTTCCATGAATCTGAATATTTCAATCGTTTCCTCATTGCTGACTGGGACTTTTCCAGTGTCAAAGAAATTGAGAATTTCAGCAACTAAAGGACCATAACCGGCAAAAGGACCTAATTGCGAAATTCCTGTCTCTCCGAAAGCAATCCCTGCAATATCCGATGCGCCTTTTCTGATCCCTCTTACAGATCCAATCCTGCCATCATTCCAGATGCCTACTACTTGTTCAAAATCTGGATGAAAGGCCCTAAATACCTCTTTGCAACCTGTACCCATCACAGAAAATAGCATTTCTACTCCATGGATCATGTACCATGCTTGATCAATATGGTTGGGTTCTATTTCGGCAGGTGTATAAACATCAGCTCCTAACACTTTTCCGATTTTTCCAGCATTCACCTCCCGAACCAATTTATCATATCGCAATGAAGAAGATGAAAAAATTGGAACATTATTTTTAGCAGCTAGCTGAAAAATTGCTTGTACTTTTTCTAAATTCTCCGCCATTGGCTTATCAATAAACATTGGCTTCTTGGCCTTTATCACCTTTTCCGCCTGCTCATAATGCACTCTACCATCATTGGATTCTAGTAAAATGTAATCTACTTGCTTCAGCAATGAATCAATAGAATCTACTATTTCGACCCCCATTTTTTTAACGGCATCGATGATTCCTTGTTTCATGCCCAATGCCGATGGTATATCTTTACTTCCATGTGGATAAGCAGCAACTACCCGATAACCACGATCCTTAAGACTGCCTTCATTGATATCCTTCGTGAACATCTCACTATGTGAGGTGTCCAGTCCAATAATGCCGATTTTTTTAACCTTCTGTTTCGCCAATACTTCTGCAGGTGCAACAGAAAACGCAAGACTCGTCCCACCCACAATAGCTAACTGTTGAATAAATTCTCTTCTATTTGTCCTTTTCATAGCTTAAACTTTTGGCATATCAGGCAGTCTAAAGCCATTATGATAAGTATGTTTTATCCATTCATTGGCCGCATCTCTCGCATTTAACTCAACAAACTGTCTGTTGAACCTCGGATCTCCATCAACCACACTAAACTCATCAACCGATACTACTTTAAGTTTGTCTGATTCATTAATATTAGTGAATTGCATATTCTCTCCATCCCAGAGTAAATCCCGATATAAACCCTGTAACCGAACAGCAAGAACACCCATTACAACCATTTCATTGAATGGTCCGGAGAAGCCGAAATTTGAACTCGATTCCTTTCTGTTATTTGGTGATTCTTTCGCTGCACGAATCCAATCCTGCTCATGTGCATTGGTATTCCAAATGTCTCCATTGCCTCCTGGAATTCTTGGAATCCAGGGCTTCGGCTGCTTGAAATGTTCCATTTCACTAACTGGTAATAGGGTAGGATTCATGCCATAACAACCTGTCATGATCTTACCTTTCTTACCTACGAAAATAATTCCGCCATTTTCATCACCCATCATTTGCCCAGGAGCCAATTCCGATGGTCGCTCCGGCAATAAGCCGCCATCATACCAATAAACTTTTACCTCTGGCATATTAACTTTTCCCTTTTTCCCTCTTGCCGGAAATGTATATTGAACCATCTGCGCATGTGGTGGTGAATATAGATTGCTCAAAGTAGAACTACCATTAACTTTATTAGGATATTTTAAATCCAAGGCCCAATAAATAGGATCCATAATATGACAGGCCATATCCCCAAGGGCTCCTGTTCCAAAATCCCACCATCCACGCCAATTCCACGGTGTATAAACACTATTATATGGCCTGTTTTCAGCAGGACCAATAAATAAATCCCAAGCCAAGGTATCTGGAACTGACATCCCTTCATTTGGCTTCATCAATCCCTGTGGCCAGATCGGTCTGTCAGTCCAACAATGAACCTCATAAACTTCCCCAATAGCGTCAGACTGAATCCACTCTGCAATCTGTCTACACCAATCAAAGGAATTTCCTTGATTCCCCATTTGAGTAGCAACCTTATATTTCTTTGCTAAATTGGTTAATAACCTAGATTCATAAACAGAGTGGGTCAATGGTTTCTGCGTATAACAATGCTTTCCTAAAGTAATAGCATGTGCAGTTGCAACAGCATGTGAATGATCTGGTGTAGCAACCATGACAGCATCTATGGAATCACCCATCTGATCATACATCTCTCGCCAATCCTTAAACTTTTTGGCATTAGGATAATCATCAAATGTTTTCTGCGCATATCGCCAATCCACATCGCATAATGCCACAATATTCTCTGTGTTCATATTGGCAAGGTTACGCCGGCCCATACCACCAACACCAATACCCGCAATATTTAATTTATCACTTGGTGCAACATAGCCCAAGGTTTTACCTAATACATTACTTGATACAATTGAAAAGCCTGCAACAGTTGCAGTGTTCTTTAAAAATTTCCTTCTGTCCATAATTAATAATTTGAATTTTGTATTAAAACACCATTTGAGCGATCGATTTCTATTTGTGGGATTGGAAATGGCCAGCTCTTTTCACTGGCATCCCGACCCTTATCCGCAAAACCATACTTCGCATAAAATGCCTTCATCGTAGATGCGTATGTTCCCCAACGAATCAAGTCATATAACCTGAATCCTTCTAAGGCTAACTCATTTCTCCTTTCTTTCCGAATAGCATCCAAAACATTGTCCGTAGCTTTTATAGCATAACTGCTGTTAAATTCAGCTTCTGAAATAGGTTTTAAATCCTTGGCAAATAGCCTATATACAGATGGCTCGTCGACCTTTGATGTCGTCACAAAAGCTCTTTTTCTAACCTGATTTAAGTAGGGAAGGGCTTCGGCAGAACTACCACCTGATTTGATAATGGCCTCTGCATAGACCAAGAGAACCTCGGAATACCTAATCCAGTAGGGCTGCCATTTACTACGCAACAAATCGTTGTTTTCGCGATATTGTTGCGGAACAAATGCTTTTCTGCTCTGTTGTAAATCAAAATCATTGAAATAGCCTCTGTAGTTATGTACCTCCTGACCGCCTGTGCTTGTTTTGAAAATATCATTATGGCTGATAATGGTAAACATCTTTCGCGGATCTTGAGCATGGAATGATGCTGCCAAGTCCTTGGTAGGTGTATTACCACCCCAGCCGCCAACATTATTACGCCCTACGTTCATAATGGCAAAGGCATCTCCACCCAAGCCAAATGCAGGATCGTATTTGTGCATTACACCCAAAATGTTTTCTTTTGAAAATGGTCCAACCTGATAATCTCCACGGAACAAATCCTGAAAATCTGGAAGTAAACTCAAACCACTTTTTTGTACAATATCTGCCGCCGCATTTTTTGCCAAAGTATATTCAGCTTTTGAATCGCCAGTAAGTATGCTTTGCTCCATTAAACCTGCAAAAAATAAAGCCGCACGTGCCTTCAATGCCAAGGCTGCATCCTTGCTTACCCTGCCAGCTTCTGCACTCGTTAATCCTGACCCGCGTGGCAAATTCACTTCGGCTATCGCCTCATCCAGATCCTTGTAAATCTGACCCCGTAAATCCGCAATAGGTGCCTTCTCTTTCCGTGTGGATGGATCTTCAACTTGAACAATCAAAGGAACTTCCTTGAAGACTGTTACCAAGTCAAAATAATACCATGCTCTGAGAAATTTAACCTCAGCGATATATCGCTTCACCGTTTCGGCGGATACTGGTTTACCATCTTGTATAAGATTGGCTCCTTCCTTTTCGAAACCTGCCAATGCAATATTACAGTTCCCGATGCCCTTGAATCGATTTGCCCAAGTTTCAAACAATAAAGCATTCGAAGCTAAGGGTCTTCCTCTTCCAACTTCGGTAGTCTGTGGTCGATCCCCAGGATCTGAACCCCCAGCACCGGCATTATCTACTACCTCATCCCCAATAGCAACCTTATTGATCGTATAACCCCAAGAGTCTGCCATTGGAATATAGCAACTGGTCAATAACTTCAACCCAGCACCATCCGTTTTAAAATATTCTCCCTGGTTCAGAATCCCATATGGATCCCGTTCCAAATAATCTTTTTTACAGCCCATTGGTATTAATAAAGCTGATAACACCAATGCCTTAACAATTTTTCTTTTCATGACTTAAAAGCTAAAATTAACACCAAACATATACGACTTTGCAATAGGATAGTATCCTTGGTCAACACCCATATTCAATGGCGAACCACTGCCTATTTCTGGATCTAATCCTGTGTATTTTGTGAAGGTGAATAGATTATATGCACCTGCCCATAATCTCAACCTATCTATCCGAGCATTCTTAAACAGGGTAGAAGGTAGGGTATAACCCAATTGAATACTTTTAATCCTTAAGTATGATCCATCCTCAACCAACCAGTCCGATATTTGAAGGTTGTTCTGATTTGCAGCACTGATTTTAAATTGCGTATTACTAGGGTTAGTCGGTGACCAAGCTTCTGTCATCAAATCCTTAGGCGCATTATACCAACCAACACCAGATTTCATGTCTATTTTTGCGATGTTCATGATTTCATTACCATAGGTTCCTTGTCCTAGAACCTGTAAATCAAAGCCCTTGTAATCCGCTCCTAATCTAAAACCATAAGTCAATGTTGGAAAAGGATCGCCAATATCCGTACGGTCTAAGTTGTTGATGACTTGATCATTATTCAAGTCCACAAATTTTAAATCCCCAGGCCTAGCACCTTCTTGGAAATAATTGTCAACTTCTGCCTGGTTCTGGAAAATACCATCTGTTTTAAATCCATAATAATAACCAATTGGTTTGCCTTCTTCAGTCATGGTAGTGGAATAAGAAATCCATCCTCCACCTGTAATTGGCTCACCACCTCCTAAACTAAGAACCTTATTCTTAACCGTAGAAGCATTGGCTGCAATGCTATAACCAAATTCTCCAACCTTGTCTTTATAGGATATATCAAACTCCAATCCTGAGTTTTGAACTCCACCAGCATTCGACCACGGACTATTAGGAAAGCCTAAATAGGCCGGTAGTGGAACATTTAACAACATCCCATCTGTGGTTTTCTTATAATAATCAAAATTGAAATGTAACTTGTTCTGCAAGAAGGCCAATTCTAATCCGATATCCAATTGCTCTGTCTGTTCCCATTGGATCAAGGGATTTCCGATGTAATTACTTCCGCCAATTAATTGTGGATTGCGGGGGCCAAATAAATAATAACCCATATTTCCTGAATAGGTTGTTAAATAGGCTCCACCACCAATGTTCTGATTTCCTATCATACCCCAACTCAATCTCAACTTACCTGCATCTAACCAGGAAACATCATCCATAAAGTCTTCCTCTGAAAAATTCCATCCTGCAGAAACCGATGGAAATGTTCCCCATTTACGGCCTTC
Organism: Sphingobacterium cellulitidis; assembly: GCF_043187465.1. Lineage (GTDB taxonomy): Bacteria > Bacteroidota > Bacteroidia > Sphingobacteriales > Sphingobacteriaceae > Sphingobacterium > Sphingobacterium cellulitidis. The sequence goes on along the minus strand of NZ_CP171136.1, from coordinate 2,598,265 downwards.
TCCAAAATTGGAAGAACCATCATACCGTAAATTCGCAGTAACCATATACCTGTTCTTATAAGAATAAAATGCTCTGCCGAAATATGAATTTAAGGCATTCTCCCATTTTGTTCCCGAAGCTTGGGGATTGATGGAACCAGCATTAATAATCCATTGGCTTGGATCATTGGATACTAAACCCTGACGCGATGCTCCTGAAGATTCTCCCTTCCATTGCTCTGCCGAGGTACCAACCATCAAGGACATCTTATGGTCTTCAATCTCCTTTTCATAGGTCAATGTATTCTCCCAAACGTAATAATTGGTCAACGAATTCGAAGCTCCTACTGTCGCATCGTTGTTGAATTGGTTCCCATTTAAATAATATTTTGGTAAGAAATAATTGGAAACTCCTCTTTGTAAATCAATCCCTAAACTACTTCTGAACTTTAACCATGGCATTATCTTTATATCCACAGCACCACCTCCTTTGATTGCAATCCCTTTCCAACGATTGTTCTTATAAATCTCCGTTTGTGCAACTGGATTTTCCTTATTCGTCATCAAAATTGGCCCATAGGAAGACCATGGATTATTGGGATCTATCCTGTCTAAAAATAAACCATCCTTTAAAAATGCTGGAATATCTTTAAGGTCTGTTCTATAAACCTGCGAAATTGGATCCGCAACAAAGGAAATAAATGCCGTATTAAAACCTGGGCTGCCCTCTAACACATTTCCTCGCCCTTCATTGATCAACCCAAAGTTTCCGGAAATAGACAACCATTCCCTCAAATTATGATTGAAATTTGTTCTCCAAGACATCCGATCATAATCCGAACCACTGATAATCCCTTCTTGATCCATATAACTGAAACTTGAACGATAAGCCAAATCTTTGATTCCACCCGAAATAGCTATATCATAGTTCTGAACCAAAGCATCTTTATTGTTGATTTCCTTCCACCAATTTGTCCCTTCCTCAGATCCTGTATTCGATTTTAAGAATTTCAAAACATCTGCCTTATCCTGATCTGTAAAATAGGGGTCTAATCCAGCATTGGTATTGGCTAAATTTTTATACTCCATAAATTCTTTGGCATTCATCATCTCATAGGTCTTAATGGGATTTTGAAACCCTAAATAACTATCAAATGATATTAGATTGCTGAGTTCATTACCACGTTGCGCACCTTTAGCAGTAGTTACCATAATGACCCCGTTAGCCGCTCTCGAACCATAAATCGCAGTTGCAGAAGCATCCTTCAATACTTCCATACTGATGATATCATTCGGATTTAACCAGCCAATATCACTCTGTGGCAATCCATCGACCACATATAATGGGTTATTGTCATTCACTGTACCAATACCGCGAATTCTTACTGCTGGCGGTGTACCTGGACTTCCTCCAGTTGATGTAACTTGAACCCCTGAAGTTTGACCTTGTAAGCCTTCCGTCGCATTCCGAATAGGCATATTCTTTAAATCCTCCCCATCAATTTTGGAAACAGCTCCCGTTAAATCTCTTTTCAATTGAGTACCATAGCCGACAACAACGACTTCCTCTAAATCATTGGAGCCTTCCTTCAAACTGACATTGACAACTGATCTACCCTCTAATAAAACCTCCTCAACTTGAAACCCCAATAAGGAAAAACTTAACGAAGTTGCTTCCGCTGGAATGGTCAATTCATACTCACCATTTTCATTTGTAGAGGTGGCAATGTTGCTGTTTATAACTTTCACGGTCACACCTATCAAAGCATTACCTTGGCTATCCGTTACTTTTCCAGAAACTGTTTGCTGTTTTGCTTCAACACTAGTTTCTGAACTTTCAGACCTTGTCTCTTTGCTATTTGAATTGATCTTCCGGATAATAATAGTTTTCCCTTTCATGGACCATGTCGCCGGTTTTCCCTTTAACAATGCACCCATCGTAGTCTTTAAATCTGCATTGTTCAATGCCGCACTGACTTTTAAATTTGCCAGATCTTTGCCATTAAGAAAATAGGAGTGGCCGGTTTGATTTTGAATGGTTTTCATGACTTCAATCAACGGAACCTCCTTTACGTGGATGGAAATTGATTGACCATAACTACTTGCAAATAATCTTAAACTGAAAACAAGCATTATGCAGATTACTAACCAACTCCGCTTCTTTATCCACCTCATTTTTTTGTATGGCTTCAGAAAGCCAAATCCATCATTTAAGTATTTCATGATTTAAATAGTTAGAATTATTAATTAGGTTATATTGAATCTCTATGACTCTTTTTCAAACTGCGGAAGGACAATAAGGTAGTTTTTGTTATCCTTTGACTCAAAATCAAATTTTACCCCCGCTTCTTCCAATATTTTGAGTAAATCCTGCAAGGGCTGATCCCGACTAAATTGACCGTAGAAATAGGTGTCAGGGATACCTTCTAGGTAGACGATTTCCAAATTATACCATCGGCTTAATTGTTTCATCGCCCCTTGCAAAGTTGTTTCATCAAAATAAAACATATTGTCTTTCCAGGCTATTTCACTCGAAACATCAATACTAGACTTTTCTAAAGCCCCATTTTGAAACCTGCTCTGCTCATTGGGAATCAGTGAAAGAGTTTGAAATGGGGAGTGAACATTGACCTTGCCTTCAACTAAGGTGGTCTTTATTTCTTCCGATGGAAAAGCATATACATTAAACTCTGTTCCAGTGACCTCAATTTGTTGCTGCTCACTTTTTACTCGGAAAGTACGCCTATGCCCAAGATCGTCCTGTAACTTTGCAACCTGAAAATAAGCCTCACCAACTAAGGTAACCTCCCGCTTATCAATAAAGGTTAATGGAAATTCTATTCTACTTTCAGAATTTAACCATATTTGGCTGCCATCCGCCAACTGAACTTTATAATGACCTGCTCGGGGAATCTCTATCCGAATTTGTTCTTCCTTTTTACTAATAGTCGATAAATCAGCAATTAATTCCCCATCAGCATAACTAAGCTTATTATCTGCATGGATGACCAACATATCTTTCTTCTCACTCAAAGCAATCTGTTCTCCATGGGGTAAGGTAAGGGTTGCCTGATATTTTCCAGGTAAGACCTGCGTCAAAGCAATTTGATTTTTTATTTTTATCTCCTCTTTATGATGGATATTCCAAACAAAAAATAAAACTATTATTATCGATGCTGCAGCGAACCATATCCAATATCTCTTCTTTTTTGTTTCCAGAACCTTTTTATCAGAAAGAGCATGAATCTTTTCAAAAGTCCTGTCAGATAATTTATTTATCCAATTTTCCTGATCCTGATTCTCTAACTCGATCCATTGTAAGGCTTCTTCAAACAATTGGTCATGCTGATTCAACTCCTCGATAAATTGCTTGCGTTTTGGATGTTGTTCAACCCATTTATTCAGTTCCGATTTCTCCTGATCTGTAATAGATTCATCAAACAACTTCTTTATTAGTTGCGCAATATATACTGCTTGGTTTATCATGATTTAAGTTTCTATATTGAATACGGAAAACTCTTTCACATCTTAGCAGTTTTTTTTATATTTATTTATAAACCTATTAATCAGTTGATTAGTATAGGGATTAGAATCAAACTTCAAACTATTTTTATGCTGAATTATTTTTTACGAGTATCCTATTCTCTTTTTCTTCTTTCGTTAATAAGTCTATTCAATCCTGTATTTGGGCAAAATTCACCCAAATTAATTATCAGGTCCGATGATATAGGGTCATTCAACGCAGCGAATCAAGCTATTATTGAAACTTATAAAAATGGAATTACAACCTCCGTTGAATTGATGGTAAACTGTCCTTGGGCAGTGGAAGCAGTAAAAATGCTGGAAGAAAATCCTAATCTTGATGTAGGTGTTCACTTAATGATTACCAGTGAATGGGAAAATTGTAAATGGAGACCCTTGACCCCCGCAAAAAGCATTGTGGATGAATATGGAAATTTCTACTCCTTTATTTATCCAAATAAAGATGTGCCTAATGCTTCAATTCAAGAACATCAATGGAAGTTGGAGGATATTGAAAAAGAATTTAGAGCTCAAATTGAATTAGCTAGAAAAATGATCCCTAGAATATCGCATATCTCCACCCATATGGGGTCCGGAAATTGGAATCCGCAGGTTAAAAAAATGGTCGAAAAACTTTCTAAAGAATACAATTTACCTCAAGACCAAGATTATATTTTTGAAATGTTCCCTAACCTAGACCTAAAAAGTAAAGCCTCTGTCGAAGATAAAATCATTGCTTTCCTTGCTGCTTTGGATGAATTGAAAGATGGAAAAACCTATTTGTTTGTAGAACACCCTGGATTGGATGTCAGTGAAATGGAAAATGTAGGCCATGAAGGCTATAGAAATGTGCGTGATGATAGGAGTGATGTCACTAAAATCCTTCTGGACCCCCGAATTAAAGAAAAAATCCAAAATTTAGGAATTCAATTAGTTGATTTTAAATCCCTGAAACCAAATGTCAATTGGTGAAATCTATGCTAATTAGCACAAATTAAGGGGAAAGATAGTAGTAGTAAATGGAAATAAAGGCAATTGCTGATATCCAAATTTTATATAAATAATGCATTAATCGATAATCTCCAGTCACATACCAGTTTGTGAAGATAACTGCGCTGTATAAAAATAAAATTACTCCAAAGAATACGATGATAACCATAAAAATCAATCAATAAAATATGTTCAAACCATTTTAATAATTTGAGCTCAAGATTTCTAAAATCCAGTTTGAGATATCAATTGCAAATATACTAAAATTAATTATTGAGAAAATGAAGTTGCTAAAAAGTTTTAATTCTTTTATTATTTTAATAATTGTTAAATGAAGGTTTGGAAATATACTATTACAATAAATTATACTTACATCTTTGAATTTAGTATATTCGCATCTCTAAAATCAACGTTTTAGGATAAATATGAAACTTAATAGCAATCACAAAATTACTTTGCTTGACAAATTGTTCCTTTCAATTTTTGTCCTGAATATTTTTAATTACTTCCTTTTTGAAAAAACTTTAATCCCGCTTAATATTATAGTAATCTTCTTTCTAATCGGTCTATTAGCCTTTTTTATTTTTAGAAAAACACGATTATTTAAAAATACGGGAAAGTTTGAAGCTTTATTTTATAGCATCATAATTTCAGGTTCCTACCTGACTTTTTTGTTCTTGTCCTTGAATTATTTCCTATGTTCTCCAGTTACTCAGGTAAATACCTATAAAGTAAAATGTAAGATCAATAAACTTTTAATTTCCCAGGACCATCATCTTGAAGCTCCCAAAGTTGTAAAAGCTGAGTTCTCAGCAAATTGCCACAAGAGGATTGGACTTTCAGAAGATATTAGAAAACAAACGTCCCACCCAGATTCTTTAGATATCCACTTATCAAATGGATTGTTTGGAATTCCCGTCATCAAAAAAGTTGAATTTGGTAAAAAATCAGCTTCTTAAAAGCTGTTTTCAAACCAAGCTCCATCTAACTCACTACCAAAGAAATATAAAATTCCACCATAATTATCCTTTGTAATTGGGGCAGTAATATAGCTTATTACCGTTTTTAATGGATTTGGATCTGTGAGCTCCAATTCGGTATCATCAAATATATTATAGGAAATAGAGGCCGTTTCTAAAATAATCGATTGTTCCTCTGTTAACGTCTTGTTATCTAGATAGTTGTATAAGGCGGGTTTTACCTTGTTCTCATCAAAATCAGATTGTACCAAAATTAAAGCCTTGCGACCCCAGCTTATGTTTGAAATATAAATTAAATCATCATTTTTTAAAGCCTTAATTTCTTGTACATAGTTATTGATTGCATCAGTAAAAAGATCGAGATATAAATCAAATAATGGAATTTCATACTCAATCAAAATATTTGACTTGGCCATCTTGGCTTTGGGGTCCAATCCAAACCATTTAGAAAAATCCATCTTCTGGCCGAATCGAATGTTTAATTCATTATATGATTGTATGGACCAAAGTGAAAAAACTGCCCCTCCCGCAGTGGTAGTTGGAAGACCTGCCGAATTAAACTCATCAATTATGATTTTATTCATATTCGACTTGCTCGGAATGATCGCAGGATATTCATATTTAAAGGTCGAGGATATAGCTTGTAGTTTCTGATTGGTTTTCATTTTAACAAACTCATGCTTCTCCGTATTTATTGATTTTTTACTGATAATAGCCCCTAAGAATATCTCATCAGGATTTTTGCCGTAGATTTTTGTAGACTTTTGTTGCCCTATTAGTTGACTGCTAATTGTTAAACTAATTAACACGAATATTATTCCTAATCTCATAATCTATTTCTTTATTGGATTGAATACAAAATTTCTCCTTAACCAAATCAATTTTGAACTGTTTGTACCATCTTTATCTAAGAAAATAGTATAATCAGTCAAAGCGTATTGTTGCCCAATACTCAGATTACTGTGCAGTTTGTTGTTTAGACTTTTTTTATAAAAACTAATCTCCACATTTAATGTCGAGTCTGTATTTCTTGTGGCCCAGGTTTTCCAGGTCTTTGCACTTGCGTCATAGGTCTGTAATTCATCTTCGTTCCACTTGATTTGGTAGGATTCATCTGGCATCTTGCTCCGATAAACAAACATGGAATCTTCCTTGACTAAAATAGAATCCATTTTAAAATATGTAACACGGTTTCCGAAATGTACTTTAACATCACCTTCCGTTAAATCCTTTACAGAATTGCCATTGTGAAACTCCCTGAATTCAGCATTCTTCTCCGAAGAGTATTGATATAAAACTGATTTTGGCTTTTTGGGAGGTTCAGGTTCTGGATCTGGATCAGGATCTGGAGTAGGTTTTGGATCTGGCTGTACTTGCTCAATTTCTTTCGGACCACATGATTGGATACTAGTAACCCCAATTAAAATAGGTATAATAAAGCAAAATAAACGTAACGTATTGAATCTTAATATCATATCTTAGATTTATTCCAACAATAGTTAATGTCGCAACGGTAAATTGAAATAAATATAAAAAAAATTTCTACATATTTAAAATTTTTAAAAACAAATAGCTGATTCTGTATTAATAAATCAGCTATTTGTTATTAATTATGTTAATTTGTTGTTAATAATATATTAAATTATTTAATCTAATTATTTTTCTCTTTTAACAAAATAATCAATCCAAATCGGTGCAAAAGGAGAGGTGCATCCCTTTGAAACCGGATAATCTTTGTATACTTCCAATCTATTTCCTATTTCTAAAGCTTTGTCTCGATAGGATGGATGGTTTATTCCAATTTGAACCAAAGCACTATTCATTGTCCACTGCACCTCTGCTGGAGCCGACTTTAAATGTTTTTCTATATAAGTCAACAATTTTGGAATATCCTCTAATTCTGGTTGACGGGTTAGATTACCAGCTATTAGACTCCATGCTAAGCGTTGTAACATCAAATTATCCGCATGTTCCCACTCTTTACGCAAAGTTTGCTTATCCCGATAGTCCTTAATTATATAACTATACAACCAATCGATAACATTGGCAAAGTTCTCCGATGATACCATCGCCGTTAATTGCTCATTATTCAGTTGTTTCGGGTCTAAAATAAGGATAGCCACACATCTTGCCTCCATATTTCCTGTAGCCCACAATTCTAATCCTAAGGCTTGATCTTTTTTGATCTTTGCCGCAATCTTTCTTACATCACCCATTTTGGTACCAAACTGATTGTCTCCAGCACCTCGCTTTTTATTCTGTGCAATTAATTTATCCGAACCCAAGGATTTTAATTCATCCAATACAGCTTGCTTTGTCATTGTTGCCATGGAAAATATGATTTTATGTTTTTCTTCTTTTCTAATTAACTTAAATATAAAAATAACTTAAAGCATTCTTACATTTTGTTATGGTACCTAAATAAAAAAACTCCTTAGGCGGGGAGCCTGAGGAGTTTTTAACTAACCAATTATTAACCTAAATTATGAAATTTAGTAAGTATTAATCAATCTCCATGCCGAAAGATAATTTAATATTTCCTTTAACGATTTTTAACATTTAAATATTGAGTAACAATAAAAATTAGCTAAAACCCTCAATTTATCTCTTATTTTTTAATGGCTAAAATTAAACCTGACAAAAATTCTGTAACATGACAGTTTGCCAAATTGTACATTTTATGCAATCAATTCGCCCGTTAGATTATTTAAATCCTTAACATCTTTCTCACATGAAATATATCGCTTAATTGGACTCTCCATCTCCTCAGCATTCGAATTCTTCTGGAAATCTATGATATAACCCTTCTGATCCATACTCGTATAATAAACTACATCCCCTCTATTTAATTCCTTCACATTATAAACCATAATTTTTTTGTTTACAGAATTGATATGAATCCATTGATCAATCTTCTTTGCTGTCAACCAGCCTGTAACCGTAGCTTGATAATGTTGGTTGATCGGATATTCTAGATAGTTTACTAAATAACAGTAATTCGTGAAATCAATCTCATATGGAAATAATAATAAACTGGTTTTTTGGTCTATTCCCACAAGCTTGATGATAATACTGTATTCGTTCTTGTTATACATATGGCAAAAATCCGTACATGCAGCCTTGACTTCAGAGTATTCAGGCCCCTCTATAACTATCCCTTTATCATTAGGAATTAATGGATAATCATTTTCGGAAAAAACTCCCGGAGAGGAATTGGTCTTACCATTAAACCAGCTAAAACCAAGTGCAATGATTACTATAGCAATGATGACTATACTCATAATTGGACTCATAGGTTAATAAATAATTATTGGTTTGAATGAATTCAAATAGAATTTGTTTCACCTAAAATTATAAATAAAATATTGATAATAAAATATTTAACAATAATTCAGTCTTATTGCCTAATAATCCTTATTCTATTGTAATTTTTAGTAAATCATATTTCGCCTGCCAAAGGTCCTGGCAACTTTTTAAATATTCACTATTCGCCTTGTTAAACTCGGTCAATAGGATCCGACCAGCTTGATACGACTCCAATTTTTCAGCCTTATTTTGCGCCGAGAGATCCTTGATCTCTTCAAGGCTTTTTATCCTTTTATTTTGTGAATTTATTTTTGACGATTTCTGCTTTAAATCAATTGCGTCGCTATCCTTTGCTTCATTCAATTGGTTCCTGAAAATCTTCTCATTTAATGCTGCCTGGCGAACTGATGCTGAATTTGTAAAATAGGCAGAAATAGGAATTTTTAAACCCAAGTTCGCATAACTATAGCCATACCAATAATTCTTATTGACAATGTTAAAACTGTTGCTGAAGTATTGACCTCCATAATACGCATTGAAAGATAAACTAGGCAAGGCTTGTCTTTTAATTCCTTCCAATTGTATTTGAGCTAACTGTTCATCCAAGCTAATAAGTTGTTGATCGAAATTTTCCTCTCCAATGGAGTCAGTCAAACTTACTATTTCTTCAATGTTATTTTTTAAAACAGAAATACGCTCTAGCGGATAATATCGACCTAATTCCAAGTTAGCCTCTTCCAAAATGGACCACGACTCATGTATATTTATTCGTTTTCTAAGCAACTCCTGTTGCGAAACTATATATTCCGACGAACTCAGTCGACCTGCTTCATAACGATCCTTATTGACGTTATTAATCTCCGCATATAAAATACTATCAGCCAATGCCGCTTTATATTGCTCAGTCGCTAAAACAATCGAAGCATACGCCAAAGTCGCATTAATTTTCCACTCTTGCTTGGATTGTAGTTCGGATACCTTAGCCTTCTCTAGATTTATTTGGTCCTCCTTTCTTTGACTGCGCTTAGTAGGATTGAAAAGATCCCATTCTAATTGGATTCCCGCCTTGGAATTCCATTTTGTCGAAAACTTTAATGGTAAAATTGCGCCTTCATCTGCTTTGGGATCAAAGGCAATGGCTGGAACCGGAGTGGTAGGAATAATCAAATTCCGTTGCAAGTTTACATCCCCATAAATTACTGGGATTCGCTCTGATTTCCTGATTCTTAATTGCTCCTCTTGAACCTCCCGATTCAATCTCTTTTCCTGAATGGAATAGGTCTTGTCAACTTCATTCCATAATTCCTGAATACTGAGTTCCTGAGCATTTGAAATAGAAATCCCAGTTAATATAATTAGTATAGATATGATGATTCTGTTCATGTTAAAATACTGAAGCTGGTTCTAATTTTGATATTTTCCGGACAGCAAATAGGGAGCCCCCAACAGAAATGATCATCGTAACTAAGAGTAAAAACAAAGCAAATGGCAAACTCACATTGATATTTAAACCACTTTTTTCTACCCCAAATTTAAATCCATAAATCAATAGCATAGCTAATCCATAACCGATTGATGCATAAAGAAATGCCTGCGCGATTATCAACCGATTGACAAACTTGTTTTTTGCCCCAATAGCCTTTAACGTTCCATAATCTTTGATGCGATCCAATGCAGAAGAATACAAGGTTAATCCAATAATGAAAAAACCAGAAATCATCGCAAATACAACCAAGGTCCCAAAGCTCATCCCCATATTTGAAGAAATCAAAATCTCCTTTACCGTCGATGATCGTAATTTTTCAGCATCCCAAGCTCTTAAATGTGGGAAGTTCTGATTAATCATCTCCATCATTTCCTTTTTATCTTGTCCTTCTGTCAATTTTGCTATGATTAAACTAACCTTATTATTTGAAAAATTGCCTAGAATCCTCGCGTTATCTAATGTAGTGTACATAAAACTAGCACCAAACGCCTGCGCATTCCTTGTAATAACTGCCAACTTAGCACTCTTTCCATTGATCTCAATAGGCTTGTTAAGATATAAACTGGTTTCCCAAGTCCTACCATTAAAATATTCCGCACTTACCGCATTAGGTTGTAATAAATCCTGAACTGCTCCACTGTCAATTCTGGAAGCAATCGGTCCCATGATAAAGTCGGGGGCAGGGGCTCCAACTAAAGTAACAGCCGCAGTTTTACCGTCTAAAAACGTAGCTTGTGCATTCGCTAATATAATAGGGATAGTCTTCGCAATTCCTTGGATACTGCCTATTTCCTGGACCGCTCGTTGATCAATACTATTGATCGAATTCACATTCCTACTCTGGGATTCAATGATCCATATATCATTCTTTTCAATGGGGGCATTGTTGACCAAATTTCCCATTAAGCCCATCAAGAAAAATAATAAACTCAATTGCTGACCAATCAAAAACACACTGATCACAATGGCTGTAATAATTCCAAAGCTCTTGGCTCGATCAAAACGAATGAATTTCCAAGCTAATCCCAGCATATTCCTAAATTTTTATCCTGCATTCAACTTTCGAATTTATTAGTAGTGATGAATTGCTATCTGGCTCAATCCTAATCCGCCTTACTCTGCGGTCTTCGGCTTCATTGGATGTCTCAAATAAAATTGATTTGTTCATTAAGGTAGGACTGACGTAAATTATCTTGCCCTTGCCAATAACAGCTGTTTTTCCAACTAAATTAATATCAACAAGCTGACCTACTTCAACACTGTCTGCAAACAATTCATCAACCTCAGCCTCTATGATGATATTTTGGTTATTTACAATTTTTCCCAAATCATCTGTGCTATTCACAGTTTGTCCCAATTGAACATTGAGTTCTGAAATAATCCCTTTTTTTAGCGCTGTTACCTGAAAGTCTTTTAAATTTTCCCTATTCTTTGATATAACAATCGACTGTTCCCTTTCTGATGCTTGATTTGCTCGAATCTGGCTTTTGAGACCCGCAATTAATTCTTGCTGTTGCTTTAAATTTGAAAGATCCTTTTGGGCATTCTCTTTTGTTTCAGCATTTCTCTCATAAAGTGCCTTCGTAATCTCATATTTTGACCTCAATTCCTCAAGAATAATCTCCTCCTTCGCTAAATCACTGATACTGGATTGATGTTGCGCTTTTAAACTCTCAAGTTGAGCCTCCGATTGCTTTATGTCCAATCCAACACTGCTCTCTTTCAATTTCATTAATATTTCTCCTTCTTCCACCTCGTCACCTTCTTTCACAAAAATTTCCTTCACTTCAGCGTTAATTGCTGAACTTATTTGAACCCAACCATCTTTAGGTAGGACTTTTCCGATAGCAATAACATGCTGGTATACTGGACTTACTGCCGCTTGATTTTCTTTAGTTTTCTCCTTTTCTGCATTGTTGCAGCCAAAAAGTCCTAAAAATAGCATCGAATAAGCCAAGACACCTAGGCTATTTATAATCTTCCTCATTTCGAATTTTGTTTGAAACATTTCCTTCTTCTACATAGATCACCTGGTCAGCAAATTTTCTCAACCTTAAATCATGCGTCACTATGATGACGGCTTTTCCATCCTTTGACAGTTCTTTTAATTCCTCCATAATAACTGCGGCACTTTTCGCATCTAAGGAAGCCGTAGGCTCATCACATAATATCATCGTTGGGTTGGTCACTAATGCTCGTGCAATGGCTACTCGCTGCTTCTGACCTCCACTCAACTTTTTTGGTAAATTATGTAAACGATCAGATAAACTTACAGCTTCCAATGCCTGTAGGGCTATTTCCTTTGCTTCTTTTCTATTAATGCCTTGCAACAATAAAGGTTGCATTACATTTTCTAAAGCAGTTAGTGGTTCTAATAAATTGAATTGCTGAAATACAAATCCTATATCATGTAAGCGAAGATCAGCAAGCCGATTCTCCGATAAACTAGTGACTTCTTTGTCTTTATAGTAAACTTTTCCTGAACTTGGATAGATAATACAACCAATAATGGACAATAGGGTCGTCTTTCCCGAACCCGAAGGCCCCATGATTAAGGTTAATTTGTTGGACTCGAAACTTAAACTGCTCTTCGCTAAGGCAGTGATACTTGTGTCTCCAGTCTTGTAAATCTTATCTACATTTTCCAGTCGGACAATTTCTTCAGACATGTTTTTCAGGCTTTGCCCCTAAATTTAGCCAAGAATTAGCCTTTCCCCAAAACATACAGCCTTTTTCTTTATTATAAATAGCAATTCCTTTTAAAAAACCTTAACTTCATTACCTAATATCTTATTTGCCAATTCAAATCTGATAAACCTAACACCATGAATATTCTATTCAAAACTTCAATTTGTGCTGTCATTTTATGGCTAGGAACCTTAAATGTACATGCTCAACCTTATATCCAAAACAAAGCCCCACTCTTGCAAAAACCTTTTATGGAGTTGCCTCTCGGTGCCATTAAACCCCAAGGATGGCTGAAGGAAATGCTAAATGCCCAAAAAAACGGTGCCACAGGACATTTAGATAAATTATATCCTTTGGTCATGAATGACCGGAATGGTTGGTTGGGTGGTGACGGAGACCAGTGGGAGCGAGGACCTTATTGGATTGATGGATTATTACCCTTGGCATATCAATTAGACGACAAATCTTTAAAAGCTAAAGCTCAACGTTGGGTTGAATGGGCGCTCCAAAGCCAATCTGAAGATGGATATTTTGGCCCAGCTAAGGATTATGACCACGAACCTGGTATTCAAAGAAATAACTCCCATGATTGGTGGCCAAAAATGGTAATGCTCAAAATCTTACAACAATACTACTCAGCTACTGAGGACAAAAGAGTCTTGAACCTATTTACCAAATATTTCCATTATCAACTCAAAACCCTGGATGAAAAACCTTTAGGACATTGGACTTTCTGGGCAGAATACCGTTCTGCTGACAATCTGCAAGCAGTTTATTGGTTGTATAATATTACTGAAGACCCCAAACTACTCGAGCTAGCAGAAATTCTCCATGCTCAAGGATTTGACTTCACTCAAAAGTTCCAGCAAAGAAACATGTTGGCAACTTTCAGAAGTATTCACTGTGTAAATCTTGCCCAAGGACTTAAGGAACCCGTTATTTATTATCAACAAAGTAAAGATCCTAATCATCTCGTTGCTGTGAAGCAAGGATTAGCTGATATTAAATTGTTTAATGGACAAGCACAAGGCATGTTTGGTGGAGATGAAGCTTTACATGGTAGCAATCCAACACAAGGATCTGAACTCTGCTCAGCCGTAGAATTGATGTTCTCCTTGGAGAAAATGCTGGAAATAACAGCCGATGTAGGATTTGCTGAACATCTCGAAAAAATAGCTTTTAATGCAATGCCAACTCAGATTTCAGACGATTTTATGCGTCGCCAATATTTCCAGCAAGCCAATCAAGTCCAAATTACACGGCAGATGTATAACTTCGATGTCAACCACCAAGGAACTGATGTAGTCTTTGGATTATTAACTGGTTACCCTTGCTATACATCCAATATGCACCAAGGTTGGCCAAAGTTTACTCAAAACCTCTATTATGCTACAGCAAATAAAGGTGTTGCTTCTATGATTTATGCACCCTCTTCAGTTCTAGTAAAAGTCGGTCAACTTGGAAAATCCGTACAAATTTCCCAAGAGACTTTTTATCCCTTTGAAAGTAAGATAAACTTGAAAATAAATCATCGCGAAAAATTACTCGAATTTCCCTATCAACTGCGCATTCCTACATGGACAAAAAATCCTAAAATCCTAATCAATGGAAAAGAAATTGAAATGGATGCTAAACCTGGGACGGTAGTCGAAGTGAAACGGGAATGGAAAAATAATGATATCATGACCCTGGATTTTCCTATGGAACTAAATTATGAAACCTACCATGAAGGATCTCGTGCAATTGAAAGAGGACCGCTTGTTTTCGCCCTCGATATTCCCGGAGAAGAAAAAGAAGTATTCTTAGCAGATAATGAAAAGGTTGCTTACGGTGATTCTTTCATTGAAGTAAGACCCAAAGCAGATTGGAATTTTGGACTTCCTCTATTCAATAAAAAAGATATGAATTCCCTTTTTCAGCTATCTGAATCCGCTAATCCTAATAAACTAAATCCCTGGAATCGTGAAAATGCACCATTAGCATTAATGGTGAAAGCAAGGCAGTTGCCTTTCTGGAAATTGTACAACGGCATGGCTGGTCCATTGCCTTCGGCTGATATGTACGGCTTGAATTTAAATGACCTTAAAGAAGTGGAAATCCGATTGATCCCCTATGGTTGTACAACGCTAAGAATCTCGCAATTTCCAATGCTTAGAAAGTAAAATACCTAACCCTGAAATAATGAAAATAAATTCCTCACAAAGATTAGAATCCCTCGATATATTGAGAGGTCTTGATCTATTCCTTCTGGTTTTTTTACAGCCTATCCTCATGGCAATTGGGAAATTATGGAATAATTCAACTTACCATGCCGTATTAACTCAATTTGAGCATGTGGAATGGGAAGGATTTAGACTCTGGGACCTTATTATGCCCCTTTTCTTGTTTATGACTGGGATAACAATTCCATTCTCTCTTGATAAAAAAATAGGAAATGATAGCCCCGACGTTTATCGTCATATCGTTCGAAGATTTTTGATTTTATGGATCATTGGAATGGTCGTGCAGGGCAATATTCTCGCTTTTGACTGGCATGTCTTGAGGTTATATTCCAATACCCTTCAAGCTATTGCAACGGGTTATTTATTTACCTCCATTGCTTATTTACATTTTAATTTTAAAAAGTTAATCGGCTTAGGACTCTCGCTGCTTATTATTTATTCCATTCCAATGTCCACTTGGGAAGGTTATGAACCTAATTATAACTTCGCAATTTATTTGGACAAAATGTTCTTGCAGAATTTTATGGATGGGGTGAGTTGGCAAGGTGATGAATGGATATTTTCAGAACATTATCATTATACCTGGATTTGGAGTAGTTTAACATTCGTCGTAACGGTGCTCATGGGCTGTTTAACAGGCAAGGTTATTAAAGATGGTAAAGATGTTGATCCTAATGGAACTACCATCAAGTTGGTCATCGCCGCTGTAGTATGTATTGTAGTCAGTTTGATTTGGAATTATCAGCAACCTATAATAAAAAAAATCTGGACAGGTAGTATGACCTTGTTTTCTGGAGGGATTTGTATCCTTCTGATGGCGATTTTCTATTATATTATTGATGTTCAAAAAAATAAAAAGCCTTTCCGTTGGTTAAAAATTTATGGTATGAACTCCATTGTTGCTTATGGATTAGCCGAAGTGATCAACTTCAGAAGCCTGGTTCACTCATTGACCTTTGGCTTAGAAGAGCATTTTCCAGATTACTCCAACTTAATTCTTACCGTTGGCAATTATGGAATCGTTTTGATTATTTTGATTATGCTTTATAAGAGGTCAATTTTTGTAAAAATTTAATCGAATACCTTAAAAAATGAATCTTTATGTATTTTTAAAGGATAATTGATACTGAATGAAAGATCAATCCATTGAAAATAATATTATTCCAACCTTAGATTTGAAAGGATTTAGGGAAGAGCAATTCGCTGGCAAAAAAGAATTGATTTTCAATGAAATCATTGGTGAAAAAATTATTGAGAAGCCCCATAAGCATGATTTTTTTATTATTATCTTATTTGAAAATGCATCCGGAGTTCACACAATTGATTCTGTAGATTATGTGATTGGTGACCAGGAAGCTCATGTTCTTTTTCCTGGGCAAATCCATAAATGGCATATTCATACGGAATCTTTTGGTTATCAATTAATGATTGAACGATCCTTTCTAGAACAATTTGCTCCTGCATTTCGGTACTCCTTTACGAACTATCAAAATCACCCAGTTATTCGGTTAAGAAACGAAGCCTTTGAGAAGCTTCGTTATGAATTTAATGCTATTCGACAAGAATTACTTGACTCTTCGCCTCTAAATCAGTTAATTTCCGCACGCGCAGCCGTGATCGCTGCGTTGGTGAGTAAAGAGGCTGAATTTGATAGTGATGAATTCAAAATCTACCAAACTCATCCAAGACTCGCTAAATTTAATTGGCTTATAGATAAATTCTACAAGAATCAAAGATCCCTTTCATATTATGCCGATCAGTTGAATATTAGTGCCAACTATCTGAATATTCTTTGTAAAAGAAACCTCAAAATTTCTGCAAATAAACTCATTCATCAACGTATTGCTTTGGAATCCAAGCGACTTTTGCAAACCTCAGATAGTAGTATTAAAGAAATTGCATTTGAATTGGGTTTTTCAGATCATGCCCATTTCTCAAACTTTTTTAAAAGCCAAACCGGCTTAACACCTTCTCAATTCCGAGAAGAGTTATAAAATTTACAAGCATCCGAATAATACTTCCAAGATTTTTCCCCCTCAACCTCCTTACTTTTGTATACTGGATCTAATTGATTCATTCTAAAACTATTGATAATGAAAATTTCAAGAAAAGACTTTTTAAGAAATTCTGCTATGAGTGTGGCAGGCATGGCTTTGGGATCAACAGTCCTCGGATCAACAAAATCCAATACTGCAAATTCGCCAAATTCTATAAATGATAAGATTATTATGAAAAATATTAAACTCAAAAATGTAAGATTAGAAACTGGTTTTGAATTTATCGATGATGAAGTTGCTTCAACAAAAACCGAACTCTTTACCATCGAAATTGAAAATGGAAAAATAAAAAATATAAGTGCTAACACCAATGATCTTAACGCCATCGATGCCAAAGGATACCTGATGTTACCATCCTTTAAAGACATGCATATCCATTTGGATAAAACATTTTATGGAGACAAATGGCAAGCTGTTAAGAGAAGAAAGGGTGGGGTAAAAGGAATGATTGCTCTTGAACAGGAAATTATGCCTGAATTGCTGAAAACATCGACCTTTAAAGCTGAGAAACTTATTGAATTATTGCAATCGAATGGTTCCACATTTGCCAGAAGTCATGTCAATATAGAACCTACCTCCAAATTAGATTCTTTAAAAAATTTAGAAAAAGCTTTAGATAATAAAAAAGATACTTTTGGAGCTGAATTAGTTGCATTCCCGCAACATGGAGTTTTCTATACTGAATCAGCCCAATATTTGAAAGAAGCTGCGAAAATGAATATTGATTTCATTGGTGGATTGGATCCCTTTAGTATTGATGGGGCAATCGAAAAAACAATGGACTTTACAGTCCAACTTGCATTGGATAACCAAAAAGGTATTGACATTCATTTACATGAAACAGGTGATTCAGGTGTACAGACCATTGAATATCTCATTGATAAAGTCAACGAAAATCCAAGTTTGAAAGGGAAAACTTACTTGAGCCACTGTTTTGCCTTAGGCAAAATTGATCAACCAAAGCAAGAAGAACTGGCGGAAAAGTTAGCTGATGCAAAAATTGGAATTATTTCAACCGTCCCTTTTGGGGGATTAATTATGCCAATTCCAATTTTAATGAACAAAGGAGTAGAGGTAATGGTTGGTAATGATAGTATTGTAGATCACTGGAATACATTTGGAACTGGAAGTGTTTTGCAAAAAGCCAATCTCGCAGCTCAATTATATGGCTATTCTACTGAATTGGCTTTGTCTAGAATGTTGAAATTAGCAACTGCAGGACCAATTCCCTTAGATGATAAAGGAAACCAAGTATGGCCTAAGGTAGGAGATGCAGCTGATTTGGTTTTCCTGGATGCTTCTTGTTCAGCAGAAGCTGTTTCGAGAATGTCTCCAGTTAAATCATTGATTTATAAAGGAAAGGTAGTTTATTAATTATGAGAGTATTAACATTAGGTTTTTGCATGGTATTAGGATTATCTTCCTGCCAAGCAGCAACAGTAAAAGAACAAGAAATAGAAATTGTGGAACAACAAGGATTAATAAGATTGGTTGAAAGTAAAAATTTGAAAGCAGTAGAATCTGCGTTAAAAGAAGGTCAAAATGTGAATACCGTCGATGCCAATAAAAGGAACTTACTTTTAATCGCAACCATTAACCAAGATTTACCTATGGCAAAATTGTTGGTTTCATATAAAGCGAATGTAAATCAACAAGCTGATAATTTGGATAGTCCATTTCTCTTTGCTGGTGCTACTGGGCAGACAGAAATGCTTAAATTATTTTTATCTAATGGCGCTAGGTTTGATGTGTTTAACCGTTATTATGGCTCTGCATTGATTCCTGCATGTGAGCGTGGTCATGTCGAAACAGTTCGATTATTGGCGAATACTAAAGGTTATCCGATTGATCATGTCAATAGATTGGGCTGGACTGCCTTAATGGAAGCGATTGTTTTAGGTGATGGCACTAAAAATTACCAAGAAATTGTCCAAATCCTAAAAGATGCTGGTTCTAAAATGGATATTCCTGATAAAGATGGAATAACTCCATTACAACACGCAAAAAATAGTGGTTTCACAGAAATCGTAAAAATAATTGAGGGATAAGTCTTTAAAACTTATCCCTAAATCCATATTCGTTTATTCTCTTAAAGATTACTTTCAATTGCTCCAACTTCCTCTGAATACAATTCAATAGGCTTGTCTAATAATACAGCAATAACGGTCAGGTTTTTATCTAGCCTCTCCTTAGGAATATCAATATATACTATTCCTGGTGTGGCACTCCAATAGAGTTTGTTGTAAATCTCATGGCCAATCATAGATCCTTCTCCAACTATCCGAATCCGGGCGATACTATTTTTTAATCCCTTAATAGCTACTGGACCCATAGGCTCGCCTTCCACAAATAAATATAAAGTTTGTTTATCTGCTGATAATGCCGTTTTTCCATTGAAATGGTTCGCTGGGATACCTGGAAGTGCATCTTGTAACACTTCAGCATGTTTTTTGACCCAGCTTTTTGTTTCTTCTGATTGAAAATTTAAAGTCGAATCTAATTTACTTCCATCATCATTAATTCGTCCTTTTAATAAATTTCTTCCCAATGAAGTTGCCTTTGCAATCTCACGAATCGTTTCCTTACTGTTTTTATTACTCAAAATAGTACTCAGATTATAAGCTTCCGGTAATATAGCCGCACTAATGCTCGGTGCTTTATCAAATTTTACAGCAACAACAGAGGCTACTTGATCAAAGTTATCCTTTGGAATTTGCAACTTTAGCTTTAACCCATCATGCGTAAACTCTACATTTTCATTGCTGCCTAACATCTTGACTTCTACTGGAGCATTCTCCAAACCGTCAAATTCAACATAATCCTTTACCTGATCCAAGTAAATATATACCGTTTTGCCATCCTTTGAAAAACTGTTTTTCTCATTTAAGACCTGTTGTGGTAATCCTGCTCGGGTTCCATATATCGCTTCCGAATATTTCTTCGTCCATCTTGCCAATTCCTTCAGTATTGCAACTTGCTCCGCTGGAATACTTCCATCGGCTTTCGGACCAATATCTAAAAGTAAATTTCCACCCATTGCCAAACACTCAATCAAGGTTCTTACAATCATATTCGGACTTTTGTAATGATTGTCAAAGGGCTGATAACCCCATGAATCGTTCATCGTATAACATAATTCCCAATACCTATGATTTGGACGCTGAACTGGAATTCCTTGCTCTGGAGTTGCATAATCGCCATGGTTATTCAACCTGGAATTTATGATGATGTCTTTATTGTACTTGCGTAATAGGTCTAAGGTCCCTTTCGCTTTCCATTCTTCTGAACTATGTTCCCAATCCCCATCAAACCAAATTAAATCAGGCTTATATGAAACTGATAATTCCTTTAATTGACCTTGATAATAATCTTGAAATTTATTCCATCGCTTCGCTTCTTGTTTGATGTCGTAGCGCTTTTGAGTCCGAGTAATAATATCATAATTGGGATGACTCCAATCTGGTAATGAAAAATATAATCCAGTTTTTAATCCTGAAGCTTTTAATTCATTAACAAATGGGGTTAATACATCTTTCTTAGCTGCTGCATCTTTGTAAACCGTGGTCGCCTGATCCATCTTGCTGTCCCATAAGGAAACCCCATCATGATGTTTCGTAGTTATTACTGAATACTTTGCTCCTGAATCTTTTATCAACTGAACCCATTCCTTCGGATTGTAATTATTAGCCGTAAATCCTTGAAGTTGCTTCATGTAATTATCATGAGAAATATAATTATTGAAAAACGCCCAAGATTCTGAAATTCCATCTACAGAATAAATCCCCCAATGTATAAAGATCCCCAATTTCGCATCATCGAACCATTCCATTTTCGGGTCCTCGGCGATAACTTGCTTCTCTTGTGCAATCGAATGGTTTAATATCAGTGCTAATGCTAATGTTATAAAGGTTTTTCGCATATAATGACTCTAATAGTTTTATGATGTTCGTAATTTACATATTTAGTTTATTGCGGACTTAATTATTATTAACCTTTTCTAACATCATTTTGCACCGAAAATTTTACCTAACCTTTTTCTTGACCAATATTTTTTAAGATATCTTTGGTAACGAGGATTTCTCACAATGAAAACATGGCTGCTAAGGAAATTGAAATAAAAGATAAATTAGAACCCCAAAAACTTATTAAAGTGGCAGTTTTTGACCGCTCAAAAAATATTACTAAACCTCATAAACATAATGGTTACCTGGAATTGGTATTCTTATCTTCAACCTTCGGAAAACATTTTATGGATGGGAGAGAAGCCGTAGTAAAGACCCCTTGTATTTTAGTGATACAAAAAGATAATGTACATCATTGGGAATTGGAAAATCCAGTTGTAGGTTATGTCCTCCTTGTGAAGAAACTTTTTGTCGAACAAAGTTTAGATATAGAAATAAGTCGTCTAATTGATGAAGTCAAGCAATTTGATCATATTTCTTTGAATGATGCGCATAGCATCCAATCGATCTGTAATTTATTGGAGAATGAAAATAATAAAATTGCCCAAGAAGGATTATTTAAAGCAATGCTGTCCAAAATTCTTGAAAACACAAATCAAAATCACTCGTTAAAGGTTTTTCAAAATAATCTATACTTAAGGTTCTGTGATTTGCTCAACAAGGAGATTCAAGTTGTAAATCATGTTGCTCATTATGCATCTCAACTTAATACTAGCCCACAAAACCTAAGTGCAGCCTGTAAAAAACAAGTGAATCTAACCGCATCTGAAGTTCTTGCAGACTATATAATCAAGGAAGCCAAAAGATTATTATATTACACTTCTAACAATATCTCAGAGATTGCATTTATTTTAGGTTTCTCTGACAAATCTAATTTCTCTAAATATTTTAAACGCTATACAGGAATCACTCCATCGGTTTTCAAAAATCAAAAAACCTAGAATTCCTTTTCCCCAAACTCACTTTTTGGAAGTTTAATGATTTGATTTAGTTTATGCAGATTGAAATTTAAATTTACCAAAAACACATTCTTCTCATAAATATAGTTCGTCGTCGTATAAAAATCATTCGAGAATGTGGTTATTCTTTGTTCGTTTACTCCCCATTTCCCTAATTCAATAAACTGCCATTGTACTTGTGCCGTAATAGCACCTTGCAGAAAAGCTTTGCTTAAATTGAAATTTGGTGTAAGAAATCTGGAATCCTTTCCTTGAACGGTAGGTCTTTCTGAAAGATAGTTCACCTGTAGTCCTGTACTCCATGTAGCTGCGAAATCCGCCTGCAAACCCGCATTGATTGAATAAACCCAATCCTGATTCGATCTTGTTTCTTGGTAATCTAAAACCTGACCTGAAATCTTATAATTATAAATATTCGCTCCAGCATTCAACCTCAACCATGATAATGGTTTTCCTTCAGCCCCTAGTTCCAAACCATAGCGTGAAGCATAATCTGCATTGGTAAATACACGGTGTAAAATCGTGTCTGCATAGACTGAGTTTACCCTTTGAATCGGATTTTTAGTATGTTGGTAATAGGCATTCATGAATATGCTTCCGGTATTAAATTTCTTAACCAAACCAGTTTCCGCATTGCTCGTAAATTCAGGTAATAATTCAGGATCTCCTTGCTCTAAGGTTTCTGAATGTTCGCGCTCCGGAATGGGATTCAACTCAAAATTATTGTTCCTTTGAACTCTTCTTGCTGCAGCTAATTTCCAAGACCATCCAGAACCCAAATCATGCATTAAATTGAATGTCGGATATAACTGATGGATGGAATAGGGATATTCTTGGTTACTGTGCAACAACAAAAGGTCTCGCTGATAATACTCATAGCGCAAACCTAATGAAAGTTGAGTTCTACTAAATTTACGATCATACTGACTGAATAGAGCATGAACACGATTGTTTGCATTCATACGTCCTGTGAATTCTGGAACTAAGTGAAGATTTTGAGGGTTGCCCTCAGCGGCATAATATTCAAAATTCCCCTTCTGACTATCATTTCTTAATTGGTAACCCGATACCAATTCTGCATTTTCTAATTTCCAATTATGCTGAATGGAAAATCTCAATCCATGTAATGGGTTGCTATAGGTATTGTGTGTCCATTGAACCGTATCTATGCTGTTCTCAATATTCCCATTCTTTGTTGATCCATAAATATTGGCAAACTCATAGATTGCTCCCAACTGTAAGGAATGTCTAGGATTAATCTTGTATTGATAGGTGAAATCCAATAAGTAAAATTCACCTTGTTTATTCTGTAAGTTCGAATTGAAGTAATTTAGGCTGGAAATTTCTTGACCGGTAGAAGGCTGAATGGTTCTGTTTTTATAATGAATATCCGCCAATCTATCTTGAAATTTTCTAGAAGCTAAAACTCCTAAATTGAGGTTATGCTTTTCCGAAACTTCATAGGCAGCGTTTAACCTGATGCCGAAATTGTATTTGTCAAAACTACGCTCACCTTGAGAAGGAAAAAAGGTTTGTCGATCCCCAATTATCGTATTCACATCTCCATCCCTAAATCCAGCATTGTCATTTCGAAGATAATTTGCTGAACCATTTAGCTCCAATTTATCCTTTTTTAATTGAAAGGAGATATCGGCTCCAAAACGCTTTTGACTTTCAATATTTTCATAATCGTCGATACTTGGAAGACCTCCTTGCAAATTTAAGATCCATGCAAAACCATTGGAAACTGATTTTTTTGTTTTTAAATTGATAATACCACCTTTACCATCGGGGTCAAATTGTGCCGTGGGACTCGTGATATATTCTACCTCTGAAACATCATTGGCAGCAATTTGATTTAATATGGTCGCAGGATCTAAAAATGTAGGCTTGCCATTAATCAAGACAATAACTCCTGTATTCCCTCGCATGCTAATATTCCCATTTGCATCAACAGATGCTGAAGGTAAGTTCTTCACAATGTCCAAGGCTGTTCCCCCAACTGCATTTTTGTATTGGCTGGCTTGATAGGTTTGCCTATCATTACTGTGGCTTTGTCCCGCAATATTTCCTCTAACTGTTACCTCTTCTAGATTTGTACTTGAACTGGTAATATATATTGAGCCCAAGTCTAAAGTTTTTTCTCCCTTGATTTCAAATCCTAATTGTTTTTGATAATAACCAATAAATTTCACCTGTAATTGATAGCTTCCGTTTTTTAAATTCGTAAATTCAAATAATCCAGTGCTATCGGTGATCATACCATCTATTATTTTATTCTTGCTATCCAATAATCCAATACTTGCATACGAAATAGGGGAAATGCTTAGGGAATCCCTGATGGAACCCGAAATCTTACTATGCTGTGCATTGCTGATTTGAATCAGGAACAGCAAACAAAAAATGGTGAAAATCCTTTTCAATGGTTTAAGTTTTGCCCAAAAATAGAAATGATATCCTTGGATTTATATAGAATTGAAAATTATACCATTGTTTTTTCAAATCGACTCTTAATAAATAAAAAATCCCTAATACAGTCTTGTATTAGGGATTTTTTAAGCTCGAACTTTGATTACTTCAAGTATAAATCAAAATACTTGGCAATTTTATCATACATATGGATTCTATCTTTGCCCATTACATTATGCTCATGGGTAGGATAAAGGAAATAATCGACTTGTTTCCCCGCTTCAATACACTTTTGTACAAAATCCATACTATGTTGTTGAACTACAACAGGATCCTGAGCACCATGAATTATTAACAAGTGACCATTTAGTCGATCCGCCTTGTTTAACATGGATGTTTTTTCATATCCTTCGGGGTTTTCTTCTGGAGTATCCATATAACGCTCACCATACATCACCTCATAATACTTCCAATCCATTACCGGACCACCTGCTACCGCAGCTTTAAAAATATCATTATGCTTGGTCATTAAGGAACTTGTCATAAAGCCCCCAAAACTCCATCCAAAGATTCCCATGTTATCTGCATCTACATAAGGTTGTGATTTTAAATAGTTAATCCCCACCAATTGATCAGCCATTTCGGCTTCTCCTAAATTCCGATGGGTTACTCGAGTAAAGTCCCTGTCCCGAGCATCTGATCCTCGATTATCCATCGTGAAAACTAAATATCCATTTTGAGCCATATATAAATCGAAATATCCAACTCCACCTAACCAACGGTCTGTTACAAGTTGTGCATGCGATCCTCCATATAAATAAACCATTACTGGATATTTTTTATTGGGATCAAAATTCGATGGATAGGTTATCCTCGCATTCAATGACGTTTTTCCATCCGCGGAGGTAAAACTTTTAAATTCAATTTTTGGAAGATCGATTTTGCCAGTAAAGGGGTTGGCAGCTGTAACTAAATTATCCGTCTTATCTGTTTTGCGATGATTGATCTGCACAACATTTGGCGTACTTAAATTGCTATATTGATCCAATACATATTCTCCAGAACTACTTACAGAAGCGTTATGTATACCATTTGTTTTTGTTAGTTGAACCGTCTTACCTGACTTTAATTCAACCTCAAATAAATGTCGCTCCATTCCTTGATTGATGGAAGCAATATAATATCCTTTTTTACCTTTCTCGTCAAAGCCCTTAAAATCAGTAACTATAGCATTGTTATACCCTAATTTCTTAATCAATTTCCCTTGAGTATTGTATAAGTAAAGTTGGTTAAACCCATCTTTATCAGTTTGATATAAAAATAAATCTGGATTATTCGGAACAAAAACTAATGATACTTGTGGCTCTACCCAAGTATTTGAAGATTCCTCAAATAAGGTTTGAACTAAAGATCCTGTGGCCGCATCGTACTTATTTAATTTCAAATGATCTTGACCACGGTTCAATACGCCTACATATACATATTTACCCGATGGATCCCAAGTTACGATGGTTAAGTATTGCTCCTTAGGTTCTCCAGTTTGTAATTGAACATAATTGCCAGTTTCCGTATCGTAGATGTTCAAAGTAACTTCTTCACTTTTCATCCCAGCCATTGGATAACGGATATCCTTAATGGTAGCAACTCGGGTATCCCATTGTGCTAATGGATATTTGCTGACCATGGTCTCATTTTTCTTATAGTACAATAACTTTTTATCATCAGGGGACCACCACATTCCTTTGCTTATTCCAAATTCATTTCGGTGGACTACCGAACTTCCGTTCACAATTCCATCAACGGTATCCTGTGTGACTTTTATCTTGCTACCATCGGCTTTGATAATCTCAATATTATTGCCAACTAAATAAGCTGTTTGCTTATTCGAATGGCTGTATTCTTCGCCAGCTCTATCCTTTGGCAAACTTGTATTTATCTTCGCTTCCTTCTGCTTGCTGTCATAGTTTACCAAATAGCTTGAGTTTTTACCCTCAAAAACAAATTGAATGTTTTGAGAATCTATCCAGTTGTAATTTGTCGGAAAATTACGAAGCTTTATCTCTTCGTTTGGAAGAATCTTTTTCAAGGCAGTCTGAAGTTCAGTCACTGAAGCCAATGCCACAGGTTGCCAATTATTTTTTGCTTCTCGCTTTACCAAATTTTGATAGGTACTATCCAAATTCGAAATAGCATCCATGTTTTTTATCCATTTTGAGGCCGGCAAAGTCTTTGCAGCATATTTACCCGGACCATATACAGTCTCATCTATCGTAAATCCTCGCTGACCGTAGGCAACCGATGAACCTAATAATAGAAATACTAATAACTTTTTCATTTAATCATATAGTTTATGTTGACGAAATTAAGAATTTGTCAGGAAAGCTGAATAGAAAATAGTAAATGTCAGGATAGTACAGGATACCTATTCCAAAAATGAACTCTATATTCGGAATAACTTATTATGGAACAACCTAATCGTGTTCAGACAATTGACCTAATACCTAATACCTGATTTTAAAAAGATATTCTAATAAAAGAGCAAATTAGATTTTAAAAAAAATATCAAAAATAGCCTGAGGAAATAGCAAAATATACTCAGCGAGATGTATTGTTTCTCTTTTGAAACGATGTAGAATTGATTTGGCTATAAGGAAATGGTTTTTGGCATGCAGGAATTCCAGTGAATTGAGAGATAAATAACTCAATATAAACCTTTTAAACTTATAACTATGATGAGAACCTACATCAGATGTGTTCCTTTATTGTTGTTTTTCTTACTAGTAAAAATGACATATGCACAGGAAATCACGATTACTGGTCGAGTATCCTCAACTACGAATGATGCCCTGGCAGGCGTCTCTATTAAAAGTAGTGTCGGAAACTCCAGTACTAGCACCGATGCGAATGGTGCTTATGAAATTAAAACTACGGCGGCTGCAAATCTTACCTTTACCTATATGGGCTATAATACCCATACCGAAGCAGTAAACAATCGAAATGTTATTAATGTCCAATTAACCTCTTCTTCCGAATCCATTGAGGAAGTCGTTGTTGCAGTAGGCTATGGGGTGGTCAAAAAAAGTGACCTGACTGGAGCTGTAGGTACTGTTCAAGGCGAAGCACTTCATGAAAGACCTGCTTCCAATCTAAACCAAGCTTTGGGGGGTAAAATTACCGGTGTTAATGTTTCTACAAGCTCCGGAAGACCTGGTGGAAGAGCAAATATCCGAATCCGTGGATCCAGTTCTATCTCTACGACAAACAACCCTCTCTATGTGATTGATGGAGTAATCATGAGCCGTGATGGTCTTCAGAATGGTAGCTCTCCAATTGATTACATCAACCCAAATGATATTGCTTCCGTTGAAGTGCTTAAAGACGCTTCCTCAACCGCAATCTATGGTGCTCGTGGTGCAAATGGGGTAGTGATTGTTACTACCAAAAGAGGTACTGCAGGGGGAGGAAAAGCAAGTTATGATGTTGACCTTGGTGTTGGATATGCCCCTAAATTATTGCCAGTTTTAACCTCTGAGGAATTCCTGGCTGTCGAGGAAATGGCGTACGAAAATGCTAAAAAATTTGACCCTGTAGGATGGGCAACAGGAACAAAATACACCGATCCTAAAACCAAACGTACGAATCCATTGATTTTTGATGCCAATGGCAAACCTTTGTATAATACAGATTGGCAAAAAGAAGCCTTCCGAAATGCTATAACGCAAAATCATCAGTTAAGCTTTACCAATGGAAATGATAAAGGCTCTTATGGTGGGTTTGTAAATTATCGGAATGAACAAGGGGTAGCTTATGGATCATGGCAAAAAAGATATTCAGCAAGATTTGTATTTGATACTGAAATCCGGGACTGGTTGAAAGTAGGAGGAGTATTAAGCTATACAGATCAGAAAGATAAACAAGTGGATGAATTAGGTGGCGGTGGAATTACCATGATGCGCCAAGTCTTGGAAGCATTACCTTTAATCCCTGTACGTTATCCTGACGGAAAATGGGCCAGTAACCGCGATTATCCAGGAATGGAAGGTGGTGATAACCCAATTCGTGTGGCCGATGAACGCCTTTATTACCTTTCAACACAACCTTTTATTGGTAATATGTATGCCAATATCAAACTTTTGGATGGATTGGAATTTAGAACCTCAATCGGAACAAATATCATTAACCAAAGAAAAGATTATGCTGCAGCTGCTGGATTGCAATATATCTCCAGTGATGGAACTGCAAACGTGGATAATAAAAGATTCAATTCTTGGCAATTTGAAAACTATTTCACTTACCTGAAGGACTTTGGAGATATCCATTCCATCAATGCCATGCTTGGTTTCTCATGGCAGCATACAGATTACTTCGGGTCCTATGCCAGCTCCAGTAAATACACTGACTTCTATTACCAATTTAATAATCTCGGTGCGGGTGCAACCATGAATGCACCTTCGTCTGGTGCTAATGCCAATGGATTAAACTCTTATTTTACCAGAATTAACTACACCTTGTTAAATAAATATCTTTTCACTTTCACAGGTCGTATTGATGGTTCTTCAAAATTTGGTGCAGATAATCAATATGCCTTTTTCCCTTCTGCAGCTGTAGCTTGGAAAATCAATGAAGAGAACTTCCTTAAAGATTCTGAATCCATCTCAAATCTGAAACTTAGAATGAGCTATGGTGCTACAGGAAACTCTGAAATCCCAGCGTATAGAGCATTAGCAGGAATGGGAAATTATGAAATCATACAAGGGGGAGATCGGTTGGTAGGTGTTGGAACCGGAAGAATTGCAAACCCTACCTTGAAATGGGAAAGAACAGAACAAGTAGATGTAGGACTTGAGTTAGGCTTATTCCAAAATAAATTGAATTTCGAATTAGATCTATACCATAGACAAGTGAATGATATGCTTTTGGATGCCCCAATTCCTTTGTCAAGTGGTTATGGAACCATCTTTAGAAATATCGGTAGTATGAAGAATGATGGTATTGAGTTTGGAATCAATGTAGCCAATATTGGAAATGACGTTTTTAATTGGTCTGGATTATTCAATTTCTCTTATAATAAAAATCAAGTACTAAGATTAATTGGAGGCGCTGATATTTATAGCGGCGGAACAATTATCCGTGAAGGTGAATCTGTAGGTTCTTTCTGGGGATTTCAACACTTAGGAACTTGGGGATCGGCTGAAGCAGCAGAAGCTAAAAAATATAATATGCTGCCAGGGGATGTCAAATACCAGGATATTAATGCCGATGGGGTAATCAATGATAATGATAAAACCATTATCGGACGTGGTATTCCGGATGGATACGGTACTTTCTCAAATACCTTCAAATATAAAAACCTTTCTCTATTGATCGATATCCAATATATGTTTGGGAATGATGTCTTGGATAGAAGTATTCACTCCGCTGAAGATAGACAAGGTATTGCCAATAGCTATAAAACAGTATTGAATGCCTGGACTGAAAACAATCAAAATACCGATATCGCTCAGGTAAGACCTATAAATGCTTATTATACAACCAATAATGATAGCCATAAAGTCTCTGATGCTTCATTTATACGTGGTAGAAACTTGATGCTTTCTTATACGGTGAACCCTGATGTAGTTTCTCGGATGAAATTAGATCGATTGAAATTCTTCGCTTCCGTTCAAAACTTCTTTGTAATGACCAAGTACGCAGGTTATGACCCTGAAGTTTCTAACTCTGGAAACCCTTTCGATCAAGGTTACGGAATGTATGATTACCCAAGACCTAGGGTGTTCACTTTTGGATTAAACATTGGCTTATAATTTAATTGGATTATCATGAATTACATAAAACATATAAATAGAACTATTAAAATTACAGCGAGTGTGCTAGCATTCAGTGCCTTAATGGGCTGTTCTGATTTTTTGGATGAATCAGACCCTAGTAATTTTACTGTTGAGAATTATTTCACAAAACCTGAACATGCGCGAAGTTCAATTAGCGCGATATATGCTAGTTTAAGAAATCCAATGGTCAGTGGTTTTGGTGGTGGAACCTGGATGATGCTTGAGTTTGCTACAGGACTGGCTGCAACCGACCTTGGACAGGCTGTAAATAGCTATTACGTGAAAGATCTTCGGAATACTTCTGATAATGGCTATGGATTGGACTTTTGGACAACCTATTATAAAGGAATCGGAAATGCAAACCTCTCCATCACGTATATTCCCAAAATTTCAATGGATGAAACCGAAAAGAAGAAATTACTTGGGGAAGCACATTTCATGAGGGCTTTCTATTATTTTAATCTCGTCCAAATGTTTGGTGAAATCCCGCTAGTGACAGAAGCAGTAAGCTTAACCTCAGAACAATTATATCCAGAGCAGTCATCCGTTGAAAAGGTCTATGAATTAATTGTTAGTGACTTAAAAGTGGCGGAAGGTTCAGGATTACCTTGGGCCGACCAAAGTGGGAAGGTAAATATGGGAATTATCAAATCACTCATGGCTAAGGTTTATCTAACTATGGCAGGTTTTCCATTGAATAAAGGTGCTGCATATTATGATCTTTCTGCCAAGGCTTCAGAGGAAGTAATAAATTCCAAACAGTATCAATTGTTCCCTACCTATGCGGATTTACATGATCCCAAAAAGAAAAATGGAGTGGAAAATATCTTCAGTATACAGTATAAAACACAAGTCATTCCTTCCAATTGGCAGGTGGCTATTATCCCGTATAATAAGAATATATCAGCTTATTCCGATGAAACAGGTGGAATATATGCAACAAAAGATTTTGTAGAATCCTATGATGCAAAAGATTTGAGACGCGCGGAAAAACAATTTTTCTTTACAAAATTTACCCATGAGTCTGACCGATCCAAAGAAGTCAATCTTGGTGCATACTTCTTGTACAAACATTTTGATGAGCTTGCTCAAACTAGCACCACCAACAGTGATCTGAATTGGTCAATCCTCCGATATGCGGATGTCTTATTGATGCATGCTGAAGCTGCCAATGAAGTAGCTGGACCTAGTGCAAAAGTTTATGATGCAGTCAATGCCATCCGTAAAAGAGCTCAACTGCCAAATCTTGCAGGACTTTCTAAAGAACAATTGCGCGAAGCAATATGGAAGGAACGCTGGCATGAGCTATGTTATGAAAATATTACCTGGTTCGATATGGTACGCCTGCGAAAAGCATTCAATGTAACTACCAAAAAGTTTGATAATTATGTTGGTCACAAGTTCTCCTATGGACCTGTGGTAACTGAAAGAGAATTGTTATTCCCTAAACCTACTGCGGAAATTAGAAATAACAGTAAACTCGTTCAAAACAAAGGATATTAGGTGTTATAGAGTGTTTATTTATGAGCCGTCTTTACGAAAGTTTAGACGGCTTTTTTTGCTTTAAGCCCTCCCTTTTTTATGCTAAAAAACACCCTAATTTTCATTTCCTACTAAATAAATATCTTGTTTTAAGTGAAATATTGTTAACGGTTTTAGGGAAATATTAAATATTATCATTTATTTTTCTATATTTTGTATCCTAATTTATAATTCTCTCATTTTCTAATAGACTCCGTTTTTCTAACAGCCTTCAATAATTTATTACTATTACTTACTCATTCTTTTCAAGTACTCACTCATTGAGGATTTATAAATAACCAATTCCAATTAGTTTTATTACTAATGACTATCAAAATTGGTTTAAAATCAATTTCAACTGTACAAACACTAACTATAAATTGATTAATGCAATGAGCCTCTTACAGAATTCTCAGATAAGCTCAAAATATGATTTTAGTAAACATATTATTGAGATGCTAAGTCAGATTTTACAGCAGAAATTTCTGAAAGTAGAAATAGGAGATTTTTATGTAGGAAATCTGTTTGTAGAAAATCACAACGAAACCTCCAAAGTATTGAATTACAAATGTAGAACTGAAATGTTGAACCAAGTGCATCCTGATGCAGAACAAATTTGGCTTGCATATTTTGATTTCTTTTTTCCTGCCGAAGATAATGTGGTATTAAAATCTAATCTTTACCATGCCTTTAAACAAAATAACCTTAATAAAGTATACTTCTTCTTTCAAAAAAATAGACCACAGAATAAAAGTGATTATAAATGGTATTTTGCTACCTCCAAACTATCCCTTATTCATCAGGACTCAAACAATTTTATCTTGTTTCGGTATGCCTTCGAATTAAATAAATCAGAAAATAAACAGGTTTCTTTTTCTGATCAAAGTGATTTTCAAAAGTATTGTAACCGGGTAATGTTGTTGAGTAAAAGAGAAAAAGAAATTATTAAATTGATTGTAGAAGGTAAATCAAGTCAAGATATATCGGATCTCTTATTTATCTCCATTCATACCGTTAATAATCATCGGAAAAACATAACTAATAAACTGGAAATCAATAATCTTTGTCAATTGACGAAGTTTGCCATCCTCTTTGATATGGTATAAAAAATCAAATGACTATTGATAGCTATTGTCCTGTGTTCCTTTAATCTGGAAATTTATTTCTGAATTAATATTCTCCACTAGAAGCACTCAAGCTTCGTATAACCTTTCAAAATGATTGATCAGGCACTCATATTATTCAAGGACAATCTTTCGTCTTATCTAGCTTCCAAAGGCGATTCTGCAGCTAATATTATAGTTGATAATATTGGCTTGGCTGAAACCTCAGCGGGCTCAGGGCTTCCTGATAATATCGTAATTACACTGGTTAATATTGAAGAGGAAAATACATTGAAAAATCAAACCTCCTTGAAAAGAACTTCGAATGGAAATGCTTATTACGAAAATCCACCGGTAAACATAAACTTATATGTACTAATCACTTGCAATTATGCAGGTGACAATTACTTGCTCGCTTTGAAAAGATTATCCTTGGTCATTAGCTTCCTGCAAAGTAAAAACAACTTTAATTATGTAAACCCCTATGATCCTGATCAGAATATTGAATTTTCCTTCTGTATGGACCTCTATACTTTATCCTTTGAACAGATTAATTATTTATGGGGATCGTTGGGCGGAAGGCAGGTTCCTTTTGCCATGTATAAACTCAGATTGATTTCGCTTTCTGAACATGCTAAGGTTAAAGATGCACCGCTAATCGAAGAAATACAAACTAACCTATCCAATAAAAATTGATAAGATGAAGGCGCTCTATAAATCGTTATTTGAGATTAAACTCTACCATGAATTTTATCAAACAGAGAAATCAGGGAATAACATTTTTGAGCTCGCTAACCAACTAGATCGACTTGATTTTTTGTTTAAGAAATTTCAATCTTTTGAGGATTATATCAATGATGATATTGATTTTTTAACCCCCGAATCTCAGGAAGATATCTTTAAGAATAATAACCTAAAATTACTTCCTACTTATTCCGGATGTAAAATCCTGGTTGCGGTTCGTGCTAAGAAGCTCCCTAGTGGAATGACTACTTATGAACCTATCAATCCGTTATCGGACAACTTGCTTATTCCAATTCTTATTTATAAAAAATCATCAAAATTAAATGAAGTAAGTAATGCAAAAATGAATTCTTTTATGAATGCATATTACCTCTTTTCAAATGATGCTACATTATCAGGAAACCGGAATTCTCCTTATTTAACCGCCGATGTTTCCGATTTCGATGCTGCCAAAACTTACGAACAGGGTGAAATTGCAAAATTTGGATCCAATGATATTAGAACCTTCTATTCTGATATTTCAGATACGAAGATTTGGAAACCTATTGCAGGTCAAGCCTATGCTAATGAAAATGATCGCCTGCTTGTTCCTCCGAATTTTATTTACAATTTTTTGAATGCCAACAACATTACGAATGCAACATTCAAACTCAAAAACTCCACCGGAACACTGGTTCAAAAGATTAATGTCAAAAGTGTTAACCCGATGTCCAAGGTTCAAATTGTTTGGGATCCCAAATTGATTCGAATGCTGCCAGACGATCCATACAATGATCAATTGCTCTATGACCTTGAAGTTTCCAATACGACAGGATATAGCCAAAATCATAAAGTAGTTTTTTATAACAACGAATCGGAAATAAGAAATTCTGTCGGGCTAATATTATTTAAGATAAAAAGCAACATCAATGGATTCAAAATTATTGATGCCTCAGGAAAATTGATTAGCAGAAAAAATCAATTTAATATTATCGATCCTCCCACACCCATTTTTGAAATCAATCTTAGAAGTAAATCTTCATTTTGGAGGTATGTAAATAATAAGAGTAAAGCCTTAAAAACCGGTCTATTCCCAGATTTATTAAACTCTACTGACGGAACTTTGATATCCAAACTTCCGCGGCCATTAACTTCAAATATAACCCTCTATCAGAATCCTGATAGTAGCTTTTTATATCTCCCGAATCCATCTTCAAATTCAAACTGCCGAATAGAAAATAATAAAATATACAGTGAAATAATGGTTCC
This sequence comes from Sphingobacterium cellulitidis, assembly GCF_043187465.1. Classification (GTDB taxonomy): domain Bacteria; phylum Bacteroidota; class Bacteroidia; order Sphingobacteriales; family Sphingobacteriaceae; genus Sphingobacterium; species Sphingobacterium cellulitidis. The sequence goes on along the minus strand of NZ_CP171136.1, from coordinate 2,563,261 downwards.
AGAATCTGATTTGTTTCCATTAGAACCTTGATTGTAAAAAATAATAATAACCAAAATCTATTGTTATGCAAGAATATAAAACCCCCGGAGTATATATTGAAGAAATACCACATCTTCCGCCTTCCATTGCTTCGGTTGAAACTGCAATTCCAGCTTTTATTGGATACACTGAGAATGCAAAATGGAAAGAAAATGATGACCTCAGAAATAAACCGTGGCGTATTGAATCTATGCTTCAATACGAGCAATATTTTGGTTATCCCGATCCTGAAAAAGAAGGCCTATCCGTTGAATTTGGACCTAATTCTGCCGTAAATGGCAAAATGGACGAAACCAAACGATCTAAATTCCTGATGTATTATTCCATGCAATTGTTCTTCGCGAATGGTGGGGGGCCTTGCTGGATTACATCGGTAGGTAATTATTCCGATTCTGGAGGGACGATTATTGTAGCTGATCTCTTAGATGGTTTAAAGGAAGTCGCCAAAATCAATGAGGTTACCCTATTAGTTTTTCCAGATTCCATGAACCTGAGTTCTGCCACGGATTACTATGATATTCATACCGAAGCAATCAAGCAATGTGTCGAACTTCAAGACCGATTCACAGTTTTGGATGTCTATCATAATGCTGAAAACCTAGATCAATGGAGCTTAGATGTTGAACTTCTTCGAAGTACATTATCGGGAACAACGGATTTCTATAAATATGCAGCTGTATATTTTCCGAAGCTTTACACCTCTATTGATTATTCCTATAAAGTAGTAGGAGATCCCAATAAAGATAATGATGAATTAGTAATAGTAACGGGAGTTCCCGGTGCTGCAAATCTGAAAGAACTATTGGCCGTTAATAATGAAAAGTATTTTCAAGCCAAAAGTGCTGTTTCAAATATTCAGATGCTGATGCCAGTATCGGCGGCAATTGTAGGCTTATATGCACAGGTTGATAATGCACGTGGTGTTTGGAAAGCTCCTGCAAATGTTAATGTGAGCAATGCTATCCGACCTCAATATCTGATCAACCAAAAGGAACAAATGAACCTCAATGTAGATTCTGCAGCTGGTAAATCTATCAATGTAATCCGTTCGTTTCCAGGTCGCGGACCTGCCATTGTCTGGGGAGCCCGAACATTGGCCGGAAATGATAATGAATGGCGATATGTACCGGTGCGAAGATTTTTTAATATGGCAGAAGAGTCTGTGAAAAATGCTACTGAACAATTCGTCTTTGAACCAAATGACCGGAATACCTGGGTCCGAGTGAAATCAATGATTGAAAATTACCTCACCCAACAATGGAAAGCTGGAGCCCTAATGGGCGCATCTACCAAAGAAGCATTCTTTGTCCATATCGGACTCGGAGAAACAATGACGGAATTGGATATCTGGGAAGGTAGAATGATTGTGGAAATTGGAATGGCCGTTGTCAGACCTGCTGAATTCATTATCCTAAGATTTATGCATAAAATGCTCGCTGAATCTTAATTAACCTATTGTATACCATAAATAATCATTGTTATGACCATAGAAAGCTCAAATATGCGAAACCCTAAAAATGGGAATTGCAATGGTAATGAAGCTAAAACTATAACTCAAAAAAATCTATATCAAATCAAAGAAGAGTATTGCAATAGATTAAAAGGGAAATTGGGAGAATTGAGTGAAAGTGAAGTTACCAAAGACGGTACTTTGATGATGTACGAAAAGAAAAAATGCGTCTTTGTCAAAACGGAAAAAAACTATCAAATGCTCCGCAACCTGGAACTAAAGATAGGAGTGGAGTTGATTCAAGCATCGGATGAAATAAAAAAGAATGTTGCTGCCAGTATTCTACAAAATGATGCCCTGTTAGCCGCATTAAAAGCAGTCTCCATGACTGCTAAAAATGCAAAGGTAGCTTTTGCCAACCTCCGCGAATCAGCTGCAAAACTAGATGCTGGTATGAATGACAGTTGCAATTCCGGACAGCTTAAAATATTAGGCTGTTCCTCTGAAAATTGTAATGATAATGAAAAACAAGCTGAAAGTAATCAATTGCCAAATGAGTGTCAGGATGCATGCCGAGTACTCCAAAAATTGGTTGAAAAACCAATTGAACTAAGCCAGGAAATCGATATTATCTGCAACTCCGTCTCCGATATCATAGGCATTCAATCTTTTTCTAACATTAAATCCTTGGAGAAATTCCAACAGGATTTCGCTACAAATGCCAAAACATTTGATGACTTAATCCTATCACAAATCATTAATGCCACGGCCGGACTTAAAAAATCCCAAGATGATCTTACCCTCGCTATCAAGTCTCAAACTCAATCCAGTTATGCTTTATACAATAAACGGAATGAACTAGAAACACTCGTGGAGGTTAAAGACTATTTATGTTGCCATAAATGTAATTGTATTGGCGATTGCGGATGTAATGAAGGCTCGAATGATGAAAATAACAGATTCAAAAAATGTAAATGTGATATCTGTGATATCTGTAAAGAGGTCACCGAAATCTATTGCATCAAGGATAATGATGGCGCAAGTTGCGACTAATAGTAACCCTAAATAACACGATTATGTTAAGCTATAATGAAGTAAGCACGCTAGATAGAGATATTTTTGATTGTTGTGATCAAAAACCTAATCCCAATGAAAATGGGGGAGATTGTTGTTATGAGGCATGGTTAGGCGATCTTGTGCAAGTCACAGCAGATTGGAAATCTGCTAATGCATATGCCAGTAACAAAGAGCTGGAATATAACCTCAGTGTGGAGGAAAGAGATCGGCTCAAAGCTTGGTTCGCAGATTGGGAAGCAACTGATGAAAATGCTGATGCTCTTTGTCGACAATTAGAACTTTTTATCCTTTTACTGCAAAAAGTATGTCTAGTGACCGATAAAACCAATAAGGCTATTGAAATCCTTTTTTGCATGGTTGAAGACCTCTATAACCGCGTAGACAAATTGAAATCCCAATATGATAAGTTATTGCTCTGTATCAATTGCTTGAAAAGACCTGAGTTATCTCCAGGAATTGGAATAATGAAATTACTGGAAGACTATGGTCAAAAATTGGATGCTGTAATCTTGACCCGAGATATTATGATCCCTCAGGTAGTAGCGGTTGTTGAATTGGCCTATGGCCTGCATATCAATATCTGTGAGGAATATGGATTGAAAAGAGTGATTCAATACTGGAAGGATAAATTTAAATGCAACCAAGGTTCCAATCCAGATAGCACTGCTTATCCTGAATCCAGCAAGATTGTGAAAAGTTCTGAAGGCAATGAATGTTGCTGCTTAGAACCCGCCATTCATCTTCCAATCGATAGCGATGAATATTATCGCCAACTAGAAGTCGATTACCTGAACTCCAAACAGAATGTAGATGGACTCAAGAAAGAATTGGACTCCGCAAAAGAAAAACGAGACGCCTTGCTTGCTTGCAAGCAAAGCCTCGAAAATGCAATTAATGAGGTCAATCCTGCAAATAAATGTAAATAACATAAACGCTTAAATCTTAAGTTATGTCAAACGATCCTAAAAAAAATTATCCACTTCCCAAGTTCCATTTCCAATTGGATTGGGGCGGAACTAGAATCGGTTTTACCGAAGTGAGTGGACTTGACTTTGAAACTGAGGTTATTGAATACCGGGAAGGTAGTAGCCCGACATATAATAAAACCAAGCAGCCAGGGTTAACGAAATACCCGAATGTAACCTTGAAAAGAGGAACCTTCTTTGGTGATTTTGAATTCTTTGAACAATGGAAAAAAACCATGATGTTCCAAGAAGGAAAAGAAAAGTTCCGTCGGGATGTAACAATTCGTCTCCTTGACGAAGAACATCAACCCATAATTTCTTGGACCTTGTCTCGGGCTTGGCCTTCCAAAGTGCAATCCACAAACCTTAAAGCCGACGCCAACGAAGTCGCTATTGAATCAATGGAACTCGTACATGAAGGCTTATCTATTGTTGAAGCAAAAAAATAAACTAAAGGACCATGCCTGATTCATTCTATCAAACCGTCAACTTTCACTTTTCAGTAAACTTTACTCTGAAAGGTAATAAAGCCGTTGATATTAAGTTTCAGTCTGTCACTGGATTGGATTCCAGCATTGATGTGGAAACCATCAAGGAAGGTGGCGAAAATAGGTTTGAGCATGTTGTACCTGTTCGCCACAAATATGGTCCTTTAGTCTTAAAAAGAGGGTTGATTGCACCCGGTGAATCCGCAATTACAGATTGGTTGAAAAGAGCTTTCGATGATCAACAATATGAACCGCTAGAAACGGTCATTATTAATTTATTGGATGAACAACATCAATCTTTAATGCACTGGAAAATCAATAATGTATGGCCCAGGTCCTGGAAATTATCAGAATTGAATGCCGGACGTGCTGAAATTCTCATTGAAACCTTGGAGTTAAACTTTAACCGATTAATTTTTCAAAAATCTTAGCTATGCCTGTCGAAGTCAGAGAGTTGCTCATTAAGGCAACCATCATTCAAGAAATTCCTCTCAATGGAGAAGGACAAGGAAATCAGGATAATGGTGTTTCTCCAGCTGAAGAGATTATCAAAGTTTGTGTCGAAAAAGTATTGGAAATCTTAAAAGATAAAAATGAGCGCTAATTATAGTTCTGGAAAATTAGAGAAACTGTTGATCTATTCATTTACGGATAGACAGTTTCAAATGAATGCTGCTGAACAAACTAATACACCTGCATTTGTTGCCCCTATAAATCCAGAGGCATTTTCCAAAAACTATAAAATTGAACACGATGTTCAAAGACCTCATGGAGCTGGAGCTCCTGAAGTGAAGTTTAAATCAACAGCGCCAGAAGAATTAAAACTCGATTTCATCTTGGATGGAACCGGTACAATGGAAGGTTATTGGGAGGAATATAAAAGCAAACCTGTTCAGGAGCAATTGAAAATTTTCATGGATTGTGCCTATAACTATCAAGGTGACATCCATCGCCCAAATTTCCTGTTAATTATCTGGGGCTCTGAAATCCGGTTCCGCTGTGTTCTCTCAAATCTGGATATAAACTTTACCTTATTTAAACCCGATGGAACACCACTGAGAGCTAAATTATCAGCAACCTTCTTGAATTACCAATCACGGGAACAAAGAATGGCTGAAGATAATCCTTCATCGCCCGATTTAACCCATCATCGCGTAATAAAGCAAGGGGATCGATTGGACCTGATGACTTTTTCAATATACAATGATCCCAAATATTTCCTTCAAGTAGCTAAGGCTAATGGATTGATATCTATAAAAAAATTAATACCAGGTCAAGAAATCTATTTTCCACCTTTTAATAAAAAAGATTGAACAAAAGTAAAATTAAGAAAAACGGTTAAAACCGTTACTATGCAGTAGTTTATAAATTGACGGTCTGAATTTGGAAGGTAGTGTACATCAGGTTTTGGGCTTAAAAAGACAGAGATAGGTTACTAAATCATTACCTGTTTTGGATTGTACAAGATAGTATAATTAGCTATATTTCAGCATTTTGCACTCTTTTTTATCTTTCCTTGTAACTCGCTAAAATTTAATTTTAAACATTAAAATTTTGAGTTATGGAGACAGTTAAAAGATCCACTTTCAAGCTATTGTTTTACTTGAAGAAAAATGAACCCAAAAAAAATGGTAATGTACCTGTAATGGGACGTATTACTATTGATGGTACACCAAAAACTTTTGGAACCAAACTGGAAATTGATCCCAATACTTGGGATTTAAAACACGGACGCGTACAGGGAAAAAGCACAACAGCACTAACTACCAATCAAAAATTGGATAAAATTCGTGTACGTATCAATAAGATTTATGATGATATGCTTAAAGATGAAGGTTTTGCTACTTCACAGAAAGTTAAGCTCTCTTTTTTAGGTGTCGGTGTGATGGATGATGCAGTACTCAAAGTTTTCAAAGAACAAAATGAGGATTTTGAAAAAATGGTGGCAAAAGGTAAGCGCTCGTCAAACACTTATTATAAGTACAAAGTTGTTTTCAATCATCTGACGGAATTTATAAAAGCTAGGTATCATCGGGATGATATGGCTTTTCGTGAGCTTACATCTGATTTTATCAGGGAGTTCGATTTTTTCCTTCGCATTGATAAAGAATGTACACACAATACGGTATGGGTTTATACAATGCCTGTTATAGCTTTAGCTGACCTAGCTATTAAAAAAGGATTGATACGTCAAAATCCATTTGAGGATTACGAAATAAGCATGCAGGAAACTGATCGTAGCTATCTTTTGAAGGAGGCTGTGGAAAAATTGTTATTCTTAAAACCCTCTAAGCCGAAATATGAACTGGTTAAAGACATTTTCATTTTTAGTTGCTTTACAGGGTTGTCTTACATTGACGTTAAAAAGCTAAAGTGGAGCAACATTCAATCCTTCTTTGACGGTCATCAATGGATTATCAGCCGAAGAAAGAAATCGGATGTTGCATCAAATGTTCGTTTGATGGAAATTCCCAAACGGATCATTGAAAAATACAGAGGTATTACAAGAAATGATTTCATATTTCCAGTTCCATCCAATGCAACATGTAATAATCATGTAGCTAAACTGATTGAAGAAGCTGAAATTGTCACTGAACAAAAAGTGACGTTCCATACGGCACGACATACTTTTGCAACAATGTTTTTAACAGAGGGAGTACCTCTTGAAAGCCTTAGTAAGATGATGGGACATAAGAATATTTCTACCACTCAGATTTATGCTAAGATTACAAGTCAGAAGATCAGCAAGGATATGGATTTGGTTTCTCCGAAATTTGCTTCTCTGGAAACAGCATTCATTTCAATGGAACCAGATACGCCTTCACAGCCCGATTTCATAATAGTTGAAGATGAATTAGAACTGGTCACTTAATGGTGTAATATTTATTGAAAAGCAGGATTTTATAATTCTGCTTTTTTATTTACCTCTTTATGCAAATTAAAGCCACCTGTTATTTTTTATATTTACAAAACAAACTTGACCTATAGTGTCGTTAAAAAATCCTTATAAAATGGCAGAAATTGACTTGACTAAAATAAAATACTACCCTGACAGATTTTATATCTGCCTAGATGGATTTGATATTGATAACTTAACCACTTTTATAACTGACCTACAAATCGGTCAAGAGCAATCTATATTCATTCATGAATACTACCACTACCTTACCAACATTGCTACATTCTCTGGAATACGTCAATTTAACCTTAATTTTTGTGATAGGTTCCGAGCATCAACCATCTTGACGTCAAAAGAAGGGCTTAACGCTTATCCAATAAACAGTAACACCTTTGAAAGCTGTAAGAATATGGTAGATTATTGGAACGAGATAACAGCCATATTGAATGAGGATGATATTGACTATAATGTGGTCGAAGAAACTGATAAAACGCCTAGTAAAAAATTTGGTATAGCATCGATAGAACGAACCGAAAAACCAATGGAAGTCGTTGTAAATGGTGTTAAGTATAGTGGAGCGAGGATTCTGATTAAGATATATACAACAGAACTTATTAATATTAATAGCTTTTACTTAACATTTGGTGCTATTGATGAGTTTCTGAGTTCTACAATTGACGAGTATATGTATGAGAACAATTTATCGGATATTAACCCAAGTATGCTTAGTCGAAGACCCTTTTATCCTTATGGTTTCTTTGATGAATTGCTTTCGTTTTACGGGATTAAAAGGGCCCCGGCATTTGAGAAAATTCTTATTGCATACTTTGCCTTGAACTCATCAAACCCGCCAGTGATTTTAATTGATATACTTGAAAAATTAAAAGATGGTGGCTATGAACAATTTCAGGAGAATCCCGAAATATATTTGCTTACTAATTTTTTAGAAGTACCTCAGTACAATGATGTTCTTAAAAACATTAAGGACTTTGCCGATCTAACATACGAACAAGGACGTATACATATCTCACAGGCATTGAAATATTATTACGATAAATTTTATATGGCACAAAAACTAAAAGAAAATGACTTCTTTTATTTTGTTAGACCCTTCTTTGCCAACGGTAAGGATACTATTAGTTACAAACAAAAGTTTCTTCTTGAACTTTCAAGAATAATAAACCTTTTTACACCTCCTGTTATACTAAAAGACAAGCAGTTTTTTTATATTGATAAATTGACCACTTTCGGTGAAGCTACCGTATTGATATTGGCTACCTATGAAATTTTTGAAAGTATAAGGACAAACCGAATCGCATCAAGACCTGCACACCAGAAAGCAAAATATAGCTTCCCTGACGGCGATCCTGAGTGCGACAATCTTGAAAAATTTACTCCACCCCCTATTAACGGTATAGTATTCAGGCTTGCTCTTAACGAATTGAACCTATATGGCCCATATCTTAAAGAGTTGGATGACCTTAAACAAAAGAATAGTTAGATATGGGTATTTCAAGACGTCATCATTATATTCCGCAGTTCCTTATCAAGAAATTTGCTGATTCGGACAATATGCTTTATCTGTATGATAAAGAAAAAAAAACCTTTGCAAAGGAAAAGAGAAGCCCCAAATCTATATTCTTTGAGATGAATAGGAATATCCTTGATTTTGGCGGAACAGCAAACGATAATCTTGAAAAGTTGTATGCTGAACTTGACGAAAAATTTTCCCGTGATCTGACAGAAATAATTGCGACTAAAAATATCACTGAAGAAGGGCTTACTTCTTTACTTGTAATGGTTTCTTCATTAAAATGGCGATTACCCGTTAATGATGAACTGTTCTATGATAAAGATAGACAGTATACATACGATAAATTACCGATCTCGATAAAGGCCATAAATGATGATGGCTCTCAAAATACGGAGGCTATCGAGCATCTACTCAATTCTGAAATTTTCAACCGTACAAAACGACTAATCTTTCCGTTCTTACCATTCTATAATAATTATGAAATAGCAGAAGATAAATTATCAAAATTACATCAGAACAGCTATATTGATTCAAATGAGATAATTACATCTATCCTAGGAGATTCACCAATTATTGAAAGCAAACGTTCCGATATAGAAGATTTTGGGAACTTCATTTTACCTCTAGGTAATAAAGAAACTTTCATTTGCAGTGACTCGGGTAACAAGAAGGTCAACAGTATAGCTTTTTATGTAAATAAAGATTTAGCAATGTTTCATCAGGCAAAAAAGTATGTCGTCTGCTGTAATAAAGACCATCTTGCTGCTATTATTTATGCGTACCAAAATTTACATAGTGTAGGGCAAACAAATCTTATTCATGAACACATTTTCAAGTTTGTGTAAACATTACCTATTATAACTGAGCCGAGGTCGATAAACCTCGGTTTTTTTTCCTCTACAAATCCGTAAAGCACATTTACCCTCCCCATATCCTACCATAAAAGAGCTTCACTGGATATTCTTGAAAAAGACAAATTCCAAAATGCCTGTCTACTTCCAAAACATTGTTTTTCCATCTCTCTTTTAAGTGACTCTTAGGAGCCACGAGTTTTAAGAAAACAGTTTAAAATTCGTGCAGGTGATGCCTGTATTCTAATCTAATCAGCCATTTGCTCAATGCCTTTTCCAATGGCTTCCACATTATTTTTTATCCAAGAACCGGTATGCTGTTTTTGTCCCATTTCAAGAGCAAAGGTATTTCAGTGTTCTTAACGCAACAGCAAGATCATGCCCTCCGGGTTTGCAAAATAATCTCCACCCATACGGGTCGTATTTTTTTGACAAAACCTTGCTGCTGCTAAACACTAACCTTTTATGCTCGTGAAACGAAACAAAGCATACTCCGGCTCTTTACACGAATAAAAAAAATGTCAGAAATGAAAAATATCAGCATTGGAAATGGAAAAAGTGAAACGAAAACAAGCACCTCCTCTCATTGCCGAATAAATCAAATCAAAAAAAATCAAACAGGAATTTAACAACGTAAAAATCGAAAATCATGAACATCACAGGAAGATTGACAAGGGATGCGGAAGTACGCACAACGTCACAGGACAAACAAGTAGTAAACTTTTCAGTAGCAACAAACGACAGCTACAAAAACAAGCAGGGCGAACGCATAGAGCAAACCACCTATTTCGACTGCTCGTACTGGATAACTCCCAACGTAGCCAGACTACTCACAAAAGGCACACTGGTAGAACTAACAGGCAGAGTAAGTACAAGAGCGTGGACAGGAAATGACGGAGAGCCAAAAGCAGGACTGAATTTTCATACCTCACAAATCAAACTGCACGGAGGTAGCAGGAAAACAGAAACCGTACAGGCTACTAATAATAACAAAGGTAAGGTTACAGCGGAGCAGACCAAAGACGACCTACCATTTTAACAACAATCAAATATTCATTTTTCAAACTTTTAAAATTTCAATATCATGGCACATAATATCAATTTCAACAGCAAGACAGGACGTTACTCATTCTTTAGTGTAAAGGAAAAAGCGTGGCACGGTTTGGGGCAAATCGTACAGGATTATCCGACAAGCGAGCAGGCTATCAGACACGCAGGGTTAGATTATGAAGTGGTAAAATCTCCACTCTTTACCAAAGGTTCGGGTATTATCGAAACCACTAACGGCATAGAGATAGGCAGTAGCGAACTGGAAGTACATAACTATTTCGCCAACATACGCACCGATAACAATGCCGTATTGGGTGTGGTGGGTAAAGACTACCATATCGTACAAAACAGGGATGCTTTTTCATTCTTTGACAGTATTGTAGGCGGTACAGACGGTATTTTATACGAAACCGCAGGAGCTTTAGGTAATGGGGAACGCATTTTTATTACAGCCAAATTGCCGAGTTATATCCGTGTGGGCAATGGCGATGATGTGACAGAAAAATACATCTTCCTAACAACTTCGCACGACGGTAGCGGAAGTATTACAGCCGCTTTTACACCTATCCGTATCGTTTGCCAAAATACCTTAAACGCTTCTTTGCGTAATATGAGCAATGTGGTACGCATCAAGCACACCGCAGGAGCAAAACAACGTTTGGACAATGCTCATAAAGTTATGGGATTGGCTAACCAGTTTAGCGACCAGTTAGAGGGTATTTTCAATGAGTGGACGAAAGTCAAAGTATCAGACCAAGAGGTTAAAAAGCTAATCCAACTGGCACTTTGTCCGAATAAGGAAACATTGGAATTACTGAAAAAAGGTGCGGAAGATGAAGTTTCCACCGTATTCAAAAACGTGGTTGAAGATGCTTTTGCTTATGCAATGGTAAGCGATACCCAACAAATGGACACCACCAAAGGCACATTGTTCGGGGCATATAATGCAGTAACAGGCTACTATCAGAACGTAAGAAGCTACAAAGACAACGAAGCCAAGTTACAGAGTATTGTAATGGGCGGTACTGCTCAACTCAAATCACAGAAAGCATTTGAACTGTGTACCTCTTTTCAGAAAGTCGGTGAAGAGGTTTTTCAACTTAATTAATTACACCACAGGCTACCGCCTTGCAAACGGTGGTAGCCTTATATTATTAAACATGAAAGTAACGGATTTGAACGGATGCTCTATCGAAGTCACTGACCTTGATGAAGCCATAAAGATTAGCAAACGGTACACTGGTTACAGACACGAGGACGAAAGTTTCTCCGAGTTCGACAAAAGACAGAACGCTTATTGGACAGATATGTACAATAAACTGACAGCAAAGAAAAAACGATTAGAGGACAAACAAAAAAATTAGAACGATGAATACAAATTTTTTCAATCAGATACAGCAGTTGGACTTTACAGGAGTATTGCAACTGAACATTTCAAAGGGAACAGAAACCAAGCTAATAGTATCGGTTATGCTTAACAATGATGAGTGCGGAGATAACGCCAAAAACCTTATTCCACCCCTTACATTCAATGCTACCGCACAGGAGTTTGACGAGGGATTTTTTGAGCAGATAACCGCACCAGTACAAACCGTTTCGGGCATGATGGTAGATATGGAAAAGTTTCTAAAACAAATGGAGGAAGTCAAAAAGCAATCGGCAATGGAAAAGGAAAAAGCCGATAAGGAGAAGAAAGAAAAAGAAGCCAGGGACAAGAAGTATAAAGAAGCTATGGCAAAGGCTGACGAATTGGAAAAAGAGGGCAAATTCCGTGAAGCGTGGATGAAAGTGCCGAACCCTGCCGATTTTCCCGACTATGCCGATGCCATACGCAAACGCAAAACTTCACTATCGGACAAATTTGCCACACCGAGCCTTTTCGGTGCAACAGAAGAAACAACACCCGAACCGATACAATCGACTGTAGTTACAGAGGATTACCCCATTGATGAAGCAGGTGAAGAAGAATAAAAGTGTTAACCAAAAAATTAAATGTTATGTTATTAGCAACGCAATTACAACGAGTTTTCATATTAAATAACAAGGGGCAGGAAATTAAACTGAACGACCCCGAACCGCAATGGAGTGTACAGGCAGTAATGAATTTTTATTCCAATACATACCCCATTCTGACCACCGCAAAAGTATCAGCACCACAAATCAAAGACGATACCGTACAGTACCGCTTTGAAAGTGCTATGGGAACAAAAGGTTAAACCAAAACAGTAAAACAATGACTTATGCAACGACATACCGTATCGGGAACATTCCAAATGCCCCAAGAACCCAAGCAAAAGCAATTACATCGTCAGTTGAGCGAGTTCGCAAACTGGATGCAACGACCGAAAGACGCAAACGAAATCCAAAAGGACAAACAAAAGTCTGTACCAGTAACTATGTTGCCAATGGTTTTCTAAGAACTTCGTTTCTCCCAAGACTGGAAGAAACGGAAACTGTACAGGCTTGCAGGGATAATATCAAAATGGAAAGGGATTTTTATCGTTCCCTTTCTCAATTAGCAGAGCATTACGGTATCATTCCGAAACCAACGCAGGCTTTAGGATATCCGTACAATATCGCATTGGCTTTAAAAGATATAGAAGAACAGTTAAAACTTAAAGTAAGCGATTGGGAAGAAATCAAACTGATACAGGATAGTAAGAAAGTGTTTTTTACAAGTGAGGAAAGATATAATACAGGTGCAACGCTGTATTATATTCCTGTAGTACCCTTATTTCGTTGGTTGAAAGACCCAAAGCGAAAACATACCGCTCAACTGCTTATATCGGTTTGTAGTTATCTGTACCACATTGCCGACATTCCCTATTACAGACAGGAAAGCAGTTATCTGTACTGGATGTATGAGATGCATAAAGATTGGGTAACAGAGGACGATTATGGAGAAGACACAGAAACCTATCTTAGTGAATTTGCACAAGCGGAATGGATTGGCGACCGTATGGAACAGAAGATATATAACGAAGCCAATTTAAGGCTCTTTAAAGACCGTTTAAACCGCTTTAAACCAAAAGATAAGATTGATGCTGATTGCTATAAAGTAGCACAGGAAGCCTATGCAATTTATGAGCAGTACCCCAATGCAACCGTCTTCCGCAATGCCCGACCAAATGGCGAAGCCAACGAAGAAGATATGGAAAACATTATATCTATGGAGAAATATGTTTCCTTCTGTGCAGATGGTACAGGGTGGCTAATGGATAATGTAGTAGAATCTGTAAATAACGAATTACAGGAATACGGACAGATGGAAGAACCGATTATTATCAAACGGTTTGACGGAAGCGATATAACCGCCAATACATTGGAGTTTGAAAACCGTTTGTTACCGATGATAAACGAACTGACCTACATTTTAAATAATTTTTAAAAACAAAACTATGAACGATATAACACAGGATTTCGGAATGCTGTACTATCCAAAATCAGCATTGGTATTTTATCAGACTACTGGAAAGGGTAACGATACTTATGTAGAGCATTTTGATATGGATAAAAACGGTATGCCCATTAATGCACACCCTTTGACCGTAAAAGAAGCGAACCAATTGGCAAAGGCTTTGAAGACCGCCAAAGAGGAAAAAGAACCGCTATTGAAACCGCAGGGAGTATTGAGCAATCAGGTTTTATACTTTGAGCCGACAGGAAACAAAGTGGTTTGGTTTACCAAAGCCACACAAAGGGAAATGTATTTTATTGAAAGTCTGGGAATACCCAAAGGCAAAGCCAATGTACCGCCTATGCTGTGGGTAGCGAACCGAAGCGGTTTAGCCGTTTTCGCTTTAATAAATGGCAGAAGACCTACGATAAAAACAAAGCTTTACAACGCTCCTTTTTTTAATGTGTACGAGGACGGCAATGTATGTATGGGTACAGTAGATGTACGCATAAAGAAAACCGCTTCATTGGAAGAATTTACAAACAAATGGGAAGGCTTTTTCTTTAACAGTTATTTCAGTCATTTAATGCACGGTCATAACCCGATAAAAGGAAATTGCGTAAGCCTTTGGGAAAATTTAATTGCCACAGGCGAAGCTTTTCCAATGGAAGTATTGACAAAAAGTAATCTAACCTTAAAAGACATATTGCGATGAATACCGAAAAAATAAAAGTCCATTTTACGGACAATAGTTTAATAAATGCAACCAATCCTATATCGGTAAACCTTATCGGTGCAGGTGGTACAGGCTCAAAGGTTTTGACCGCCTTAATGGAAATGAACCATAGTTTGATTGCGTTAGGTCACGCAGGATTGTCCGTTCGCCTTTGGGATGATGATGTTATTACGGAAGCTAATTTGGGCAGACAGCGTTTTGCAGAATGCGAAGTAGGATTGTATAAATCTGCTGCTCTAATCAACCGAGCCAACCGCTTTTCAGGTACAAATTGGAAAGCCGAAACGCAGAAGTTTGAAAAGGACAGTTTGGGCAAACTTCCCGAAAACGCACAGGCTACTATCTTTATTACCTGTGTAGATAGTGTAAAGGCAAGATTTGGTATTGCTGAAATATTAAAAGCACTGGATAACGGAAAATATTATCATCATAAACCAAAATACTGGTTGGATTATGGTAACAGCCAATATACAGGACAAGTATTGTTATCAACTATTGGAGATATAAAACAACCCAATTCCGATATATATGAAACGGTAGCTAATCTGCCAATGGTTACAGATGAATTTGGTGCTTTGTTAAAGCAGTCCGAACAGCAAGACGATACACCAAGTTGCAGTTTAGCTGAAGCATTGGAAAAACAGGATTTATATATCAATTCGTCATTGGCTCAAATGGGTAGTTCTTTGTTATGGGGTTTATTTCGTAATGGATTGACCGAATACAGAGGTTTTTTTCTCAATCTGAAAGATTTTAGGTCACAGCCTATTCCAGTCGCCCGATAGCCAAAATCGGGCCGCAAAAAGACACTCCCTCCGATGGTCGGGGCAGTCTTTTTGCATTTAAGCGGTACAACCCCTTTGCCAAAATGTAAGGCTACGCACCGTCCTCACTTCACATTTTATCAAACAGGTTGCGATCTGTTTTTGAAGGGATATTCCAGTATCCCTTTCGTTGTTTTAGCGAACTTCTTTTCTTTCCACATCTGCGACCAAAGAAAAGAAGCAAAAGAACGCCGCTTGGTTATTATTGGTTTTTACCTTAACGATTCCTAGTGATATTTTTATTTGAGTAAATTTGCTAGTAAATACAATGTATGAATAACTGGCTATAAAGAATGCTCATTGCGTTCGCTTTAGAGTTAAGCATAATCTTAACAGTGACCGTACCAATCTGAACCGTTAGAAAAATGGACGACAATATCCCTTTTGTTATTTTTACAGTTTAGTTTAAGCAGTGTCTGTTAGGCAACTTTAATTTATATTTTTGTAATAAAAGGATATTTAATAGATAATTTACATTGAATGGAAAAATTGATTATAGCATTAACCGAATTAGAAAAGTTAAAATATGTTGAACGTGGTACCAATGTAAAGGGAAGAAAAGAAAGTACAGCAGAACACTCTTGGAGTTGTTTGCTGATTGCGGATATTCTAATCGATTATGTTGAAGAACCATTAAACAGATTAAAAGTTATTGAGTATTTAATTTACCATGATATTGTTGAAGTTTATGCAGGAGATGCCAAATTCAATAATCCAGAGGAAATGAAACTCAAACATCAAAAAGAAGAACAAGCATTAGAAAAAATCAAAACACTTATTCCTAATAAATTAAGATTTGAAAAAATTGTCAGTGAATATGAAAAAAGAGCCACACGAGAAGCTGAATTTGCTAAAGCTGTTGACTGTTTAGACGCCTGTATTAGAAATATTAATGATGATACTAAATCTAATAATGATGGATTTACAGAAGTCTTAATAAGAAATAAATATTTGCCACATGTGTCAAAGTTTGACATTACAAAAGAATTATTTGAGCATTTAATACACCGACTGCAAGTATTAAATAAATTATAATTACTATATTTTGTTTGATAAAGATGCAAATCAAATTTTCTTTTGCCTTGTAAATACTTTTTTTCTTTCCACATCTGCGACCAAAGAAAAGAAGCAAAAGAAAGTCGCTTGGCTATTATTGGTTTTTACCTTAACGATTCCTAAGGATATTTTTATTTGAGTAAATTTGCAAGTGAAAACAATGTATTGATAGCTGACTATAAAAAATGCGCTTTGCTTTAATAGATAATAATCGGACAGAAGCTCAACCGAAACTTAACGGATTGTGTTGTTGTTGTTCGAAGCCAGTTATTGCAAAATGTGGTACACGAAAAATATGGCATTGGGCACATAAAAGCAAAACGGATTGTGACAATTGGTGGGAACCAGAAACAGAGTGGCACCGAACTTGGAAAAACAATTATCCATCCGATTGGCAAGAAATATCTTTGTTTGATAATGGAACAAAAGAAAAACATATTGCTGATGTTCGTACCGCTCATAGCCTCGTAATAGAGTTTCAACATTCGAACATTAATCCTCAAGAGCGAACTGCACGAGAACAGTTTTATAAAAACATGGTTTGGATAGTGGATGGCACGCGACTAAAAAGAGATTATCCTCGTTTTTTAAAGGAATGGAAAAGAGACGGAATTAGTGAAGTGCATCAAACTGAAAAGTCGGGGATTTTTGAGGTTTGTTTTCCAGAGTTTTGTTTTCCAGAAGCTTGGCTTAAAAGTTCTGTACCTGTAATCTTTGATTTTCGAGGAAACAGTTCAATAGATGATACAGAAGATTTACGAAATAATCTTTACTGTTTATTTCCACAGGTTGGTAGACATGCAAAAGTTGCAGAAATCTCACGTAAAGCTTTTTTGAATACAACCACAAATGGTGAATGGACTTTGAGAGTTCAGGAATTCATAAATGAATTTAGAAAGCAAGACCAAATAAAAGAAAGAGAAAATCGACAAACATTGTACTCATCAAATAGAGGAATATATTCATGGAGAGGAATTCCAATTATTGGATATAGAAAGCGTAGACGAAGATTATAAGCATTCCAGCTACTAACATGCAATTTGGCAAAAGAGCAAAGTTAAGAGCAATTTAAACGATTCGGCTCCCTATTTCGAAAAAACCACTTGCTTTTTGTTTTTCTTTTTTTAATTCAAGATTCATGAATCATGATTCATGATTTTTATCCGTAAAAACCATTTTCGGTTCCTCTTTTTTGTATTTTAGCAAAAACGAAAAATGGTTCTGCTAACGCAAGTGCAAAATTGAACGTTCGATCTTATAAAGTTCACTCTTTTGCAAGGCTATGGCTAGTTCCCTTCAATACTATTTTTAACGATATGCCCAAAAATTATACATTTGAAATTAGAGAAACTTTTGGAAAGAAATATTTAAAAGTATTTCTAAAAGATGGAATTGATCCTGAAAATATTGCTAATCATTTACAACAATTAGCCTCAGTACATAAGTCAAATGTTACGAAGCAAAAAAGTGGTAATATTGACTTAACAATATATCCATCAAAATTATACGAAATAGAAGAAACACAAGATGAAGTCGCTCTAACACTTGAAAACTATTTTAATGGTTCTCCTGTTGATCCGCAATTCGTTGACCAAACCGTTACTGGCGTCAGTGAAAAAGCATTTTACCAAGTTATTGATTATATGAATATTCTCGGTAAAAATTTAGAAGGTTTCAAATCTCTTAATGTTCGTTTTGATGAAGAAAGATACAGAGATTACTTTATTCCTTTCTTAAACTCTATTTCAAAGAATCATTCTGCTAAAGGTGAAGTTTTTAATAGAAACGGAAAAACAGATATTTTAATGTTCGACAATAATGGGAATAATCTTTTTATTGCAGAGTGTAAATTATGGAAAGGTGAAAAGTACCTAATTGATGGGTTAAATCAGTTACTATCAAATTATGTGAATTGGAGAGATGAAAAAGTTGCTTTGGTAATTTTCAATCGTGATACTAAGAATTTTACCGATGTAATAGAAAAATCGAGAAACGCAATATTAGCACATGAACTGTGTGAAGGTTTGGTTAATCAAAGAGCACAAACAAATTTCACTTTCTCGTTTAAAAATCCGGATGATCCAAATAAGAAAATATTGGTTGAGTTAGTGTTATTTAATTTTGCGTAAGTAATACAGATAACAGTGCTTTTTTAACCACCAATTCTCACAGTACGGGCTTTAGTATTAGTTATATTCGTCGAGTAATAAATCCAAAATATCATGCTGACATATAACGAAATTATCCAATTAAAAGACAAGTTGGAAAATAATGAAATCACATTAGAAATTGCAAAATCACAATACTGGATTGATTTCAAAGGTGGACAGCGATTGTGGCATTCTAAAGATTGGAGAGAAAGAAGAATTGAATTCATTAAAAATAATTGTGAGATATGTAATAGTACAGAAACATTAACACTTCAACATTTTTCTCATCCAACTAATTATTAAGAATATATTACAGAGATAATAAGAGCATATCCCAAGAATACATCGGTGCTAGTCCAGATGTGGAAAGAAGTAAATTCAGTAATCTACTGTGGGAATTTAAAATCTTGTTCAATTTTTCTACTTAATGCATTATTCCTTATTGTTTTTTTTTAAATTAGCCTAAGGCATTAAAATGCTATCTATGTTTCAGTTAAATTGATGCGTTAATAGCTTGTCGATCTTTTATTAGATTAAACCAAATTAACGTAAAAAATGCATTTAGCTTATATAAAGATTGAAAACTACAAAGGAATTGAGGTAATTGAAACCGAATTTGATCCAAAACTAAATATTATTATTGGTGAAAATGGATGCGGTAAATCAGCTGTTATTGATGCCATACGTTTACTATACAATATTGGAGAACCTATAAGGGAGTTATCAGTTTCATCCGATGATTTCCATCAAAAAGCAATCGACAATGATGGTCATAAAACACTTAATAAATCTACCCTAATAACCATTACTTATATTTTTAAAGGATTATCTACCGCTCAAAAAGGAGGGTTTTATGAATATATGGTAATTGATCCCAATAATATTGAGGAAGATTATGCTAAAATATCCATCTCTTATGAAGAAAAAGACGGAAAATATCCATATTTCACTTATAATACCGGAAATATTGATGGTCAAAAAGCAGACTATAAAACCTTCGAACTTTTTCAGCATTATTATTTAGGAGCTTTAAGGGATAGTACCAAGGATCTGTTGAGTACTAGAAATAATATTTTGGGCAAAGTTATAAGACGATTTGTAAAGAGAGAAAAGTCGGAATTGCAAATAGAACAGATAATAAAAGATGCAAATTCTCAGCTGTTAGAACGTGATGAAGTTAAAAATACGCGAGATGGTGTTAACACGAATCTCGAAAGTATTTTTAAGAGAGTTATTGACAATAAAATCGGCGTCAGAATTGAGGAAGCAAAAACAGAATATATAGTTAATGCAATCAAACCTTATCTTCCACATAATAGAGCTACTTTGATGGATGAGGGGTTTCATTTATGGCAAAATAGTTTAGGATTGAACAATCTAATCTATATAGCAGTTGTTCTAGGTGATATAAAAGAACAGATTAAGGATAATGGCCTACCTCATTTTGCACTTCTAATCGAAGAACCCGAATCTCACCTTCACCCACAATTACAGCTAAGCCTTTATAACTTTTTAAATAATGCAAATGCGACTGAAAACAGCCAGCTATTTATAACTACCCATTCACCAACGTTGACTTCAAAAGTACCCCTTAAAAATCTTATTTTATTAGATTGTGGTAAAGCAACAAAACTGGATAAACAATTTCAAAATAGAGAATCTGAAAAAATAATTGAAGATACTACTAAAAGCAAAGAATTGTTGGATACAGATTTTGAGAATAGAATGAAGAAACTTCAGAGGTACATTGACGTAACCAAATCTCAGCTTCTATTCGCAAAATCCATTTTATTCATTGAGGGAATATCAGAGGAACTTTTGATATCAGCATTTACTCTTTTAGAGGACTATAAACTTGAAGATTACCGGACGGAAATTGTAAACGTAAAAGGAACTTCATTTTATCCCTTCCTTTACCTTTTTAATCACTCAGATGTACTGAAACGAATAAACAAGCCTATTTCCATCATTACAGACGATGACAGGTTTACTGACTCAAAAAAATCTGATTATAGCTTTAAGAATTTGATAAATGATACCACCGTGCTAGATCTTTTAGATGATTGTATCCAAAAAGGTAACGCTGTATCAAGAATTAGGAATTTAAACTCTGTTAAAAACAAGGCTGAAAATATAAAGATTTTTGAGTCATTTAAAACTTTGGAATATGAAATAGCATCGCATAACGTAAACAATGACAGAAGTGCTTTTAAGGACAACTTTTTAGTGAAGTATCTTGACATGATAGTAAGTGATAAAATCAGCAATATAGTCACATACATGTCAACGTTTCCAGCAGATTTGATGTCTGAACAGGAAAAAAGAAAAGTTGCGATTCTCTTATGGAAAACGTTCCCTGACAAAGCTGAATTTGCACAGGATTTCTCAATTCATTTAATTGATAATTTGGAAGAGGCAAAAGCCTCATTTATAGTTCCGGTATATATATTGAACGCGTTAACTCATTTAAAAAATGGATTGTAATGTATTATGAAAATGAAGAAAGACTGGCTTACTTACAAGCTAGAGGAAAAGTTATTTTAAATGCCTGTCCTGGAAGCGGAAAAACAACTACTATCGCAAAGAAGATATTAAATTTAGAGAATTTAAAAGAAGTTGGAGGGCATTCGGGAGTAGCTTGTTTATCATTTACTAACTCTGCTAAAGATGAAATCAATGAAGCCTATAGGAAACTGGCGGGTAAATCACTTCAATTCCCTAATCATGTATCAACTATTGATAGTTTTATAAATAAGTATATTACTCTTCCATTTTATAACCTACTTAATCGAGACTTTAATAGACCAAAAATACTCGACCACACAACGATCTTAGATGATATGTGGAAGACCACTTATGTTAAAAATGGCAAAACACTTGAAGGCTTACTAAGACCACTTAATAATCCAGAATACAAGGCAAAGAATAATCGAAGTATTTATCATCTATATCCTCCCAGTGAAATTAGAATTGAGCCAAATGGATCTTTTTCTATTAATGGAAATCAACCATCATCTGATAAAGTTGAAAAAGTTAATTTTGACAACTACTGTAAACTCATCAAGAATGCTCAATTTCGAAAAGGATTAATTTCAACTGGAGATTCAGCATTTATAGCCCTTCACCTACTGAAAAATAATCCTAAAATTTGCAGATGGCTTAGTTTAAGATTTCCTTTTATTATTATAGACGAGGCTCAGGACAATTCACTAATGCAGCATGCCATATTTGAAGAATTAGTGAAGCAAGGCCTTAACAATATTGAACTGATAGGAGATCCTTACCAAAGCTTATATGAGTGGCGAGATGCAAAGCCTTCTGAATTTTTAAGAAAGTACGAAAATGACGCAACATGGAACTCTTACGACTTAACTGATAACCGACGATCACCTCAAAGTATAATTGATATATTTTCAAAAGTTCGTCGATCAGATGATTTAAAAATCAATAGCGTAGATTGTGAAAATATAACGGATTCGATTGTAATTTATAAATATTCAAACGTGAATCATCAATTAATTATTAAACATTATGATGACTCTTGTTCAATGAAAAAATACATCAGTAGCTGTATTGTTGTTCGAGGAAATTCGTTGAAAGACGCATTGTTAGGAGCAAAAACAGAACAGAGACCTTGGGGTATAGACTTGCCAAAACAAATTATATATGCTAAAAATCTTTACACAAGTGGTGATATTAAAAATGCAATAAAAGAAATCAGAACCATTTGTATACCCCTAATGCATTCTGATGAGGCTGATTATCATTTATTGAAAGAGATTGAGAAAGAAAAAAGTATAGATCCTTACTTTAATTCATTGATGATTACTATTTTAGATGAATTACCAGCTTTTAGTAAAACAATTCAAGATTGGACAGCTGCTACTCAGCAGTTTTTAAAAAGTAAATTAGGCCTTAGCCATGAAGTAGATTTTAATCTACGGAGTCGAAAATCGAAATATTTAGAAAAATCTACGCTTGCTGAAACTGTAAGCCAACATTTTAAAAAATCTTTTTCTACGTTCAATATCCCCATCACTACGATACACCAAGTAAAGGGACAAACTTTGGATTCTATTCTTGTTTTTTTCAACGAAAGGAAACATAAAGATAATATCACATTTGATAACATATCAAATATTGACAATGGCTTTCCTGATGAAACCAAAAGATTAATATATGTGGCATTATCTCGACCAAGACATCTATTAGCAATGGCTTTCCCACATTCAGTAACAGATAATGAACTCAAACAGAAGTTCGGCAACGAAATCAGGATAATAAAAGAAGAAGAGTTAAATCAGTTATAATCTACATACAATATATGACAGAATTTGAAGAGGGCGAATTTAGAGGCCCATTATTCAACCAGCTTGAAAAAGGTAGTAATCTATTATGGGAACCAGGACAGGTCTTTGAAAAAATAGTAGGCATTGATAGAGCCTCGCTATGTATTAACGATTATTTATGGAACTTACATGGATTTAGCTCTCCCCTAGGTGGTTTATCACTTCACAGAAGAAAGTTTAGATATATTTGGAATACATCAAAACCTAAAAAAATATTACCTGATTTCAATCTAAATCTCTTCATACAAGCAAAGCGTTCCGATTATTCATCGAGATCAAAAAAAGGTCTTAAACCGCACATTAAAGGAGCACACTGGTATTTTGAAATTACACCTCACCAACAGACTGCTCTAGAATTGTTAGAGAAGGAACTTGGTACGGATGCCTTAGTTATATATGCAGCTCCAGTATTCCACAAACAGCAAGATCTTTACAATCATACTTCTGGGCAGACTATTGTAGCAAATTCTACATTTCCAAAAGTATCCTTACTTAGAGGTCATAAAAAATGGTACTTTGACAGAGGTGGTATAAAAGGTGTAGCAAATCCTGAGTATGAAAGCTTTGATCAGGAGGATCTTTTATCACAAATTGAAGATATGAGAATACAGAAGGGACAATTTGTTTCTGAAGGAGCTTTGTCTAATCTGAGTAAATTGTCACGTGCTGTTAGGAATGTGGCCGAAATTCAATCTGGTAGTTTTCTCGCAACACAATTTGCATATGAAAATGAATTACTTGATGATTTCATCTACCAATATGATGTTGAAAACTATCGAGAAACTAAAGACTATTTGCAGGTAGAATTATTTTCTTTTTTATGGAAATTGAACTGGTTGACGTTTTAATAATAAGTTCCGTTTATGAAAAAAAATATAAATCTCAATAATCTAATAGGCATTCCTAAGATTTATATAGATAAGCTTGAAAAACATAAAAAAACCTTTTTAGACAACGAGTTCTTGGAGCATATCTTAGAAGGTAAAGAGATCAATCAGCTGGTAAAGGAAATCAATGAAGTTTGCCTTAAAGCGAGTATTTATGGTTTTCATTACACGAGAGCAATTCCAGAGCATATTATTGAACAGGGGCTTAGGTGTAGAACCGGCGAGGAGATAAGACAATGCTTTATCAATAATCACGGCAACTTACTTTCAAGTAATGAACTGGAAACTGTACTACAAGCTTGGAACAAGCACTTTGATTATAGACAAAAAGAGTCAAGAGATAATTATTTATTCTTTAATTTCACAACTTCTGCTCTTTACAATGGCGGTGCAGAACCATTGCTGGTGAATTTTGGAGGAGAACAAATTTATATGCCAATTTTCGAGATGGATTCTATTTCTGCTAAAATAAATAATTTAGGAATTCCCATGATTCTTAAATGCACACTAAACCCAAATAAGATAAATACATTCTATGAATATCCATGGGGCAAAATAGCTGTATCTACATTCCATGCACTATGTAATCCAAAAGCATGTAGATTAGATCAGGACGGTTACCAATCTATTAATGTGCAACCTACTGAAATTGAGATGTTTTATTATGATAGTTCCCAAGATTTTCGATTAATTTAAAGGAATTGAAAACATTTTTACCGTCTACACAGAATCAATAAGAGCCTTTTTTAAATCATCTATATCAGTACCAAGTAAGAAATAGCTTAAAAAACCAATATCAATTATATCTTTTGCGATTTTTTCATCATCAATATCACTATGTGCGATCAGTTGAATAGTTGGATAAAGGTTTCTTAATTTTTGAAGTTGCTTTAATATACTCTTATCATAAAAATCAAGATCAATAATACAGATCTCTGGTAATTTTTTGATCACTTCTAATTCAGATATTGCGTTTTCAATGTTTTCAGTTTGGAATAAAATTTCAAATTTTGCACTTAATAAATCAGTACATATTTTATCTATTATCGGACTTTTGTCATTGATAAATGCAATCGAAACTTTGTCTTGTTTTGTGTCAGTATCCATATCAAATTATTTATTCGATTAAGTAGAGTACTGCAAAAAAAAGAAAGTGCAGGCCACTACAACTTATCGATACTGAGGCACTGGTATACCCGACAACGAATAAGCGAGCGCCCACACCTATAGCGTGAGCGTTCCTACTTATTGTCTTGTCGTCTTAAAAATTACCAGTTTTCAGTACCAAGACTTAAAGCAAAAACACTTTAAGATTTTTATATTTTACTAAGCAAAGATAATAATGTTCACAATGTTATACAACTATCAAAATGCTTATTCAGCTTACAGATTATTATTTATTCATCACATAGTTTTGTTCCAATACGTTCGCAATATCCGATTGCTTAAAAATGATTTTGCCCCCAATCTGAACGAAGGGCAAAATTTTATCGTCCCGGTACTGTTGTAAAGTGCGTTTACTTATATGCAGTAACTTACACACGTCCTGTCCTGACAGGTATATTTCACCGTTCATTACTGGCCGGAAATTTTGCAGTATCAACTCTATATTTTCCCTAAGCTCTTCCAGTTTTTTTCTGTGGGATGCCAGTTCCATAGCATCATCAGTCAGTAGTTCCATGTCTTTCCTCTTTAATGCTTTTATTAAATTCCAGCAAAGCCTTTACATCTGACAGCTTGAAATAGTTCTTTCTGTTGAGTTTGGAATAAGGTAATAAACCTTTATCCTTATAAGTTTGCAATGACCTTTTAGTGATATTTAGCATCAAACATACTTCCTGATTATCCAGCCACTTTTCTTCTTTGAAAATGGATGCATATGCCTGACTTACCGTCTGAGTAAGTTCAAGCATATCATCTAACTCTTGAGTTAGACTTTTAAAAGCCGATTTTTGTATCGCGATTACTTCCATAACTGTTCTTCATTTTGCTGTGAACAGTGAATTTAATAAGGATAATTACTCTTATACTTTTGGAAGGTTTGTTTGGCTATGAGAGGTAGATTTTGGCTTATCGCTGTTGTATAGAAGTATTAGATTTTAATCTTTCAGATTTATCTTTATCTTTTTTTGACCCGTAGTATGTAAACAGAAATAAAATGCCGAATATGATAAGTACGATGCTTGCTAGTTTTCCTATACGTTCAATAAAAGAAATTACAACAGACTTTTCATAACTTGAGAATCCCTCTGCTCCTGTAGAGCTTCTTCTATAAAATTTGCGACGATTGATCCAGTAACGAAGACCAAGCCCAAAGACCAATGCTATTATACCTAAAACCAATGTTTCCATAATCAATCTATTTCAATATCATGAAGATAAATTTAGCAAATATTGATGAAACCATATACAAATTAACAGTAAATAAAAAACGACCTACCGAAAGGTAAGTCGTTGTAAATTGAATAGTTAACAAACCCTTTAATCACTACTATTAAACTGAAAACTTATCTGTTTTTCGTTTCCAAAGCTGTCAGATATCCATATATCGAAAGATTGGGATACCGTCGAGGCTGAAGTATAATACAACCGAAACTGCGTTTGTGGTAATTGGTACAAATCATTAGGCATATAAGGCGGTTCATTGTAGTAACGAAGTGCCCCCTGTCCGTCAAACTGAAAATACCGAATGTAGTAAGCGTTATTTCTGTAATTTCCTGTACGCTGTATTGTAACACGGATTTCCACAGTTTGACCATTCGCTACTTCAGAAGGAACTGGCATTACATTTACGTCAAATGGATAATCTTGTTGTATTTCCAGCTCTTCTTTATCGCAGGAGCTCAAAGTTATTGATCCTATCAGGATTGCCAGCAAAATATGAAGTGGAAACAATCCTATTCTGAATTTATTGAAAATTACTATCATAGTTTTATGTTTTAAAAGTTAAACCTTAATCCAATTCCCGCTGATGGTCGGAACTGGTCCCTTGATGTATTCCAAAGCACTTTAGTACGACCTTGTATCAGTAATACAAAGCGATCGGACAAATAGGTTTCCAAAGACAAACGTCCTCCGGCTCCATAGACAAAACTTTCTTCGTTCAGTATTTCGGCTCCATCAAAAAGCATTTCCTTTCCACGGTTAAATGTTTCGTAGCCAATAACTCCGTTGAGTGTTGCGTTTAGGTTGATACTTTTTCGGAAGTTTCCCAACAGCCGAAGACTGTATCCTCCTTCGGCCATATAGGTCTCAACAGGTATTTCAAGCTCTTTGTAATTAGAATATTCATGGTTATATTCCAGTGCCCATAGCCAGTAATTTCCGTTTTTACCGTTTACTGTCATTGCCAGATTTATATAGTAGTCATTTCCAATTTTATCATCTGATAATATTCCAGCACTTACTTCAAGTGCTTTTTGTTTGGGTACCATCCGCTGTGCGTTTGCCGATGTGATACCGATAAGTATCAATATCACTGTATATATATAATATTTCATTGCCTTATTTTTTTGATTAGTTAATTTTGAGATGCATCGTATTGATAAGTCTTGCATTTACCAGATCGGAATTTTCTATTTGCAAAACCTGATGTCTGCCTCCGTTTTTCTCGAAAATCTCAATCAATAGCACTTTATCATCCGTAATTGTAAACTGATCCAATAGGAATACGTTTTGCTCCGTAGTATTACCAATAATTTCGTCAAGAGGCTTGTATATGCGTAGTGGCTTCATTGGTTTTTCTTGTATTACGGTACGTTTTGCAATCTTCTTATCCACAATTTTGAAATTCACAAAATCAATCTGAAACGGAACATTACTCTTATTTCGTAGTTCAGTATGGAAATAAAACTTACCATTATGGATATAAACCCCTTTCAACAAAAACTGTATGCCGTAGCTTTTTGACCCGATATGTTTGATGATCCTCTTGTCCTTATTGTAAATAGTTTCCAACAGCAACCCCGCCAATGATGGAGAGTTCTTACCCAACTCTTCAAATAATACATCATTTTCATTTTCCCGGCTAAGTTGTTTCTGCATGGTCAACAAGTCATAATTTAATGACGATGGGTATGAACTATAAAAGACATTGAAGTTGTAGAAACGGCCGTCTTCGGTAATCACCGAAAAATTCGTTTCTTCTTCAAAATCACGTACGGTAGCCTTTATACGCAATACATTTTCGGCATCTTCTGCTTTACCCGCTATCAGATACTCGCTTCCCAAATCCACGTAACGAATAGCCGCTGGAAATATCAAATGCGAGGTTTTAGTATAGGTTACTTCCATTTGATAAGGTTCTACTTTACCCATTGCTAATTTGGATGTGTTATTGGCATTTTGTGCCTGGCTTTTGCCGATCAGTCCAACCAAACAGGTTAACATCAGCATACTTTTAATTATCGTTTTCATATTTTAATCTTTATATTTTTTGATTTATTAGCTTTTAGACACAAGAAACACCTGATGTCCAGCCTTCAACGTTACTTTAGGCGTCCTGACTTTCTTAGAGAAATAACCGGAAACTCCTTGTACCACACCACGACTCAAATCGCCTGCTACCTGCTGACCTGCCGAACGTGTCATCATAATACTCGTACCTGAAGTCTGGCTCATGTTAGCTGCTATTTCCGTCAGGGCATTCATTTCAGGAGAATAAGGTACATATAGTCCCTGTTGACCATCAATATCGTATATGGTGATATCTACAGGGATAATGTTTCCTTCCAGTTCTACTGAAGTCACCTTTAATTGCAATCTTCCATTTAGGAATTTTGCAGTAGCCGTTAACACCGTTCCTTTTGGAATGGTACGGTTCGGAGTTTTCGCATCTTCTAATATGCGAACACGAACACCAGTTTCTCCGGTTACTACCTGTGTTTCCTGTACTACAGCACGAATACTGTTTTTTGGCTGTATTACCTGCTCTGAAACACCTGCGGTGTAAAATCCTCGATTTCGGGTTTCACTCCAATTTGCCAGAAATGCACTATCTGTTGGCTCTCTGTACAATGCTGACACAGCACTTTTTTTGACAGGTGTAAATGCTACAAAATGTTCTTTTTGAGTAGTAGATGATGATGCAGGTATTGTTGTCGGAAGTTCAGAACCGGGAACGACAGTTGTAGGCTGAGAGGGAGTATTGGTCGGTAGATACTTCGCAGCCATCTGGTAGGACTTTTCCATAAGTGCCAATTGGGTTTCGACCGGATCGGGTGCCACCACGTCTTTTTCTGCTAATTGCTGTTTCAGTTCGTCTAATTGTTTGCGAAGTTCCTGTGTTTCATAGTTGGGTTCATTATAGAACGAACCGAGAACGCTTTGAGCATTTTGATAACTATTTAGTGCAGGATTACTTCCTCTACGTTGATTACCACTGAATAAACCCGTATTTCCCTGTGCCTCTTCAGAAAGATCTGGTTCCATGGAGTTTGCTGAATCTGTATTCCAATAATCAGCTAATGTGGTCAACCCATTACGCTTTTCCTGATTTTTCTGCTCCAACATTTCCAGCTCATAAGCTTTCTGTTTGTCCGACTGTAAACCTGCATCCGTAGCCTGTGGTACAGCATCGTTTAAACCAATATCCTCTATCTTGTTTTTATCTTCTGATGGTTTAAATATGAGCCACATACAGCCAACAAACACGATTCCCATCAAACCAAATATGATTGGTTTCTTCAACTTTTCAGTCTTATTCTGTGCATTGTCCTGCAATACATCAGGGTTTTCATTCGGGGTACCTTCCGTAACCCGAACTCCCAATTTTTTATTTCCATTTTCTTTCATAAAACTTTTCTTTTAAAATGTTTGACAATGAATCCAATCCTCCCGTCTCGGATTTCTTTTTCTGTATAACTGGATTTTCGATATGTCTGATCTCTATAGTGGGATTAGGCTTAGAGGTGTCGAACCAAACTTTTGCGATGACGATAACCGTTAAAAGCAGATAGCCCATAAAAAAAAGCAGCGTATATTTATGTTGTCTCTTTACAGGCAACGACCGCCAACGTTCATCAAGTTTGTTAAACCAATTATCCAATCTTTCCCTTAGTTTTTTCATACTTTAATTATTTGAGGTTATTACATTCTGAACCCTCTTTTGCAGGAAGAGATATGTTCTTTAGGTTTTTCAGTCACCTGGGAAATGGCTTCTTTTATCATGGGAAACGAGCTTGTTGTAAAGTTGGTTAGCTTAGATTGCTTCAATAGTTGTCCATAAGGATCTATTCTTCTTACATACATTTCCGTTTCCTGTAAATCAAATTTCCCATTCTCGTATTTTACCCACATATCACATTCAATCTTTGGCTTGTTTTCACCATTCCATTCGAGATATGTAGATAGATGCAAATGGCTTGCTACTAATGGTGCTTCTTTGCCTTTGCCCCAAGCCTCCAAAAATTCACTGATGCTATCCTTTAATTTGCCTGCATAAGAACTTTCAGTATGAAAAAAACCAGAGTATCCTTTATCAATAAGGGTTTTCACGAACGTGTCTAAATCAAGTAAGTGTTTCATGTGCTTAATCTTCAGCGTTCTATAACTTCAATATCCTTGTTTTCTAACACCGCAAATTTTTCTATTGTAAAGCCTTGTGGGTTATTGTCAGAGCGAACGGAGTTAACCAAGTAGCAGGATGTAACCAGGTTACGCCTTGTCACATTGCTTGACCTGATAATGAACTGTTTTGCATAAGTTTTAACAGCATACGGATAGGTATCAAAGTTGCAGATTACGCTGTCCACTTCAGTACGTTGTTGTACGTTACCGGATATGATACGGTTGTAATATCCTTTTTCGGACAAATCCTTGTAATAATCAAATGCCGATTTGTCGGCAAGATTAAATGCTCTTTTCATATTGCTTTCAATAGCATTCTTTTCAGGTGCGAGCGTGAAGAACAATTCGTGAAAACGACGGATATGCTCACGAGCTTCAACCGGACGGTTTATAGAAGCGTCCTGAGAGAGTGCCAACATGAGTGATTTGCCGTTATCCAACACATAGACTTTTTGTCGTTGCTCCTCCGCAAAGCGGTAGGACTGCCAAACGGCATATCCTACAACTCCAATGCAGAGTACCGCAAAGACAATAGCATACAGCCTTATCTGCTTAAAGCTGTTTTCGATATTTCTTAATGTTTTAAATTCCATTTCAAATGATTTAAATTTTATTATTTACCCATTAATTTTCCTCCGATATTACCTGCGGTAGAACCAGCACCGGCACCGGCAATATTTCCAGTTTTCATAGCAGTCTGGTTCACGTTACGCATAAAGTTTCCGGCACCTCCTGCCTGAATGATCCAGCCTGCGGCTGTAGGAACGGTAAAGTATCCTACGATACCGATAATCATAAAAATGATATAAACCGTATTTGAAGTGTCAGGGATATAGGTTGGGTCGGCAAGCATCTCTATATCTCTTTCAAGAATCAATGATTGTATTTTGGCAAGCATAGAACTGAACAAATCAGCCACAGGTAACCATAAATACACACTGATATACCGTGTGAGCCATTGTGTGAGCGTACTCTGAAACCCATCCCACACAGAAATAGCAAAGGCTATTGGTCCCAGAATGGACAAGACAATCAGAAAGAACGTCCGTATGGTATCTATGACCAGAGCGGCTGCCTGAAAGAGTACTTCCAGAAATTCCCGAAAAGCATCCCTTATCCATTTTTTCATTTGATACATACCACGTTCCATATACATTCCCGACATCGTAGCAATGTCAGAGGGTGACCATCCCAATTCTTCAAGCTTCCTGTCAAATTCCTCATTGGAAACTAAATAGGCGGTTTCGGGATTTCGTACCATAGCTTCGTATTCCAATTGGTCTTTCTGAGCTTGCAACTCATTAAGGTCAAGCACCTGGTTTTCCAGTATAGCATGAGTGCCCTTTACTATGGGACTGAGTACCGCATTGATAGTTCCCAAAACCATAGTTGGAAAAAACATAATGCACAATCCCAAAGCAAACGGACGTAGTAAGGGGAATACATCTATAGGCTCTGCACGGCTGAGTGCCTGCCATACTTTGAGAGCTACATAAAACAGAGCCCCCAATCCGGCGAGTCCTTTTGCTACAGCCGCCATATCGGCGGACAGAGGTACCATCTCATCATACAATGAGCGTAGAACTTCATGAAGATTATTAAATTCCATAGTTTACCAGTATTTTTGTTCAGGATTTCCGTAAAGTTCAAGTACTCTTTTGCTATTATTTTTCTTTTTAGCTCTTAGAAAACTGACCGAAATATTTTTACTGGTATAGTACCGTACAAGGCTGTGGTACTCTTTAACTTCTTTATAAACACGGTCGATGATATCCATACGTTCTTTATCGTTTAATGAAAGACTGGATGAGGAAACAATCTGCTTCAATTCTTTCAGTAGCTCCGTGCTTTCATTCAATAGTGCAGAATAACCATTGGCGATAGCAGCCAATTCTTGTTGTGAGAAATTCGGATCGTTCATCATCTTGCCGAAATTCTGTACATACATTTCAGATACGTCTCCAACAAGTAAGACAGTTTGCTGTACCTTTCTCGCATCTTTTACCAGATTACTGACCGCTTTCAACTTGTCGTAATATTCCTTACCTTGTTTATACACCTTTTCTACTTCCTTAAAATTTTTGACCACATTGGAAACTGTGGAAGATGTTTGTATGATTTCATTAGCACTGTTAAGAATGCCGGAAGCCAGGTTAGCTGGGTCAGTGACAACAAATTGTGCCTTGGCAGAAGGTGTAACAGCCAGTATAATTACCGTGAACACCATTAACATGATTTTTTTCATTTTATTGATTTTTAATTGATTAATAATTACCTGATTTCTATTTTCGCTCTTCAGCAATTCGTTTTATAGCGAGTTCTACATTACCGTCGAGTTCCTTAGCAAGCTGCATAACCTCCATTTTTTCGGTTTCTTCCGTAGTGTATGCGAGATATTCCTGCATGCTTACTTCTGTAGCATAAACGGCGGAGTGCGTTCCGCCCAATCCAATCCAGACTTCTTTGTACAAGCGTTTGGGGTCGTTGTTCATATTGATAGAAAGGATCTGAGATTTTTCTTTTTCAGTGAGCCCGAGCATCGCCTGGATGTCATGAAATTTATTCATATACTTTCGCTGATCGAGCAGTATTTTACAATCACTATTATTGATAATGGATTCTTTCACAATAGGTGATTGGATGATGTCGTCCACTTCCTGCGTTACTACAATTGCCTCTCCAAAGAACTTTCTGACTGTTTTAAACAAATACTTTATGTACTCAGCCATACCTTCCTTTGCAATTGCCTTCCAAGCTTCTTCAATTAAGATGAGCTTACGGATACCTTTCAACCTTCTCATCTTATTGATGAAAACCTCCATGATGATAATCGTGACAATAGGAAAGAGAATTTTGTGATCCTTTATAGCATCAATCTCAAATACGATAAAGCGTTTAGTCAGCAAGTCAAGTTGTTTGTCTGAGTTAAGCAGATAATCATATTCACCTCCCTTGTAGTAAGGTTCCAGAACATTTAGGAAATTGGCTATGTCAAAGTCTTTTTCCCGAACCTGCTTTTCTTCTAATACTTTGCGGTAGTCTCTCTGTACATATTCGTAAAAACCATTAAAGGATGGATATTCATCATTGATCTTAATACGCTCTATATAACCGCTTACCGCATTAGACAAGGCTACTTCTTCTGCTCTTGTCGGTGGCTCATCATCTCGTTTCCATAAGGTTAGTATCAGGGTTTTGATACTTTCTCTCTTCTCAATATCGAATATGCCATCGTCTGTAAAGAATGGATTGAATGAAATAGGATTATCTTCGGTATAAGTGAAATAAACACCGTCTTCACCTTTGGTTTTTCCATAGATCAGCTCACATAATCCCTGATAGGAATTACCTGTGTCAACCAACAGCACATGTGCCCCCTGTTCATAGTATTGACGAACCATGTGGTTTGTAAAAAAAGATTTTCCCGAACCTGAAGGTCCCAAAATGAATTTGTTTCTGTTCGTGACGATACCTTTTTTCATAGGCAAGTCCGATATATCCAAATGGATTGGCTTTCCCGTTAACCTGTCTGCCATCTTGATACCGAACGGTGATGGTGAACTTTGGTAATTTGTTTCTTCTGTGAAGAAACACAACGCGGGTTCTATGAAGGTGTAGAAACTTTCTTCAGAAGGAAAATCCCCGGCATTGCCCGGCATTCCTGCCCAGTACAAAGTTGCTACATCAGTAGTATTGTGTCTTGGTTTGCATTCCATCAAAGCCAGAGCACTACCGGTATCATTCTTAATCTGTTTTAGTTCGATCGGATCCTCAGACCATGCCAGTACATTGAAATGTGCACGAATGGAAGACAGACCATGTGAATGAGCCTCATTGAGATAGCGTTCTATCCATTCTTTGTTAATCTGGTTGGCACGGCTATACCTTGCCAGTGAATGCATATTCCTTGCAGACTTTTCGAACTTTTGGAGGTTTGCTTCGCTGTTATCTAAGAAAAGGTATTGATTATAGATGTGATTACAACTTAACAGTAGTCCAACGGGAGAAGCGAACGACAACAAACAGTCACTTCGGTCTGTAGATAATTTTTCGTAACGCGTATCAGCAGATACTGTTCCCGGTAGATCATCCGTATCAGATAAGGTATGTAAACATAATCTTTTGTTCCCTATACGAACTTCTTCAGACCCCAAAGCAATGTCCTGTAAAGGCCTTCCCTCATCTCTTGACAAGGTGAGGTACTGTTCCAGCAATCCTTGCTTGCCACTCGTTCCGACGATATCCTCTTCGCTCAGACGTTCCAGTTTTACAAAATCGCTATCATTCACTATCCTTTCAAACTGTGCCACAGCTTCCATAAAGCGATGAATGATTTCCTTATCCCTTATTTCTTTAGGGATAAGCACACCCTTGCAAAGTGAACTAAAGTTGCTTTGCATACGCATACGTTCTTTAGTGGTCTTGGTAAGAAACAAGTAACAATAATGATTCAGAAAAGGACGCTCGTTAAAATGCTGTTGATACGATTTTGCTAAAAAGCTTTGATCTTCTTTTGCAATATCAGGAGCGTAATTTTCTTTGATATACCAATCTTGTTTGTGAACGACTGTAAAATCCGGTAAAGTTTTGATCGCCTTGTGCCATGCGGAATGTATAGCTTCGTATTCTACGGAAGCAACCGTAAACAGTTCGGGCAAATGTACCCGAAAGCAAGCCGTAATGTCTGCATCTTTAGAGATGATGCAGTTGTTTTCCACAGCCAATAATGGGAACTTGCTTTCCAACGTAGTGGCTTTTGCTACATTTCTCATAAGCCGACAGATTTAGAGGTGAATTTTAAATAGCGATGTACGGGTTTCCGGCAGATGATATAACGTGGATGCCTCTTATTGGCACCCACTTTCATTAATCCGTATTCACCATACTTCTGGTTCAGAGAGAATGTCTGCCAGACAATAAGAGAGCCTCCTCCAACTCCAATAAATAGACACACATAAGAACTTACGCCTGCCATATACAGTATCATCACCAGAACAAGCATACCCAGTAAGCCACCTGCAAAAATGAACAGATACTGTGCTTTCAATCCTTTGAACTCGACTGTACGTCCAATGCCTTTATTAATATTGTATTTACTCATAAGGCAAAGGATTAAAGGAAGAATGAACGAAGAATAGTTGCAGCAACGATCAAAAAGATACAAGCTCCAAACCATGATGCCGCAGTCTTGCTTGTATCAGGATCACCACTACTGAATTTATTGTACACTTTAACACCTCCGATTAACCCGACCACGGCACCAATGGCGTAAATAAGTTGTGTGGCGGGATCGAAATAAGAGGTTACCATTTGCGTGGCTTCGTTGATTCCCGCAGAACCGTTTCCCTGTGCAAATACCCCAAATGCTGACAGCAAAGCCGCACCTGTCAGCAGCACTTTTTTTCTTTGTTTTTTCATCTTTAAAACGAATTAATTTGTTACGATTTCCTGCACCTTGCAGGCTTTCGGAACAAATGTGCGACGTAAAACAAAGCACTCTTAAAAAGTGTCGTTCAGTGGAATAACTTGGCTTTCAAAGGCTTTTCGTATGAAAATTGAGTATAAAAAAACGCCAGCCTTTTGATGGCTGACGTTTCGTTCTTTTTACAATATTCTCACATTTTTCTACCCTTTTTCCTTTCTGAATTATAAGGAGTATTCGAGTTCTTATTTTCTTTTTTAATTTTATCTAAATTCTCTTTGATTTTTTGAGGCACATAAATGTCTTCCCATTTTCCTTTTTTTGCTGTAAAACTCATTTGCAATCCTACTTCCATTAACCCATCTTTCAGATCAAATCCGTGTTGCCTATTCCATCCGATAGGATCCAGTTTTAACTCGTTTGGAAATTCTATTACAACAAGATTTTTTGGAATTTCTGTAATATTTTCATAGTCAATTTCGCCCATTTCTCTTGTCTTAGGATTGTAGGGAATAAGATATGTTCCAGAGCTATCATTAAAATAGTCTTCTATGTGTGAAAAAGCAATTCCATTAGAGAGGAAGTCATCTTTTGGTCTAAGTTTATCCATTCTTATATCTACATAGAAAGTGTGTCCTTCAATATCAATGGTGGGCAGCATTCCTTTGTTCACACGCAGGTCATAAGCAACGGGGTCAACCATGATATCATAGTCGTTCCTTTTCTTTATGACATCTAATGATAGCTTATATTTATTCCCCATCCCAATAGGATCTAATACGGAGAATTCGGGAATAGTGACGGTTACTTCGTGATTTCCCCATCCCGATGAAAGTCTATTCTTTTCAACGTCGTAATCAAAACGATATCCATTTCCTAAATATTCCATTTCATCAAACCGAATAATATTCGTTTCATCTTCTTTTTCTCTCAGTTCTAATTTATTCACATCCACAAGAAACACTGTTCCGTGGATATCAAATTCTTTCAGTTCTTTTTCCATACCTTAACGTTTT
This sequence comes from Sphingobacterium cellulitidis, assembly GCF_043187465.1. Taxonomy (GTDB): domain Bacteria; phylum Bacteroidota; class Bacteroidia; order Sphingobacteriales; family Sphingobacteriaceae; genus Sphingobacterium; species Sphingobacterium cellulitidis. The sequence goes on along the minus strand of NZ_CP171136.1, from coordinate 2,526,503 downwards.
AAAACACAAAGGAGAGTCTATACAAACTCCCCAATGTCAAAATCATTAATATTATTTTTCCGCAAATTGGAAGAACCAGAGTCCATTTCTTTACCGGGAACACCACTGTCCAACAACGCTGCAATTTTCTGTGCAGCACCCTCCATTGAGTTTTCCAGTAGACTAAAAAGATCGGTTCCCTGTATTTTCTGAACTATTCCCACCGCTGTTTCCTTCTGAGCTGTTTCCAATTTCTCTTTTTGGAGCAACATCCCCACGGTACTTAGTTCTTCAAAGGTAACCCCTGTGGCAAAACCGTTTTCTTCCTCATAAGTTCCATACCCGTTCCATTCTTCTTCCTCTTCCTCCAAATCAGGTTCGGTATTAAAAACTTCATCTAGCTCTTCCTGCGGAATTTCTTTAGCAAACCCTTTTAGGGATCTTTCTTCTTCAAAATTATCAGGTTTTTCCTCTTTATCTTCAAGTTGTCCTTTAGTGGTATTCTTTGGCGGAGAAAGGCGTTCAATCGGCTTGGGTTTTCCCATAATATCTAAAAATTCTCGCTTTTGACTAGGAATTTGCTTCTCCTGTTTTGGATTTCTTTTGATAACCACCTTGTCCTGCAACAGCAGGACAATGACAATTAATAGGGATATAAGAATTGCTGTTTCCATAGCTATAATTTAGGTTTGTCGATTGCGTTATAAATGGCTGTGAGTTCCTCTCCGAAATCCTCAAAATGGTATTTCAGCACATTGTGTAGGTAATCAGTAATAGTCAGTTTACCTCCACCCATCATAAAGACGATAAGCGATAACTTTTCGTGAAACTCTGTACTGATATAGGCTGTTTTGCTATCTCTTGCCTTAACGCCTTTCGACTGAAGAAATTCAGTTTTGTACTGATCTATTCTTAATGTTGCTTTCTTTTTTTGTTTTGTATTTTTCATAATGAAACTATTATATAATAGGTTTATATCTTTCATTGAAATAGTCGGTAATATCATCACCAAATTCCTTGAAATGATGTTCAAGAATACTATCTATATATGAATAAAGAGTAGTTTTATCTTCCCGTGTGAGTTGAACAATGCGGATTAATCTTTCATGATATTCAGGACGGATATAGACTACTTTACCGTTACGCCCTGACGGAAAGCGATTGACTAAAAAGGTTTCTTCATAATCTACTTTTTTGGTAGAAGTCGAACGAGATCGCTCACGTGGTTTGCTTTCTTTTATTTCCTCTTGTGATTTGGGAATTGGTTTGTCAGGGACAGGCTGGTCACCGCTCATGATGTTCATCAGGTATTCCTCATCAACATCCGGTTTCTCAAAGTCTTTTCGTTTGTTATCTGTTGCCATACATCATCGGTTTTACAGGTGAATAATTTTTAAAAATTCCTGCACAAAAGCATCCATGCGGGTGGTTTTCAGCAATTGCGGTTCGGCAGGGAGCAGACTGGAACGGAATACATAATTTCCTGTATCGTCTGTTTCTTTTCGGAAACGCTTGCTGTCCATAATGCGAGTTTCCATAATTGGCAATCCCAACTCCTCTATGACATTTTGATATGCGTCGTACAAACCTGTTTTTTCCCTACCATCTACTTGATTCCAAAACAACCATATTGCCAGATCTTTGTTTCCGGTTTCTGTTTCTGGTAAGTGAAGAAAGGCCTTGGTAAAGCCCAATGTACTTTCTACCACCAGTCGATCTGCCGTAATCGGTGAAAACACAAAATCCATCGTTTTTAAAGTCGATAATACTCCCTTTGTATTTGCAGTTCCAGGAAGGTCGAAAAAGATAATATCCGGCTCTACCTTCGATTTTTCTGTCTGCTCAAATGCGTTTTCCAATGCGTTTTCCGCTTTGCTCTTGACGATGGTGTAGGCCTTCTTATTGATAGTCTGAAACTGCTTCATAGCAGCTTTCTTGTGATAGTCATTTTCCATGACCGTTTTTAAATCCCTCGCACGCATATTGGTTAAACTGTGTTGCGGAAAGTCGCAATCCATTACTAGTACGTTGTAACCTAAACGGTAGTGCAGCACACTAGCCAACAGCGTAGTGATCGTTGATTTGCCTACACCTCCCTTTTGTGTGTAGAAGCTGATTTTTAAAGTTTTCTTTGTCGTTTCCATTATTTAAAAATTTATTGATGCTTTTCTTTAAATCGGTACAGGCAAACAAAAACCTTCATTTGTACCTTTCTTTGTTCTAATATTTCTTTTTTACCTTTTGCGTAATTGCTTGTCGTTTTTCCCTTTTTCATTCACATGAAACCTGATTGTAAAATTTCAATCCGTGAAGTTTTGCAGGTAGAAATATGCTTTACTTCAGTTAAACTTTCTTTTCTGCTTTTCTTATTTACCGCTTTTACGTTTTAGCGTTTTTATATTTTTAAAACTTTATGCTTTTATTTTTTACAGGATTTGCACAGATACATATCTCTTTTTTTACTTTTTTCTTTACTGTTTTTTTCAAAGCTTTCTGTAGAACCTTGAAACAAAGAAAGCGATTAATAGAGGTGGTTTTTAAAGCGTTGTACACTTTGGCTTTTAACGGAATACTTTGGCAGTATTCTATATATCAATAGTTTATAAAATCAACCTTTACTTTGCAAAGGGGGTTTTTCTGACGGTTTGATAGAATGCTATTCCATCAAGAAAGGTAAAATAAGAAGCAGCATGAAGCTGCTTTTTCCACTAAATAGAATCCGTCCCGCAGGGCGGATTTTCTATTCACCAGAATAGAGCAAGTTATGTTTTGAGGCACTCGAAACGTATTTCGTGCCCCAAAACAACTTGCCCTGCCGGGAGCCGAAAAACACCCTCCAAAGTCGGGGTTTTATAAAATTTTAAAATGGATTTGTGATGAATGAGAACAGTAACAACAAACAGAACAAAGGCGGACGTAAGCCAAAGCTAAACCCAAGCACGCACCGCCATGTTTTTCGTCTGAATGACGAAGAGAATGCGAAACTCCTGTCGCTTTTTGAAGCGTCAGGTATAAGCAACAAAGCAAAATTTATTATTTCTCTTTTACTACAACGGGAGATTAAGACGGTTAAAATTGATGTAGCTGCTATGGATTACCATGCACAACTGACCAAATTATACAGCCAGTTTAGAGCAGTTGGTATAAATTATAACCAGATAGTGAAGATACTTTATCGCAATTTTTCAGAGAAGAAAGCCGCTGCTTATCTCTTTAAATTGGAAAAGCAAACCGCAGAAATGGCGACATTATGTCAACAAGTTATCCAATTAACGCAGGAGTTTGAAACAAAATACCTATACAAAAGCGAAGAAAAATGATAGCAAAAATTGGAAAAGGTGCGAACATGATCGGAGCAATTTCTTACAATCTGCTTAAAGTGCACGAGGAAAATGGACATGTTTTGCTCACGAATAAGATACCCGAAGTGCTGAACGACAACTACACTACCGCTTTTCTCAACCGCTATTTCGAGCCTTATTTGCTGGCAAATAACAAAACAGAAAAGCCTGTTCGTCACATTTCGCTGAATCCTGACCCTGCGGATAAGGTTAGTGATGAGCAGTTCAGAAATATAGCGGAGCAATACATGCAAGAAATGGGTTATGGCAATCAGCCGTATGTGGTATTCAAGCATACCGATATTGAACGCACCCATATACATATCGTAACCACCTGCGTGCAACTCAACGGTGCAAAAATACCGGACAGTTATGATCATCCACGTTCAATGGCTGTATGCAGGAAATTGGAACAGCAATATGATTTGAAGCCCGCTACAGAGCAATACCAGTCAAATAGTGACCGAATTTTTAAATCCGTGGATTATACCAAAGGAGATATAAAAAGCCAAATAGCATCCGTTACCCGCCACTTGCCCAAATATTATCAGTACCAAAGTCTAGGAGCTTACAACGCTTTACTTTCTCTTTTTAATATAACTTCCGAAGAAGTTAAAGGTGAATTACACGGTCAACCAAAACAGGGTTTAGTGTATTTTGCTTTAAATGAGTATGGACAAAAGGCAAGTAATCCGTTCAAGTCTTCACTGTTTGGCAAAGAAGCAGGAATGACCCAGCTTGAAAAACACTTTGAAAAATCAAAGGAAAATATGAAAACCAACCCTGCAAAAGAGGTGCTTAAAAATACTATTGAAGCTGGTATGCATACATCCAATAATGAAACAGATTTTAAGAAGCAGCTATTGGAGCAGGGCATTAATACCGTTGTCCGCAGGAATGATGAAGGTCGTATTTATGGAATGACTTTTATAGACCACGAAAGCCGTACCGTATGGAACGGCTCGCAATTGGGTAAAAATCTATCTGCTAATGTATTTAATAAATGGTGGGATGAACAGGCAATAGAAAATAGGAAGCAAACCACAAATGACAATACAACACATTCAAGCCGCTCATCCCAGAATAATACTAAGGAAGAGTCCGAAACACCACACGAGCTTTTTGATTTTCTGAACAAGGAACAACCTGCCTATAATGAGCCTGATCTGATAGAGGGGTTGGGCAGTCTGCTTCCCGATGTACAGGACGAAGATTACGAGGAACAAGAATTTGCCAATAGAATGAAGAAGAAAAGGAAACGAAAAAGAGGTAAATAGAAACATCAAACCAAACAATGCCACCGAACGCCATCGGTTACCGTTTATCCAAAACCAACCCGAACAGACTCTAAATTCACTCTCTGTCATTTTAATCATTACAAATTATGCAAGGAGAAGACGATTTAAGAGGTTTAGCCAAGATTATGGCTTTCATGCGTGCGGTCAGTATCATCATTGTACTGATGCACTTTTACTGGTTCTGCTTTGGTTTCTTTTTGGAGCGTGGCTGGACATTAGAAATAATAGGCAAAATATTAGCCAACTTTAACCGAACGGCGGGGCTTTTTGCTCACAACCTTTACACCAAAATTTTCGCATTGGTATTGCTGGCATTAAGCTGTCTTGGAACCAAAGGTGTAAAGAACGAAAAAATAACATGGACAAAAATAAACACCGCCTTGGTAATTGGTTTTATTCTGTTTTTTCTCAATACACCTTTACTAAAACTGTCTCCCTTTATAGGTACATCTCTCTACATTTTTACTACAGCATTAGGTTACATTTCTTTGATGAAGGCGGGTGTCTGGATTACCAGATTGCTCCGCACGAATTTAATGGATGATGTATTTAATAATGAGAATGAGAGTTTTCAGCAAGAAACCAAACTGATGAAAAACGAATATTCTGTAAACTTACCTACTAAATTTTATTACAAGGGAAAGTGGAATGAAGGCTGGATTAACGTAGTGAATCCTTTCAGGGCAACAATTGTATTAGGCACGCCAGGTTCAGGCAAATCATACGCAGTTGTAAATAATTATATTAGACAGCATATAGAAAAAGGGTTTTCAATGTATATCTATGATTTTAAATTTGACGACCTTTCTACTATTGCATATAACCATTTACTAAAACACCGAGATAAATACAAGGTACAGCCTCAATTTTATGTTATTAATTTTGATGATCCTCGTAAAAGTCATCGTTGCAATCCACTTAACCCGGTTTTTATGACGGATATCTCTGATGCTTATGAAGCTGCTTACACGATTATGTTGAATCTTAATAGAAGCTGGATCCAGAAGCAAGGGGATTTTTTCGTTGAATCACCAATTATTTTGCTGGCAGCAATCATCTGGTTTCTGAAAATCTATGACAGCGGCAAATACTGCACTTTTCCACACGCTATTGAATTACTGAATAAAAAATACTCTGATGTATTCACTATTCTGACGTCTTATCCTGATTTGGAAAATTATTTATCGCCCTTTATGGATGCTTGGCAGGGCGGAGCACAAGACCAACTGCAAGGACAGATTGCTTCTGCTAAAATCCCATTATCAAGAATGATTTCTCCACAATTATATTGGGTAATGACCGGTGACGACTTTTCTCTGGATATCAACAATCCGAAGGAGCCTAAGATTTTATGTGTAGGTAATAATCCAGACCGTCAAAATATTTACTCAGCGGCATTGGGTTTATATAATTCAAGAATTGTGAAACTCATTAATAAAAAAGGACAGTTAAAGAGTTCTGTCATCATCGATGAGTTACCGACAATTTATTTTCGAGGATTGGATAACCTGATTGCAACGGCCAGAAGTAATAAAGTGGCAGTATGTTTAGGCTTTCAAGACTATTCTCAATTAATCCGTGATTATGGAGATAAAGAAGCTAAAGTAATTCAGAACACTGTCGGTAACATTTTTAGTGGTCAGGTAGTGGGAGAAACTGCTAAAAATCTTTCGGAACGTTTCGGGAAAGTGTTGCAAAAACGTCAAAGCTTGACAATTAACAGGAATGATAAATCTACTTCAATATCCACACAGTTAGATAGCTTAATACCTGCATCTAAGATTTCTACACTTACACAAGGAATGTTCGTGGGAGCTGTTTCCGACAATTTTGACGAACGTATTGAACAGAAGATTTTTCATTCTGAAATTGTAGTAGATAACGACAAAGTTGCTGCCGAAACCAAAGCTTTTAAAAAAATACCAGAGATTTTATCTTTTAACGATTCACATGGAGCTGATAATATGAAAGAACAAATTGAAGCTAATTACAAGCAGGTAAAGAAAGATGTTATAGGTATTATTGCAAATGAAATAGATCGAATCAAGAATGATTCTAATTTAACGCACTTACTTAAAGACCTATAGATAAACTACACTTCTCTTAGTAGTGTTAATGCTCACTAAGCTTTTTTTCAACCTTTTAATAATACTGAATAAATAATTATTAGAATCATTGATGCACTATTCTGTTTAGAACAAGCTACAGTAAATAGAGGTATTTACTGTAGCTTTTAAATTTTTATTATATGACTTTGTTCTTTCCCTTTTTAATAGAAAACGGTTTGACATTAGACGAATCTATTTCTTTTGTGATTCCTCATTTTTATGACTGATGGAAATACAAAATCTGTAAAAAATAGAAACTTTTTTATACTGAACACAAAAGAGGTATATTTTAAAATATTTAACAACTTCAATCAGGCAAAAAATTACGATACACAAAGTGATTATTTATAATCCCCTCTTAGATTTCTCGAATTAAAAACAGGGAATAAATCCTCCTTTCCGAGGTATAGTTTAATTTTATTTAAGCTAGCAGCAAGTTCGTCCTTCTGAATGGGTTTCATTAAGTATTCTATACTTACACTATTATTACTAAATGCTCTAAAAGTATATTCATCATAGGCAGTTGTAAATATTATCGGGCATTTAATAATTGACTGATCGAATATGGAAAAACTAACCCCATCAGCCAAACATATATCCATTGTAATTAAATCTGGTGAATTGTTTAAATTTAACCAGGAAACTGCATCCTTAACTGTATCAATTATTTGCAAAATTTCACAGTTAGGTTCCAATTCTTCTAACAATCTTTTTAGGCGACGAGCATTTAAGTCTTCATCTTCTATAATTAAAATTCTCATACTGTTTATAGATAGTGGTGATTAATTAAGTGAAAATTCTATTGGTATTATTGAAAATTAAATAGGACCTATTAAAAATGATTCTGACTTAAAGACATTGCATACAAGACCCTATACACATTTGATCACTAGAAATACTTACATTAATTTGGTGTCATACGTACATGCTAATAACAATTGAACATCTTTGTCGATTTCAATCCCATTAACTTCGCTATATCAGCGTGAATTGTGTGTTGCTTATTCCGCTTTTAATTTATCCACAATGGTTTTGATTTCAGGTATAGCTTCATCCACACCTATATAACCAACGTTTTTGTAACGTATAAAACCATTCTTGTCAATAAAGAATTTAGCAGGAAGTCCAGAAATTTTATAGGCAGCTGAAACAGGGCTTTTTCCAAGAACCTCGTCCTTTAAATCCATGTAAACATCAAATCGGTTTCCCCTTGCAATTAGCATCTTTTTAGCATCATCAGCAGCATTTGGGCTTTTTTCTTGGGTATGAATAAACATAAAAACAACGCTATCATCGTTTTTGTAGTAATCTACGGCCTTCTGCATACCCGGGAAAGAGGCTATGCAAGGCTGGCACCAAGTAGCCCAAAAGTCTAAGATAACGATTTTACCCTTTAGACTTTTTAACGAAACGCTTTTTCCGTTTAAATCTTTAAGTTCAAAATCTGGAGCCAATTGGTTAGTCTCCATTTTTGCTATTTTTGTCAATGTGCTATTATGGTCCACAGTTTCCATAGAATCGAGCAGAAATTCATAGCGTATCTCGTCACCATATTTATTTTGAAATAACTTTCTTGAAGCATCTTTGAATCTATCACTTCTATTTGCCGAAATTTTCAGTAATCTATTAACTTCATTGAAAGCATCCAGCTGTTTATCAGCTTCGATCAGTGCGAAAGGATAAATTTCAGCATCTGCACTTAAAAAATCAGACTTGTCTTCATTATTAGGCTTTAGATACTCCAATGCAGCTTTAAACTCCTTACGTTTATAGAGAATCAAACCGTAGTGAAAGTTGTTTGATCCAGTTTGACCCAAAAAAGGCTTTACAAGTTCTTCAGCATCATTCAGCATCCCAGCTTCGATAAGAGCTCGAGTAACTGTAGATAAACTGCTTGTCTTCCAACTTTTATTATTAATCTTATTCATCCAGTAGTTTGCCTTCTGAGCATCTCCTGCGTGGGCATAAGCTTTAGCGGCTATGTATCGGCCAGCATCTAATATCATGGCATCTCTTGGTTCCGATGCAGACTGCTTTTCCATTTGAACAAGCATTTTTTCAATGCTAATTGGATCTGTTTCAGATTTTATTGCATTATAGAGGTAAGTAGTTGACTGTTCCTCAACAACAATTTGCCCAATTGCTTTTATTGGAGTAGCCATTACTACTAAAAGCAAAATTGTCACGATAATCATACATTTTTTTTCCATTTTCTTTTAATTAGGTTATCTATAGTAATAGACCACTAAAAACACAATTTGGGGGGGCAACTATCATTTTATTAATATCCTTCTATTAGCCTTATTAATTTTTTCTGTATTCATTTGGTGTCATACCTACTTGTTTTTTGAAGAATTTACCAAATGATGTGGCATCAGCATAGTTAAAATGTTCTGCCAATTCTTTAATGGTAATTTTTGAAGATTTAATAAGAGCCTTTGCTTCCGCTATAATATATTCAAAGACCCATTCGTTGACCGTCTTTCCTGTCTGTTGTTTTATGATCGTCGATAAGTATTTGGTCGATAATAATAGCTTTTCGGCATAGAACAATGTGTCTTTTTCATTCTTGTAGTGTTTAAATAAGAGCTGATAGAACTCCCAAACTAGTTTTTCCTTTTTTGTCAGGCCTTCGGTATTTAAATATGTATGGTTTTTTTCAATCAGCGCAAACTCGTACATGCCTGACAATAATGAATGCTGTATGATCTGTCTTCTGAACAAATTATCTTTCCGATTATATTTTTCAAGCAGATTATCATAAAGCTTTAATAATATATTATATTCTTCAATATCGGCTTTAAAATAAGACGTCTGTCTTGCATCGGGATAGAGATATGAAGCATCGAAAGCAGCGACGAACTCAAGAGATATTGACATATATTTCATCATAAAATCACTGCTTATTTCTTCTGGCACATATTGGATGATAGTGCCGGGAGAGAGTGCTATGACGTCTCTTTCAGATAGCGGAACAGATTTTAAGTTGACTTTCATATTACCGTTCCCTTTTATACATATACCAACAAGTAAGGAATTAATCTTTACCGGATGTTCGAGCGTTATTCCAATAATATCTTCACTTGTATCTGATATCGCAAAATCGTTCCTCAGATTATCATCCGCCAAATTCAGGTGTGAAACTTCCAAGGTGTAAATAGTTTTTTGTTTCATCATCACATTATCTTTTAAGACAAATAAACCATTTTTTTCAATTTATCCGTCTATTATTCCAAAAATAGTACCATCTGACTATAAATTAGGAATGTGTGACCTTTTTAATATATGCTGTAGAACGGAACTTTGCAATGTTAAAATATTGAATTAATCGGTATGAAAATTAGAAACTATTTAGCAATCGCCTCTTTTATCCTTTTTCTCATTACAAGCTGTAAGAACAAAGAAAAGGAAATCCAAAATGAACAGCAGATTCCAGTAAAGGCAGTATTGATTGCACTGAATGATATTGACGGACAGAGAAAGTATATCGGTTCCGTCGAAGAGTCTGCGCAGACCCAGCTAAGTTTTCAGGTTGCTGGAAATGTAAAGCAGATACTTGTTTCCGAAGGAAGTAAGGTCAATGCAGGTCAACTCTTAGCAACTTTGGATAAAGGCCGTTACCAAAAGGCTTATGAGGTAGCAAAGTCCCAGAAAAAGCAAGCTAAGGATGCCTATCAGAGACTTAAGATTATTTATGATAACAAGAGTTTACCTGAGATCAAGATTATTGAAGCTCAATCTATTCTTGAACAGGCAGAAGCTGCAGAGTCTCTTGCTCTAAAGGATGTAGAAGACTGTAACCTCTATGCCCCTTACAGTGGAGTAATCGGGACCAAGGGTATTGATCTGGGTGCAAATGTAGCTGCTGGTATGCCGGTTTTTACAGTACTTAAAGTAGAAAAAATACGGGTTAAAGTTTCTGTTCCCGAGAATGATATAAAAGAGTTGAAAATCGGTGATGATGCAAATATCTACTTAAAGACACTGGATAAGACTTATACCGGAAAAATTATCGAGAAGGGAGTTGTGGCCAATCCATATTCCAGAGCATATACGGTTAAGGTAGATATTCTAAATGGCAGCGACGAACTGCTTCCGGGGATGGACTGTAACATTACATTTAAATCGGATAACTTGACAGGCTATTCACTTCCAATTTCTGTAATTCAAATTTCTGCAAGGAATGAACGGTATGTGTGGAAGGTCAGTAAAGACAATACTGTGTCAAAACAAACAGTGAAAATAGGAGAACTGACTTCAGATGGCGTGGTTGTCTTAGAAGGTATTGGAGAAGGAGACCGGATTGTTACCGAAGGTTTTCAAAAAATCTTTGAAGGATCTAAAGTTATCGTTAACTAAAAACTTGAACTATAAGAAATGGCAAATAATATTAAAGCAGTAGCATGGGCTATGCGTTACCATAAAGTTGTCTTTTTAGTAACGGCGTTACTTCTACTAGCGGGAATTGGTGGGCTTCTCTATATGCCCAAACAGGAATATCCAACTGTAAATATAAATCAGGGGATTATTGCGGGAATATACCCCGGAGCTAATTCAGAACAGGTCGCAAAACAACTGACCAAACCTTTGGAAGAACATCTTTTCAAATATAAAGAAGTAAAAAGAAAGGCTACCTATTCACAGTCTAAAGACGGTATTGTTTACGTTTACATTACCTTGAATGATTATGTAAAAAACAAGGATGAGGTATGGGCAAAAATAAGACACGGCTTAAATGAACTTAAACAGGAACTGCCTCCCGAGGTATTGGCGCTGGTAGTAGATTCAGAGTTCGGTGAAACTTCAGCTTTACTGTTTTCAGTCGAGTCCGAAAGTAAAACTTACCGACAGCTTGAAGGCTATTTGGAGAAAATAGAATCGAGACTAAGACAGGTACCCGAAGTTTCAAAGTTGACAAAATCAGGAGAGCAGAAAGAAAGGATAGCCATCTATCTAGATAAAGGAAAAATGGCAAAAAATGGCATTCAGGTTCAGGAAATCGGAGAAGTACTCTATACACAAGGACTGAAAGGGTATGCAGGTGATATAGATAACGGAGATATGTCAGTCCCAATCTATCTAAATACTGCGAATCAGACCGAACAGAACATTGCCAATCAAATTATCAGGGGTGATGGACAAACGGATATACTTCGGTTAAAGGATGTAGCGAATATTGTGAGAGAATATCCTACACCAGATAATTTTATCAAGAATAACGGAAAAAAGTGCTTGTTGATGTCTGTCGAAATACAGACAGGGAATGATATTACCCGTTTCGGAAAGGAATTAAACTCCATCCTTTTAGAGGAAGGAGCCAAACTTCCTTCCGATGTTAAAATCAGTACCATTGTCGATCAATCAAAAGTTGTACAAAAATCAGTCGATGAGTTTCTGATCGAGATGCTTATAGCCATAATCTCGGTTGTACTTGTTACTGTATTTTTTATGCCCGTACGTGTTGCAGCAGTAGCAGCTACTTCTATTCCCATTACGATTTTTATCTCATTGGGAATTATGTATGCAGCAGGTTTCGAATTAAATGTTGTTACGTTTGCAGCACTCATAGTTGTACTCGGTCTTATCGTAGATGACTGTATCGTTATAGTAGATAGCTACATTGAGCATCTTGATGAGGGCATGTCCCGCTGGCATGCATCAATTGCAGGTGCGGGAGAGTATTTCAAATCTCTGGTTTCTGCAACACTTATCATTAGCGTTACGTTCTTCCCCTTTCTTATCACACTGAAAGGACCGAATAAAGACTTTATGTTTTCTTACCCGTGGACGCTTACAATCACACTCTTTGTTTCTCTTGCAGTAGCCTTGTTTATCATTCCTTTTATGCAGTATATCCTGATAAAAAAAGGTTTGCATAAAGATAAGGAAGACACCAAGAAAAGTTTTCTTGACCGAATTCAGTCAGGTTATGATAAGCTTCTTCCGGTATTCTTTAAACGTCCGGTATTAACCCTATCTATCTTAATTACTTCTGTGGTGTTGGCTATGTTAATGCTGGGAAATGCCAAGATGAGAATGATGCCTATTGCTGAACGTGATCTATTTGCAGTAGAAATTTATCTTCCACAGGGCAATTCTTTGGTTCAAACCGAAAAAGTGGCTGACAGTCTGGAAAAAGTCTTGAAAAAAGATGATAGGGTACTATCCATTACTTCTTTTATCGGAGCAAGCTCCCCTCGTTTCCATTCAGGTTATTCACCCAATATGCCTTCGAAAAACTACGCTCAATTTATTGTTAACACCAAATCAAATAAAGCTACAGAAGAAATACTGAATGAATATGCAGACAAATATGCCTTTCATTTCCCGAGAGCTTATGTTTTCTTTAAGCAGCTAGATAATGAGGTAGTACGCTATCCTATAGAAGTAAGATTGACAGGTGCCGATGAAACCACATTGAAATCCATGTCTAAAGAGCTGATCCGTGATTTATCTAAAATGGATGAATTCCTTTGGGTACATAACGATGCAGAAAATCCATCGTCGTCGGTACAGATAAATATAGACCAACAACTTGCTAATCGTCAGGGAATCTCTAACAATTCTGTGGCACAGGAACTTGGTGTGATTAATAAAGGCTTTGATATAACAAATGTTTGGGAGGATGACTACAAGATGAATATCACGTTGAGAGGTGAAGTAGACAGCCTAAGGCAACTTAATCGTTTAGGTGATATATATGTGCCAAACATGGCTGGTGTATCTGTACCGTTGAATCAAGTTGCCGAAGTTTCGCCTGCTTGGAGAGATGGACAGATAAACACACGCAATGGCATTTATACGATGTCTGTACTTGCCGATCTTAAGCGAAATGTAAATCCAAATGATATATTTCCTAAGGTAAGTACCTTGGTAGATTCCCTTCTTAAAAAAGATGACTATAAGAATGTTGAAGTTAAATATGGTGGTGTTTCAGAATCAAATGAAGAGTCAGTTCCGCAAACGCTTATTGCTCTGTTGATAGCCATATTCATCATCTATTTTGTACTTGTTTTTCACTACAAGAAAATCAGTCTGGCCAACCTGACGCTGGCATCAACCGTACTCTGTTTTTTCGGTGCCGCATTTGGAATATGGGTAACCGGATTTGAATTCGGAATGACTTCAGTTCTGGGATTCGTATGTCTAATCGGTATTGTAATGAGGAATGGTATTATCCTTTTTGACTATGCTGATAAGCTTAGAAAAAACGAGAAAATGACAGTAAAAGAAGCTGCATTGGAAGCTGGAAAAAGAAGGATGAGGCCAATTGTATTGACTTCGGTAGCCGCTTCAGTTGGTGTAATTACGATGTTGGTTGTTGGAAGCCCTCTCTGGGGACCAATGGCAGCTATCATCTGTTTCGGAGCACTATTCTCCATGGTCTTTATATTAACAATCCTGCCTGTTTCTTATTGGCTCGTTTACAGAAAACAGGATACTAAAATCGTAAAATAATGAAATCTCTTCACTATATATTTTTTGCCCTTCTTTTTTTGGCTACAAGTGCTGCTTCAGCACAGACTACATATACGCTGGAACAGTGCAAAGAACTCACGTTAAAGAATAACAATGCGCTAAAAGCTGATCGTTTGTCTATGGAGGAAGCATCTTTAACTAAAAAGGAAGCTTTTACCAATTATTTTCCAAAAGTAAGTGCCTTCGGATTAGGTTATCATCTTAAAGAAGGAATGATTGGCAAAGAATCCGCAGAAATGATAAACATGCTTGGTTCAAGTTTTCCGGGAATGCCCAATGTAAGGGACAGGAAAAATGGCTATATGCTAGGTATATCTTTAGAACAGCCCGTTTTTACAGGAGGACAGATTTATTATGGAAATAAATTAGCAGAGTTAGGCGAAGATGTCAGTAAATATCAGACTCAGGAAGCTGAAAAGAATTTACTAGTAAACGTAGAACAATACTATTGGACATTAGTATCCCTATATGAGAAACGCAAAACTATTGATGTAATGAAAAATCTAGCTGATAATCTTTTCAGCGACGTTAAAGTTGCTGTAGATGCAGGCGTTACAAATAGAAACGATTTATTGCAGGTACAGTTGAAACAGAACGAGATAAAGACAGCTAGTGTAGAACTAGAAAACGGTATCAGTTTATTAAAAATTCAGCTTGCACAGTTAATGAATGTAGATGGTGGTCAATTCGAAATAGAAACCAAGGATCAAGAGTATATTTCCAATCCCGTTACTCTCCTTGTGGATCATAACCAGGCCGTAACAAATACGAATATGCACAAGCTCCTAAGTAAAAACATTGAAGCTAAACAACTGGAAAAGAAAATAGAACGTGGTAAATTGCTTCCATACTTTGGTGTTGGAGCTGGATATTACCAATACAATGATATTTTTAAAAATAGAAATCCGTCTACTATGGTTCATGCAACTTTAACCCTTCCCATTTCAGACTGGTGGGGCGGTTCTTACAATCTCCGTAAAAAGCAAACTCAGATAGACAGGGCAGAATACGAGAAAAAAGATACTGATCAAAAGCTATTTGTGATGTTCCAAAGTTATTGGAACAAATTAAATGAAAATTACAATAAGTTACTATTGGCCAAACAGGCCATTGAGACAGCTGAGGAAAATGTGCGAATAAATAAAGACCAATATCAGAATGGGCTAAGCATATTAAGCGATCTTATTGATGCCCAGTCACTATTACAACAGAGCAGAGATCAGTACACAGAAGCATACACGGGATTTCTAGTTGCTAGATACCTCTATCTTAGAGAAACCGGAAGATAAATTATACAACAATGGATAAAAGCAATTTTAAAAAGACACTTGGTTTTATATTCTTTGGCATCACGCTCATATGCTGGGTTGGTGCACCCATAATACCATTTACTGATATCCCTAATAAGGCAATTGTGACAACAACGGTGGTTATTGTCGGCGAGGTATTTTTTGTATCAGCTATTGCACTTCTTGGAAAAGAATATTGGGGTAAAATCAAGCAGTGGTTCAAGAACTTATTCAGTAAGAACACCAAAGAAAACTAGGTATATTAATAAATTTTAAATGGTTCACTAATCAATAAAAATGAAAACATGCAAAAGAGCGTAAATTTTACAGTAATATTTTTGACAGCATTTCTATTTCTTATCTGCTCAGCTTATGGGCAGAATAAGGAAGATAAATTTACAGGAAAGTGGCTTTCAAAAGATAAAATGATAGTCGAAGTCTACAAAGTAGGAAAAGGTTTTAATATCAAACAATTAGAAGCTCCCAAACAGAAAGAAAAGTTAAATAATGGAAAAGTAGTGGCTAAGAACATACTTGAAACATCAAAAGGTGAATATAAAGGAACTTCAATTGACCTAAACGACGATAAAGAATATCAAAGTATGTGGATTATCAGTGATGGTGATGGAAAGAGTTTGACATTTAAGCTTAAATGGGGATTTATTTGGCATAGTGAAATTTGGACGAAATTATAGACTTAGTAATATAAATTTTAAATGTCAAATGATTGTATGTAATAATTTAAATCATTGGGAAAATGATCCCATCTAATAATAGGTGTTGTATAATAATTGCTTTTTTGTTTTTTTTAGCAACTACGTATTTTCTCAAGACACCATAAGTAACAGCTATAGAGATAAAATAGAGATTACTACTTCATTTGGACTCAGCATCCCGCGTTCAGATTTTATGAAGCATAGTAATATTGGTATAAGAACGATGACTGGCTTCCAATATCGGTACAACAAGAGTATATTCTTCAGAGCCGTATATGAGATATCACTTTACAGTTTTACAAATAGTAGATCAGTCGATGGATTTTCCGTTATAAACAAGGGGAATCGCTCTTTAATCGGTGCGTTCGTAGATATCGGATCAAATACAGTTATTGGTGACAGAATTGAAATTGGGGGTTTTACTGGGTTTGGTTTATTATGGCTCACAAGCCCTTTTACCGAGGTTCAGGGAAGTGTTGCCAGTATCAATACGCGCTCGGAAACAAAAGCTTACGAGACTTATAGATTGGGTGGTTTTGCATCATATCGTGTTAATAAAAAATTTGCATTGTATATCGAATTACAGCATTTCAATGCTCTACGGCGTTCTCATGTCTTTGACAGTAAGCTTGGTGGTACCAATATCGCTTTAGGTTTTCGAACGAATTTGAGCAATCAAAAAAGATGACGGAACGTCAGTAAAAGCTCTTAGTAACAAAAAATAAAAGATTATGGATAAAGTAAATTCTAAAAAAATAAAGATCAACTGTTCTGTGGAGCAGGTTGTAGATATTTTTTTTCAGCTACATAACGAGCTCTATTTTGAGGGTAAGCCGTTAATCGGTGGCAATCCTGAAGACTTGGCAAGAATAATTACGAACTCTTTCCTAGACAGTGAAGGCAAAGCGCTAGATCCCTCGTGGGTTAAAACAATGTTAGTTCCACCGACACCTAGCAGGGAGTATAAGGTATTTATAATGTAATTCCTAAGTCAGATAAAGTCTCAAAAATTACGGACTAGAGACACTAATAATGTCGAATAATTATAATCTATAAGTAGGAAGGGGAATTGAATAATGATAGTAAATAATAAAATTGGGATTACACTTTCAGGAGGTGGGTTTAGAGGAATAGCTCACCTTGGTGTTCTCCAATGTATGGAAGAGTTAGGAATCTCATTTGATGCTATTTCAGGTGCAAGCGCAGGTGCACTTATTGGTGCCTTTATTGCGGAAGGCTACAGTCCTGCAGAGATTTTCAAATTTGCAAAAACAGAAAAGTTTTTCAATTACACAGATTTATTTCGAGGTAATGGAGGAATGTTCAGTCCAGATATATTTGAAAGGATTATTACCAAATATATCCCTCATAACAGTTTTGAGCAGCTCAAAGTCCCATTATATGTTTCTGTTACTGATTTGAGTAATGCTCGGTCGTTGGTGTTCAATCAGGGCTGCCTAAGTTTGGCAATTAAATCTTCATGTTGTTTCCCTATGGTCTTTGTCCCCGTCAATTATCATAATGATACTATATTATGCGATGGAGGTATACTAAATAATTTTCCTGTTGAACACATAAATGCAACATGCGGAAAGAGTGTTGGAGTGGATGTAAATTCTATTGAGATTGCAAGGGGACATATGGGATATGGTGAAATCATGGACCGCATTATCCGAATAATTACTTCAAAAATAGATAAAGAAGGAGCAAATTACTGCGACGTCTTTATACAGCCGGGAGAACTTCGAAAGTTTTCAACTTTCGACACAAAACATATGGATGAAATATATCAAATAGGATATGAACATGCTAAAAAATTTGAAGATGATTTGCTGTCTTTAAGACAGGATAATAACTGTTGAGTATAAAACATTAGTAGACTATTGCCTATTGGATAAATATCATATTAAGTTTCATAACTCAAAAATCGCAACAATTTAATAGATGAAAAAATACTGTTATGAAAAATTACAGCAGCTAAATGACCACCTAAATGATTTATCATGTGATAAAACAATGTTGCTTGCAGAAGACGCAATTGAAATTGCACAAAAAAAACTCAACGAGGTAAAGGAGTTTATCATTGAAAAGGGTTTTAAAGATGCTAATGAAGAAATCTGCTTTTTTAAGAAGATAAAACCGCAGTTTGTTGCTAAGTTGATTTATTACAACGGTATTTATAAGATTGAGGCTAAAATCCCTTATGGTGGAGATAAGGTAACGAAAAAGTATCTAAAAAATGAGATTACAAAATTGAAGCTATATTTTGATAATAATCTTGAGTTTTACAAATATTACAGAACAAATAGTACTTACCTAGATGATAAATATTTTTTGCGAGGGAAATATGATATCAAACTAAGCTTAGATAGTTATTATTTTGAGACAGATCATAGATTCTGTACTAGCCATGATTATAAAGTTGCAAAAATTTTAGCAAATGATCTTATCCAACTATATATTGAAGACAGAATTTTTGGGCTTTCAAACATTTCAAGTGCAAAAAGTCCACACTATTCTTTGAACTGGACAGGAAGTAAAGCTGCATTAGTTGAACTTATTTATGCCTTGCAAGCTCAGGGGGTATTGGATTATGGTCATGCTGATATCAAACAGATCTCAAGAGTGTTTTCAAGAATGTTTAATGTAGATATCGGTGATTTTTATCATACTTATTTAGAACTACGTAATAGGAAAATCAACAAAACCAAGTTTCTAGACTCTCTTAGAGATGTTTTAAGCAAAAAAATGGATGAACAGGACGATAAGTGAGAGTTTATTTATATTTACGCTAAAATGTATTTTTAGTACTTATATTTTTTGTCATTGAAGCAGTTAATTCTGGTAGCTTAGCCTCATTTTGAGTATCTTCCTGTTTATTTGATTGGGGTGTAATGGATAGTTGAATCTTACGGTCGATTGCGGCAAGTTCGGTTTTAAGCTCGCTCAGTCGACATTCTTTTGTCCATATACCATCCACTACTCCCTGAAGTATTGGAATATCTTTTTGAAAATCAGTTATATTTTCTTGCTCTTTAGCGATATAGGATGGTAGTTTTTCCAGTGCCCGCAAAAAATTCATTGAGGCAGTTTCCGGCTCTTTCGCCATTATTCCATTATTGAATGTATATTTTATATTTCCTTCGCCTTGTACAAAAAAACGGTTCACTCGAATATCGACTCCATCTTTTTCTGACATTTCGGTTTTTACCAATAATTGAAAACCATATAAACTTCCGATTTCTTCATAATCTCCACCTGTTCGGGATTTATCTGTTAATTCATTAAGGTTAGTACCTATTTGCTTGATGGTAGCAGTAGCAGGAAGACCTGTGAGCTGAATAGCGTTTACAATCGTACCATCCTGGTTCTTTTGAATACGTTGTTGCAGATTACTCCAATCAAGACTCATACGATCATGTCGCGACTGAGCTTTGTTAAGCTCTGCTGTGAAATCTTCAAGTTTATATTTAGCACTATATTTTGACCTATTAAATGCCTGTTTCTCACTTTCCAAGCCTGCAATTTGCTTTTCTACTTTCGCCTTGTCTAAAAGGTCAGTATTTCCTGATAGAATTGCTACGTATTCAGAAAAATTCATTCCTGACTTTTCATCCATACTTCCTTCATCAATAGTTCTCTTACCGAGATTATTTGATTTTAGCTGGTCTATGAATAGTTGTTTGTTGAACAATAGATTAAACTTATAACTGTCCAGTGATTTTTCTACGGCATAGATGACCACATCCACTTTATTATCGGCAAAATGCTTGGCTATTTCATTGCCTTTACGAATTGCCCGACCATCTCTTTGGGCAAGATCACTAGGTCTCCAGGGTGTATCTAAATGATGTATAGCTACAGCTCTCTTCTGTGCGTTGACTCCTGTTCCAAGCATACTTGTAGAGCCAAATAGTACCCGAATTTTACCTTCATTCATTCCCTTAATCAGCTCCTTACGTTGATTATCTGTTTTAGCTTCCTGTATGAAACGGACTTCGTGAGCAGGAATACCATGTGTTTCTACCAGTTTTTTCTTGATTTCAGAATACACGTTCCACTCTCCGGACTTGTAGGTCCCCAAATCAGAAAAAACGAATTGTGTTCCTTTTTGTGCATTAAACTTTTGGTAATATTTGGCGATATTATCGGCACAGTGCGAAGCCTTGTTATCAGGATGATCATAATAAGCACCACTCACCATACGCATATCCAGCGACATTTTACGTGCGTAGTCTGTTGCAATGAGCATTTTTGCTTTTTCTTCCGTTTTAGATAATGGCGGTCTTCCAAGCAAGGTAGCATCCCCGGATTTTGCAAACTGCATCAGGTTTTGTATAAATTTTGCCTGGTCTGGTGTAGGTGGAATATTGTACAGTATTTCCTTTTTCTCCGGTCGGTCAATCCCTATATCCTTTGCTGTGCGATAATCTGTAATTTCAGAATAGAACTGAGCTAGCTCCGGTACTTTAATAAAATAACGAAATCGTTCCTTTGCCACAATATTATTGGCTACAGAAAATTCATAATCCGTAGTTTTTCTTGCATAAATAGCCGCCCATGCATCAAAACAGTTTATACCTTGTTTTTCTAATGCCCTTGGTCTAAGATATTTGAATAACAGATACAACTCCGTTAAAGAGTTACTGATGGTGGTTCCCGAAAGAAAGGTAGCTCCCATGTCGGCATTGGTACGATCCTGAATAGTACGTATAGCAAACAATAAGTTCAGGGCTTTCTGACTACCATCTACATTTCCCAATCCTGCTACACGACTATGTCGGGTATTAAACATCAAGTTCTTAAACTGGTGGCTTTCGTCGATAAACAGATGATCTATACCCATCATTTTAAAATCTACAATATCATCTTTTCTATTCTCAATATCGTGTTGCAGCGTTTTAAGTTTTACTTCGAGGTTTTCTTTCCTTTTGATAGCTCCTGCAAGCATACCTCTTGTTACTTCAGCACCTTGCGATTGCATAGCATCAAGATTTCGTTCTACATTATCCAGTTCAATTTCAAGAATTTCCTTTTGTACTTCGGGCGATTGCGGTATCATTCCAAACTGATCATGCGTCAATATCACGCAATCCCAATCATTGTTTTTTATATCGCCAAAGATTCGCAAGCGTTTTTGAGGTGTAAAATCATCTTTCCCTGGAAACAGGATTTTAGCATGCGGATATGCAGTACGATAGGCTTCTGCAATCTCATGAACATTGCTTTTCAAACCAATGATCATTGGCTTATGAGCCAAACCCAGTCGTTTCATTTCCTGTGCCGCTGTACACATTACTAAAGTTTTTCCTGCACCGACTTCATGGTCGCAGATGGCTCCGTTATTCAGCTTAATCATCCAAACGGTATCCTTTTGACTTCCATAAAGATCATTTATGCCCAAAGCCTTGCGATCCAGACCAGGAAAATCCTGATGGCTTCCATCATAATTGGGGCGGACAAAACAATTGAACTTATCATTATATTGATCTGTAAGTCGTGTTTTGAACTCATCGTTTTGAGCATGGAGCCATTCAGTAAAGGCTGTTCTTATTTCATCAATTTTACTGTTTGCCATTTGTATGGCTTCCATATCCCTTACTTTAACCTCTTGATCTCCAATCGTAACTTTTTTAGTAATATCGGGTGTCGTGTTTACTAAAGCGTGTTTCAGTAACGCAATTCCATCAAATGTTCTGCTTTCCGATTTTACGGCATATTTTTCCCAAATATGTTGATTGCCCTGTTTAGAGGTTACGGAAAAATCATCTGAACTATCTGAATAGTGTATTCTTACTTCTGTGTCGAAAAGATGTGAGGCAAAGCGTGCGTAGATTCCGGACGGTATCCATCGCTCACCTAAATTAAAATCAAGTTCTTCAAACTCTATTCTTCTTGGTCGGGATTCTTCCAATATAGTTAAGCTTCGTGCAGCTTCTTTATCCTCAGGATTATTTTCAACATGGCTTCTAAGTTCGTGTGCCTTTTCAACCACATTTCCTGCAATCCAACGTTCCGCTATTTCGTATTCATTAGCTAACGGATTGTAATAAATACGGTCATTCAAGGCTTCTTTAAGAGCATCGGCAGACATACTGCTGATTTCAGACATGTATTCCAGATCTACAGTTCCGTATTTGTTTAATGAAGCTGCTAATGCTTCTTCTGGATTGTCCGTTGCCAGTGTAGAGATGGAAAAACTAACAGGATGACTAAATACATCGGCTTTATGTATCACTCCACCAATTGTACGTTCCAGATACGGTACTTCTTTCCCCGCACTATCCGTTTTAATAAGCTTAATATTATCAGCACTATTCAGGTTACCATACTTTCTTACAAAAGCATCATACAAATAGTTAAGGGTTTCTCTTTCTGAGTTATGTTCGGTTTGTTTCTCTGCTTCCTTTTGATAAAGATCTATGTAGGTATCCCTTATAGCAATATAGGCTTCAGCTCTTGCTTTCTGTGAAGAAGTCAATTGCAAAGGATGGAATATACCTGTTTTGTCAACTTTGTCAACATTTTGTAAATGACCAACCCAGCCATTGTTTACCACAAGGCAGTCATTACGGTGAAATGCTTGTATTTCCTGACTATACAAAGCAGGCTCTGGAAGTGTGTTTTTTAGAACTAGCTTATCAACAGTATCTTTTTCGTTTACCTGCGAAAATAAATCTCCGATTAGCTCTCTTGGCTCATTGTTTTTAGGTTTACTTATAGATTCATTGTTAACAGGCTGTACATAGGGTTGTTGCATACCACCACTGAAAAGATTGGTTTGCTTTCCAATCGGAGTACGGTTTCTGTTAAACTTTTTCTTTTGACTTTGGGCTGTTTTCTTTGGTGGTGCAATTACTGTTATAGACTCATCATCATTGCCAAATAAGTCAAAAATACTCAGCTGTTTTAGTTCTTGTGGCGGTGAAATTCTTTGTTGTTCCTGTTGGGTAATTGCTGATTCAATTATAGGAGGTGTAAAAATTGGTGTAACGGGAATTTCTATTGCCGGCTCCTCATTTCGTTCACCTTTGTATAAAGCTAAGTTTAAATTCCTACCAAAGTCTTTAGAAAGCATTTGTGTTAGGTCTTTAGCAATTCCATTTACACCATCATTGTGTTTATAGATCAAAGCGGGCTGTCCGTAAGGGTCAGTATCTAATTTACTTTCAGTATGTACAATCCTGCTGTTATTATAAAATAATGCATTCCCTGGTGTATTGTATACAGTCTGTTGACTTTGGCAAAACAGTTCTTCTGCTTCAGATAAGCTTTGCTTAATTGTATTCTTTTGTAGGATTATCAAATCAGAGCCTACTTCTGTGCCTGCATACTCTGTAAATAAGTTATTTGGCAATCGGATAGCTGACACCAAATTGTTGTTTTCCATTAATGCTCTACGTATCGGCTCATTCTTAGGACTATTTAATACTCCTTGCGAGGTAATGAAAAACTGTAAACCTCCTTCCCGAAGCATATCATTCCCTTTCAAAAAGAAATAGTTATGAATACTTCTGGCTGCTTGTACTTTTGCATAATCTTTACTTCGGGAATAGGATAAATCAAATACAGCAGTATCTCCAAACGGAATATTACTTGCGATTACATCATAGCTGTTCTGTTCTTTTTCGGAAATTTCCTCAAAGCCACTTACACGGATATTACTTTCTGGATAGAGGTGTTTTAGTATCTTCCCGGTTAATACATCTTTTTCATAGGCAGTAACCCTAGTCTCTTCGTTATCTGCAAAAGATTGTATGAATGCACCAATACCTGCTGATGGTTCCAGAAAATTCTGTATTTTAAGTCCACTATCTTTCAGAGCAAATGAGATAGCATCTATAACCTGTGGTGGTGTGTAAAATGCTGTTAGGACAGAGCTTTTCATACTGTCCACATATTTTCTGTACTGTTTATCATCAACGGAATTCTCCATTAATAGTTGGTGTAATTCCTGTGTAATTGGAAAAAGATCATGTTCGTTTTTTCGCCAATGATTGATATCTACTTCACTGGAGATAGGGTTCAATACGAACTTTAGACCACCAAATCCGCTATAATGCATCATTAGCAGTCTTTCGCCTGCGGTAGCTTGCCGCTGTTCCTTCTCCAATTTAAAAGCAGTACGTAAGGCTTCAATATTCTGTTGGAGATGAAGACGTTTACTGAAGCCCATTTTCCTCTATCCAGATTGAAATGGTACCGGTTATTTCTGTGTAGAGCTCATCAAACTCATGACAGTATGCGAAATCATCGGTTAATTCATATTTCAAGAAAACAGATTCACAGACGGGAAACATTTTTAGGGCAAATGGTTTCAATTCTTCATCTGCCATTAAAGCATCAAACTCATTGCAAACCACTTGAAAAATGGTGTCGAAACGGGAGAAATGTAAGCCTTCAAATAATATGTAATTGGCAATTTCACTACATTGCTCTATAGCGTTGCCCGAAAGAAATGCTCCTTCATAAGCATTTGCTGCCCATGAAGATCGTTGGTCAATAAATTTCTGGTCGCTTGCTTTTTCGGGGAAGCTGCTGTTAAGGTGTTCTTGCAGTCGTAGTCTGAAATACGACAAGTCTTTTTGCAGTGTACTCATGGTAAATTTTATTTAGAATTTTTGCGTAAATCCTAAAATTAGAGCAGTAAGGCAAAGTTTTTATAGAAGTGGTAGGATTTGGCTTTGAGAGGTAGGATTTGGCGTAATATGCAACGAGAATTTCAATCATCTGAGAGGTTCCAGATTTTAAGAGACAAATAGTCTATTAAAAAAATTATAATGAATTTGCACAATCAAATACCGTACGGTATATTTGCAATATGGTAAGATCAGAAAAAACACGACAATACATTATTGAAAAAACAGCTTCAATTTTCAACAAAAAGGGATATACAGGGACGTATTTATCCGATTTGACTGATGCAACAGGCTTGACAAAAGGTAGTATTTATGGAAACTTCAAAGACAAAAATGAGGTTGCTGTAGAAGCTTTTAGATACAATTACAAATTCCAATCTGAAAAAATACTCGGCAAAATAAATCAAATAGAGCATTCAGCCGAAAAAATGATTGCATTCTTAGGTCATTACAAAACGGAATTTAAGCCAATATTCCAAAACGGAGGTTGTGCCATCTTGAATACATCCGTTGACGCAGATGATGGAAATGATTTGCTAAAAATGGAGGTCACTAAATCAATCCAAAGTTGGCACAAGACCATTGTCTCCATACTGGAAGATGGTGCCAATAAAAATGAAATAAAAAATTTGGATGCGAGTGTTTTTGCATATCGGTTAATTGCTCTGATTGAAGGAAGTATTTTGCTAGCAAAAACACTTGAAAAACCAGAAATATTGATGGAAAGCATCGATTTTTTACAGTCTGAAATTAATAGTCTGAAAATTTAAATAAAAAAATTTGAACAAGCATATACCGGTAGGTATATGCGTAAATATTAAAAAAATGGAAAGAGTAGTTATCACAGGATTAGGAGCAATTACTCCTATTGGAAAAAACACAATGGAATATTGGAACAACTTGCTTAACGGAGACTCTGGTGCCGACAAAATAACGCGTTTTGACACAACAAATTTCAAGACAAAATTTGCATGTGAAATCAAGAATTATGAGGCTTTAGATTACTTCGATCGGAAAGAAGCAAGAAAAATGGACAGATTTACGCAGTACGGACTTATTTGCGTAGATGAAGCTGTAAAAGATGCAGAATTAGATTTTTCGAAATTGAATGTAAACCGGATAGGTGTCATTTTTTCCAGTGGAATTGGTGGCTTTGAAACGTTCGAGCATGAAGTCATCGATTATGCAAAAGGTAATTTTCAACCAAAGTTTAATCCATTTTTTATTACCAAGATCATTTCTAATGGCTTGTCTGGTATAATTTCTATCAATTACGGATTAAGGGGAGTTAATTATTGCCCTGTTACCGCTTGTGCTTCTTCTACACAAAGCATTATTCAGGCATTTAATTACATCCGTTTAGGCAAAGCGGATATCGTTATTACGGGCGGTTCTGAAGCTCCCATAACAGCATCTTCCATTGGCGGGTTCAACGCGATGAAGGCCATGTCGACCAATAATGAAAATTTCGGTACTGCTTCAAGGCCTTTTGATACAAGCCGTGATGGATTTGTGGTCGGTGAAGGAGCCGGGGCTTTGATTGTCGAAAGCTTAGGCTCGGCAATAAAAAGAGGAGCTAAAATTTACGCGGAAATTGTAGGTGGTGGAGAAAGTTCAGATGCCTATCACATTACGGGAACGCATCCCGAAGGAACTGGGGCATTTTTGGCCATGAGGGAAGGTATAAAAGAAGCCAACTTAAATCCAAATAATATTGATTATGTTAATGCACATGCGACATCGACTGGACTTGGTGATTTATCAGAAATTAAAGCGATTGAGAAATTATTTTCATCAAACCTTGATAAAATTCAGGTAAGTGCTTCAAAATCTATGACTGGGCATTTATTGGGAGGTACAGGTGCTATTGAAGCCATTTCAACTTGTTTAAGCGTAAAAACCGATTTAATTCCACCAACTATAAATACGACCGAAATTGATGAAAATATACCAAAAGAATTAAATCTGTCCTTAGGTAGTAAGGCGTTTTCAAAAACGGTGAATTATGCCTTGAGCAACAGCTTTGGGTTTGGGGGACATTGTGGAGCTTTAATCTTAAAAAAATACATTTACTAAATTACAAAGTAGGGAAATCTCTATGAAAATGCTTTAAGCATATTTTTTTATTTTTGCATCACAATTTAATCCATTATCATAATGAAAGAACTAATCGAAAAAATCAATGCTTCATTTGAAGCGTTAAAAGTAGATGCTGAATTACAGGCAGACAAAGGAAACAAAGCAGCAGGAACAAGAGCTCGTAAAACCTCTTTAGAACTTGAAAAACTGCTAAAAGAATTTAGAAAAGCATCTTTAGATGCTTCTAAGGCATAATAAGAGACTGTAACGTAAACTGTGTCAGAGGAATAATTCAATAAGATTATTTATATTCAATTATTCAAACGACACGGTCATGAAAGAAAAAGACCCATTCGACTTTGAACGCTTCAAGGCAGAAGCTATGCAAGGTCTTTACGAAGGTAAAAGTTTATCTCCCAATGATGGCGTCCTAGCGCCGTTAATGAAGCATCTGTTGGAATCGATGATGGATGGAGAACTGGAAAACCACTTGAACGAAGAGAAAGCTTCGGGCAATAGCAATCGTCGAAATGGCAAGACAAAAAAGACAGTCCGAGGTCTCAATACCGGAACTTTTGAGCTGGAGACAGGTCGGGATAGATCGGGAACGTTCGAGCCTAAAGTAGTACCTAAGAGACAATTAATCATCACTGAACAGCTTGAGGGACATGTGTTGAGCATGTATGCCAAAGGAATGAGCACACGGGCGATAAGCGAGTTTATACGCGAAATGTATGCAATGGAGATCTCTGCCACAGAAATATCGCGTATTACAGAAAGCGTGCTTCCAGCGGTAAATGAGTGGCGTAGCAGGCCTCTTGAAGCTGTTTATCCCTTTGTATTCCTAGACTGTATGCACATCAAGGTTCGCCAGAATGGAACTGTTGAATCGAGGGCTATCTATAATATCCTGGGAGTTGGTATGGATGGTAGAAAAGATCTGATTGGTCTTTATAGCTCAGAAAATGAGGGAGCTAAGTTCTGGCTTTCAGTTCTTACAGATTTAAAGCAACGTGGCGTTGAAGACATCCTTATTGCTTGTATTGATGGTCTAAAAGGGTTCCCTGAGGCCATAGAAGCTATTTTTCCAAAAACAAAGATCCAGTTGTGTATTGTTCACCAGATCAGAACAAGTATGCGTTACGTAACCGAAAAAGACAAGAAGCTTGTCATGGAGGATCTAAAACCGGTCTATAAGGCTGTGAACGAAGAAATGGGATATGAAAACCTACTGTCTTTTGAAGAAAAATGGGGCAAGAAATACCCACTTGCTGCCAAATCCTGGATGGATAACTGGACCAATCTTTCTACTTTCTTTGAATACGAGGATCAGGTTCGCAAGATTATATACACCACAAATCCAATCGAGGGAATGCACCGTCAGATACGAAAAATTATTAAATCTAAAGGAGCTTTCAGCTCTGAACAGGCGCTCATGAAATTGATGTATTTAATTATTAAAGATATTGCAAAAAAATGGACGATGCCAATGCATAACTGGGGCTTGACCATATCCCAACTTTATATTAGATTTGGGGATAGACTCAAATTAGAAAGAGGTTTTTAAGATTTAAATCCAATGACACAGTTTGAGTTACACTCCCCATAATAATGACAAAACCCTCCATATTCGGAGGGTTTGTTATTTGTTAAGTACCTGAAGAATTTTGCTCACTTCTATATTCATTCGTGAAAATGCGAACCATTTTTTGCCCAGGTCTTTAAGCGAAGCCCCAATGTGGTAAAGTTCCGTACTGTCAATAATTAATAAGCGGTCGTGGCTATCGGCAAAAACTTCAACTTCAATACGGGGATATTGACTGTTGTACCTTTGTAAATCCAACCGAAGCTGATTGCTGATGCTTTTGGTATAGATTGTTGCGGTTACAGATTGTTCTCGTTTACCTAGTAGCGTAAGTACAGTATCATCCACATAATTGTCAAGCAAGATAATGGACTCTTTAGCACTTCGAATAATATCTGATACAAAGGCGTAGGCATCGAAAACCTGTCCACTATAGAAAATCCCTTTTTCAATGTGTAGCTTGTCACTTTCCAGAGCTTTGAATATCTCTTCAAATTTTTGATCGGTTTCCAACTGTTTCAGTTCCATTTTATCCAAACGATGAAACAAAGAAGCATTACTGATGAGTATTCTACGCATTTCTACAAAGGCTTCCATAATCTCAACACTGACCTTAATCGCTGTAGACGAACGAAGAATGGCGGAAGCCATTGCCACACCTTGCTCGGTAAAAGCATAGGGTAAATAACGTCTTCCACCATAGTTTAAACTTGAGGTTCCAATCTGGAACCTCAAGTTTTCAGCTTCCTCTTCGGTTAACTGAAAACAAAACGATTGTGGAAATCTTTCGATGTTCCTTTTCACGGCTTTATTTAGGTTCTTAGTTTCTACCTGATATAAGGAAGCCAGATCGCTATCCAGCATTACGTGTTTATCTCGAATGGTGAAAATCAGTTTTTCTATTTCTTTTTTGGACAGGATTATATTACTCATTTCTTTTTTTGTTTATTGGGTGGAAATTCGAAAGAGCTTTTTCCGGTTGTATCCAACACAATGTATGCATCGAATTTTTTGCCTGATTTACTTTGCATTCCTTTTATGAGTTTTGTTCTTCGTGTTTTTAAAAGACTTTCAATATCATTGGTACTCAATAATACTCCGCAAACATTACGAAACTGTATCCAATTACAAACTTCATCGGGACATTTTATCACCTTATTCCAAATGAGGAGTTGCTGTTGTTTACATTTTGGACATTCCAGTTCAGGTTGTTTCTGTTTTACAATAGTAGATTCTAATAGTTCCTTTGTAATAAAATCTGCATATAACTCCATTTCTTTAAGAAATATGGTGGCATCTTCTTGATCATTTTCAATTTGCTGTAATGTTAACTCCCATTCTGCGGTCATAGCAACATCAGCAATCTTTTTGTCTTTAACTAAATCATAAACCTGCAAACCTTTTTCTGTTGGGATGAGTGATTTCTTTTCGCGACGAATATAGTCACGCTTAAAAAGAGTTTCTATTATAGCTGCTCTTGTAGCTGGGGTGCCAATACCAATCCCCTGTAAAATTTTACGTTCCTCTTCACTCTCAATTTCCCTCCCAGCACTTTCCATTGCTGATAACAATCCGGCTTCGGTGTACAATACAGGAGGTTTAGTTTTCTTTTCTATTACCTGCATACTTTTGATATTAACTTCTTCACCAACTTTCAGTTCGGGGATATCTTGTATAGGCTCACTGTCATCCTCACTAAAATTTCCACGAATAGCACGCCAACCCGGTTCAAGAATTTTACAACCTTTCAAAATAAAATCATAATGTATTACTTGTAAGGTAATATCTGTTATTTCTTTGGAGCATGGATGTGAGATGGCTTCCAATAATCTGAAAGCTATCATATCATAAATTGCATTTTCTTTGGCAGGTAATTCAGCGGGTATTTTTTCAGTAATGAGTAAACCATGATGATCCGTTACTTTGACATCGTTCACCATACGTTTATTGAAACGTCCCCATTTCACTTTTTTGCTGGCTTCCTTACACGATTCTCTGTTTTCTAGTAGTCTTACTAGACCAGGGATTTCAGCCCATAGATCTTCAGGAATATATTTACTACCTGTACGCGGATAGGTAATCAGTTTCTTTTCGTAAAGGCTTTGAGCAATGTTAAGCGTTTCATCCGCAGAGAGTCCAAGTTTTTTATTAGCTTCTTTTTGTAATCCTGTCAGATCGAACAATAGAGGCGGTTGCTCTGCTATCTTTTTACTCTCTGCTTCAATCACTCTAGCTATTCCAATACGCTGTAACGATTTCAGTATGTCTTCAGCTAGCTTTTTATCGTCCCATTTAGTTTTTGAAAGACTTTTGAAATCTATTGATTCCTTATGATGTTCCAGATTTATCTGCCAATAAGTTTTTATTGAGAAGTTTCTATTTTCCAGATACCTTTTACAGATGAGGGCTAATGTGGGTGTTTGCACTCGTCCAAGCGAATATACACCATGCCCAGCGGCAATACTCAATGCTTGTGAAGCATTGATGCCCACTAACCAGTCGGCACGACTTCTGCCTTGTCCGGCATGGTAAAGTCCATCAAAGTCACTACCAGGTTTTAGGTTTTCTAAACCGTGTTTAATGGCTTTTTCGGTCAAAGAACTTATCCAAAGACGCTCAAAAGGTTTATTGCATTTAAAGTAATCGTATATATAACGAAATATCAATTCCCCTTCACGTCCGGCATCAGTAGCTACAATGATACTTTCGCTTTTACTGATAACCTGCTCAATAATTTTTAACTGTTTTAAAGCTCCGTTATCAGGTACGTACGATTTGCCTTTTTTGATTTTCCTTACTGTCAATAAAAAGGGATTAGGAAGCATTGGTAAGGATTCTCTTTGAAAACCTGAGATACCATAATCTTCAGGCATTCCCAAAGCAACCAAATGCCCAAATGCCCAGGTAACGTAAAACCCATTACCTGTCAAGAATCCTTCTTTCTTTTCTGTTGCACCCAATATTGTGGCAATCTCTCTTGCAACACTTGGCTTTTCTGCTATTACTACTTTCATATTTTGCTATTTTGGAGATTTACATTTTTTTGCCTTTGGATTTAGCGGGAGCTTTTGGCTTTTCCTGTTGCTCTTGTTGCGTCTTACTGTCAGGGTTTTTCTGCCCTGTCTTTAAAGGCTCTTTTAAATTTTTTGTAGCCTCATTAGTTTTTCCCTGAGAATTAACAGCTGTCTGAGTTTTATGTGCTTCAACAGGTTGGATTTTTTCTTTCAACCTATCAGGGTTGTTAAACGAAAAGCCTGTTTTGCCTGTTTCCTTGTCAAAAGTTATATAACCCTGATATTTCTGGCCTTTTTTATCCAGTAATCCATCTACATATACAGTTTGACCTTCTTTGAATTTCTCGTACTGTTTGTCATCCAGTTCTTTTCCTCGGAAATTTCGCGGAGCTTCCTGAGAAGTACCTTGTAATTGTGTTTGCTGCTGATTTTGTGTCTGCTTATTGTTGGTGGTTCTATCAAATAAAAACTCTACATAACGTTTGTCGGCATTGAATTGAACTGTAGCATCGAATGAAGTACCTTTTTTTGAGATCATTCCCTCAATCAATAGTGGCTTACCCTCCATAAGAGTTTGTTTCTGCTGCTCATTCAATTGTACGCCTTTTAGTTCATCAGGTACTTTAATCTTATCTGTCCGCAGAGCAATAAGCTCATTGGTTAGTCTATCTACACTTATAATGGAAGGTATTGTTTCACCTGTTTTAGGGTTTTTAAGATCAACAGTTCGCCCCATATTGCCTGTTTTAATCAGATTCTCTTTATCCTCTTTGCTGAATTCATGCCCAAAGAAAGGGAAGTTTAATTGAGGTTCTTTTCTTACGCTATGGATAAGCATAACAGCTTTGCCATCTTCGCCGGGCTGTAAAGACAACCTGCCTTCAGGACGGGAAACAGCAGTTCCGAGGTTTAGCGTAACTGTTACCAATTCATTGGTTTTATATCCTTTTAAAAGAGGATCAAGCAAGTTTCTCTTTTCCAGATATTCTTTGCTCAATCCAAGATTGTTCATCATTTCCCAATCAATCTGTTCCGGCTTGAAACGGTATTCGCCTGTTTCCGGAGTTTTTTGTGTTGTTTCCATATTTTTATGATTTTCTTGTTTTAACTCTGGTTCTTTTACCTCATGCTTTGCCATTACTGATTCCCCTTCTTTAGTAGGTGTATCAATCTGTTGCTGCATTTTTTTTGCCGTATCAATTGCTTCATCAGCTGGTACTTTAAAAAATTTAAAATGGGTAGGATTCTTCAGTTGACGGAAAAAATTGGAAAAGAAGTTAGAAAACATATCTCCGTGTTTATCCACACGCATAAACTGATTTTGGTTTTTCTCATTTGGCTCTACAGTTTTGAGATTGCCGTCTTTATCAATTCCTTTGACAACCTGAATCCTGTTTTTTTCTTTGTCCAATACCAAAAGTGTTTCCGATAATTGATCCGGTAATTGCGGACTATCTATTGTTTCTTCACTCATAATTTTATTGTTTTAAAACTGTTATCTTTTCGAAAATAACCTATACACAAAAAGGTATGACCAAAGCGTCCTTTAGGGGCATTATTTGTCACTTGCTGTCTTTAGTACGGTGCAATGGAGTATTGAAGCTTTCTCTTACAAACTGATGTACGTCAGTTAATTTGTAATATAATTTACCGCTGATTGTATAGTATGGTAACTTGCCAGAAGAACGATAACGTTGTAAAGAACGACTACTGATTTTAAGCATCTGAAGTAAATCCTGATTATCTAATAATACTTCACCATCTATGGTGTTTTTCTTTTTTTCAATATCTGTTAAGCTATCTTTTAGCATATCGAAACGATCCATAATGCGTTCCATCCACGATATAAATTCTATTCTATCTATATTCATAATGTAGTCCTTTAAGAATTCTTTAGTTTTCTACCTTTCTCAATGTAACTCTTGCCTTTAGCCATAAGCTCCTGTACATATTCATCGCTGGTCTGTACGGCATTGGCATTAAGCATATCTTTTATAGCTCCAATGGTATAGAAATACTGTCCATACATTTTGGAATAAGCTATTTCTCCTTTTGTACGTATTCGCCAAAGTGTTTTTTCACTAATATGGAGATACTGACATACTTCATGGTTGTTCAGCCAGAGGCTATCATAGCTGGTATCTTCTGATTTCAGGATAAAATCATTAATTGCCTTTAACCGCTCATTGAGCTGTTTCCACGCTTCTTCTTCGATTGTTATAATTTTCATTGTACACGTATTTATTAATTACGATACAAAGTTGGATTGTCTGGCTGGTATTGTCTGCCAAGCTCTGCCAATTGGTTTGGAGTTTTTTTTAAATTTTCTTGAATCATATAAACACCTAGTTGTTAGGCATTAAGAATACATGAAAGCATCAGCAATAACGGTTTGTGAACATTTGCCAATTGGCAAATATGGGTAAAGAAAAAAGCAGTACGTTTAGGGTACTGCTTTTAAGATTGGTGTATCGAAGTAACTATAGATCTTTATCCATATATTCTTCAAGAGATATTTTAAGCTGATCTAAAAATGTAGTTCGCGAACCACTCCTAGTTTTCATTCTATGAAATGCATGATGTACATCGTTAAGAGGAATTTTAAAAAGTATCTGACAGATCAAGCCGAGCTTTCTAATCCCAATTTTGCCATGACAAATTGTTCCTGACGCATGTATTGCATAAATTAGTTCAATAAGTGCATTTTTTGAGTTTGTCCATGTTAATTCTTTTATAGAATCTATATGATCCAGTTTTATACCTGTATTATCATCAGGGGCTATCTTATTTATTAAATAAGAATATAGCAAATCATTTGAAATGATTTTGGCAATTTTGTAGTCATAGTAAGTTGAGAATTGTAAATCGATTTCAAAAGCAATACTATTTAATCCATCATAACAATTAACATTACCTAACCTGAAGTATAAATCATCTCTGTCAACCCTGCCTGAACGATAGTATCTATAAAAATCAGAATTACAGATGTGCTCACTGTAATCTATCTTCAATTTTTCAAGATGCTTAGAAAAGTACTTATGATAGATCTCACCTTCATTGACTGGACAAACGGTTTCTATTCTAAACAGCTTATTGTAGTAGATTAATTTTCCTAAAATATATGGTTTGATGTTTCGGAAGAAATCAATTTCTTCTTCGTTGTTTTTAAATCCGTTTGAGATTACATAATCTTTCACAGAGAGAAGTAAATCTTGCAAAAAAATCGTCATTTGGTAGGCTTCTTCTACAATCAGAGATAACTCTGAGGATAATCTACTCTCTTTACTGTTTATTTCAGCAATAATATTTGGCAGGGATATTCTCATAAGTGACATATTTAGAAATTAGATAGTCTCTTCCATATTTTACAAAATTTGTTATTATAAACGAGAAAATTTCCCAAGTACTAACCAACTTGGGAAATTTTTATCCATTTCTAGTAGCAATATTTTTATGTTTTAATCAGAAAAACACCATGAGGACATGTCTTATTAAAGGACATAACTGTTAATGAAAAAGTATTTAAAATAATTAATGATTCGATGTCAAAACAAACCAAACGTTCGGTATCTTTGCAAATGTTGCTTGTTATAAACTATAAAGATATAATTTGGAAAATAGCTCATATACCCGAAAAAAGGAACCGGAATTAAGTAAGCAGTTGATTATCGACGCGGCTATTCACATTGGATCAGAATCAGACTGGCACCACGTAACTTTTCAATCTATTGCTGATTGGACAGGTTTGAGTAAAGGAGGGATTATCCATCATTTTAGGAATAAGGAAGAATTACTGGATGAGCTAGTAAATCAAAGCCTGATTAACCTTACGGATAAAGTAAAAAAATACAGAGATCAAAATGTCGATAAGGATGGTGCTTTTGCTTATCTGAAATTTATCTTAGAAAAGAAAAATGATGAAAAATACGCTAAAACAATGCGAATCATTCTCCAAGCAATCATGATTAACTCCAAGTATCGCCTACAATGGGAAGATTGGTACAATCTTCACATTTTGCCAACCGATGGAGAGGAGTTGAGCATACATAGTACTATTGTTTTTCTGGTGGCAGATGCTATCTGGTACTCAGAAAATATGGGTAGTATACACCTTACTGAAAAAGATAAACCCAAGGTTTTAAATTTTTTACAGCAATTAAAGTAACCGATTCTTTATTAGGTATTAACACCAATTAATGGATAATATATTGAATCACAAAACAAATAAAATGATTCTCAAGTGCTTACTTAAAACTGTTGATATTTAAAATTAAACTTGTTTGGATATAAAATATATAAAATGGAAGAAACCGTAATTCATCAAGACAAAATATTTTCCGGTATAAATTACTCTGAAAAGAAACTGAGAAACAGAGAATTCATAAAGTGTGAATTTGTCAGTTGTGATTTTAACAAGAGTGATCTAAAGGACAATAATTTTGAAGATTGCACTTTTAAACAATGTAACTTTTCAATGGTGGACGTTGACGGAACCGGATTCAGGAATGCTGTATTTATTGGGTGCAAAATGCTGGGGGTAGACTTTGCAAGATGTAGCAAGTTTGCGTTTTCGTTTTCGTTTACGGAATGTCATTTAGACTACAGTAATTTTTTTGGAACAAAGCTTCGAAAAACTACTTTCAAGAACTGTACATTAAAAGACGTTGAATTTGGTGAGGCTGATCTGACGGCCTCTGAATTTTTAGGATGTGACCTTTCCTCTGCTATATTCTCTAATTCTATTCTAGAAAAAACAGATTTCAGGACAGCAGTAAATTTTGCTATAGACCCAGACGTTAACAAGATGAAAAAAGCGAAGTTTTCGGCACTTAACCTTGTAGGTCTTTTATACAGACATAATTTGGATATAGATTATGACAGCTAATAAATTATTTGACCAATCATAACCCGTTGAATTATCTGATAATTATCACTGAAGCATGCTGTACCAAGTAATTGCTTTTCCAGTGATTCATTGCTTTATTTTTTGTACTTTTGTAATTGAGTTACAAGGAATTTGAATATAAATGAATGCAGTAAGCACCATTACTAAATCATTACCAATAATAATTTCACACTGCCTAATTCGCTCTTAATTAACCGCTTTGGTCCTAATTGATTTTTTTTTTTAAAAAAGCAAACTAATGGAAGAACTTCTAATTCATAATCCTTCGCAGCATGATACTGTAAGTTTCGAAATTTATTTGAATGAACAGCTTATGGATTCATCCTATGAATTGCTTAGTATTTCAATTGAAAAGGAAATCAATAGAATACCTGTCGCTCGAATATTATTGAAGGATGGTGATGCTGCATTGGGGAATTTTGAACTTAGTAATAAAGAAGATTTTGTTCCAGGAAATCAAATTGTAATCAAGCTTGGATTTGATAGTGACAACAAAACTGCTTTTAAAGGAATAATTACTAAGCAGCAAGTTAAAGTAAAAGAAAATGGTAATTCCCAATTATATATAGAATGTCGGGATAATGCCATACAAATGACATTATCTCGCCGAAGTAAATATTTTCTTAATGAAAAGGATGATGGAATCATGGAAAGTATAATCAAATCCTACGCTGACTTAACATCCAGTGTAGAATCCACTAAGGTTCCACATAAAGAAATAATTCAACATCATTTAACGGATTGGGATTTTTTGCTCCTACGAGCAGAGGCCAATGGACAATTAATCAATGTAAGTAATGGAGAGGTAAAGATTGAATTCCCGAAAACTGATGCGGACCCTGTAATGCAGTTGACTTACGGATCTTCCATTGTGGAGTTCGAAGCAGAAATGGATATTAAAAATCAATGGGCTAAGGTGGAAGCGAATGCTTGGGATTATAAAAACCAAAAGATTGCTTCTGAAGAAATAGAGAATGCAAAGGACTTTATCGAACAAGGAAATGTGGAAAGTTCTTTCCTGGCAGAGAAAAATAAACTTGATAAATATCAATTACAACATAGTGGACAACTTTTAGAAGAAGAATTAAAAGCTTGGGCCGAAGGCACGATGATGCGAAGTCGTTTGTCTAAAATTCAAGGTCGTGCTCGGTTTACAGGATTTGAAAATATTAAACCCGGTGATATGGTGAAAATCGCATCCGTATCTGATCGTTTTAATGGTAATGCTTATGTGACCGCTGTACGCCAAGATATGGGTGATGGAACTTGGTATACTCATATCCAATTTGGACTCAATTCCAATAATTATTGCACCCAGTATACGGATATAAATGCCCATTCTGCATCTGGCTTATTAGGTGCTATTGAAGGTCTTCAAATTGGAAAGGTTTTACAATTAGAAAACGACCCTGAAGGCGAAGATCGCATTCTGGTTAAGATTCCAATTATCGATAATAGTTCCAATGGAACCTGGGTAAGGGTTAATTGTCTGGATGCTGGAAATGAAAGAGGGACTTTCTTTAGACCTGAAATCGATGATGAAATAATCGTCGGATTTATCAATAATGATCCAAGACATGCCGTGATGCTGGGAATGCTGAATAGTAGTGCGAAACCTGCACCCCTGAAAGGATCAGATGCAAATGATGAGAAAGGCTTTTTCTCACGTAGTAAAATGAGAATTCACTTTAATGATTCCAGCAAAACGATCACAATTGATACCCCTGCCGGAAATAGTATTATTCTAGATGAAGATGGAAAAAAGATCGAGATACAAGATCAAAATCAAAATAAAATAGTAATGGACAACAATGGAATTCTTATTGAAAGTCCAAAGAAAATTGAATTAAAAGCCGGAACAGAACTAAAAATTACGGCTGGAACAAAATTAAGTGTGATCGGAAAAACAATGAATCTCAAATCCGACACCAATGTCAATGTTTCTGCCTCAATGGCAAAAATATCTGCAACTGGTGTCGCTGAAATAAAAGGTTCAATGGTGAAAATAAACTAATTATGGCATCTGCAGCAAGAATAAATGATATGCATATCTGTCCAATGGTTAGCCCAGGACCTGTTCCACATATTGGTGGACCTATTCTTGGCCCTGGTGTACCAACCGTTTTGATTGGAGGAATCCCAGCAGCAGTTCTTGGTGATTTGCTGCTGTGTACTGGAGCTCCTGACAATATTGTTCAAGGGTCAGCAACAGTACTCATAGGTGGAAAACCTGCCGCTAGACAAGGAGATTTGACAGCCCATGGAGGAACAATCGTATTAGGATTACCAACCGTGCAAATTGGAGGATAAAAACACATGACTATGGAAAATTCATTCAAATCATTTTTAGGAACTGGATGGTCCTTCCCACCAGAATTCAATAATATTTCTAATAATGTTGAAATGGTTTCTGGTACTGAAGATATTGACCAAAGTTTAAATATCCTGCTTTCTACCGCATTGGGTGAAAGGGTTATGCAACCTCAGTATGGATGTGATCTGACAGATTATGTATTTGAAACCCTAAATAGCTCCGTAATTGGTTATCTCAAAGACCGGGTTAAAAATGCCATCTTATTTTATGAACCCCGAATCCGTGTTGAACAAATTGAAATCAGCCCTGCTGATTCTATGGACCTCATAGAAGGTCGATTTACCATCAGTCTTGAATATTCTGTTCCAGGAACAAATTCAAGATTCAATTATGTATATGACTATTACTTAAATGAAGCCCTGAAATCAATCTAATTAATCTTCGAAGCCATGCTGTGTAAAGACTTGATACATCCCTTTTTAAATGATCCCGGAACGAGCCAAAGACAACGGGTTATGGATGATCTGTTGTCTAGCTCAGCCCAGATTGATGCACGAAAATTAGCTGATTTATTGGATTATTTTGAAAAATTATCACGTCATATCAATTATTATGACCCTCAATTGAATGTGTCGGATTGGCAACCTTTCTTCCAAAATAATCTTCCATTTACCGTCACATCGATTATTAAATATGATACCCAGAAAATAAGAGAAAAACTTGGCTTCTATCAGTTCTTATTTGAAAAGGACCCTTCGAAGGTGAGTCTCCAATTGATTTTCAATTATGTTTTTCAGGCGATCATAAAACCCATTAATTTATGGACCTTAAAACTATCAGAATCTGAGTTGCCAATTTCACTCAGCCTAAATAAACTGGTTAAGGACAAACTATCTGATTCATTAAAACTTTTTATTATTCAGATAAATTCTGCTGGCAAATGGTTGCAGAATAAACCATTGAATCTCATGTCATTTATCGATAATCCTAGTTGGAATCTCGATTTGAATAATCTTTTCTCGATTCAAAATTGGGAAAGCTTTAAAGAAACTGGAAAAACAAAAAGAGAAAGACGCATCTATTTGAAAAATCAAATTATTGCGATAGCAGAATCTTTTCTTTCAGTGATTGATATCTCAAAAGGCTCAGCAGAAGAAAGTCTAGAATCTAGTTTTCTCCCACTTCAAGAAGAATTTAAAGAAAAACTGAGTCCTCATTTGGCCTTGTTATTTACCTTTTTGAAGCTCTTTAAACATGTTCAAAATGACCTGAATTCCTTTACCAAGAAACATCTTGATTTTTTCTATAAGGAAGTTTTACTACTAAAATCTAAATCTGCCCAGCCAGATAAGGTTCATTTGATTTTCGAATTGCAAAACCAGGTTCAAAGCTATTTGCTAGAACAAGGTTTGCTCGTTAAAGACAGTAAGGATGCCAATAAGGTTGAAATTCAGTTTTCGTTAAATAATCAAATCGTTGTTAATAGAGCAAAAATCGTTGATAAAAGGACCTTGTTTCTTAATAATCAGGAGAGTAATAAAAAACTTTACCTCGAAGGCGTTTACATGGCAAGCAACGCGACTATGGCAGATGGTCTTGAAAAACCATTTCCTGCTGATCAAATCGCCAGTTGGTCCACGCTAGGTTCCGCCTTAAGTAAATATATAGATCCAGAAAATAAATTCGTAAGGGCCAATCAAAGAGCCAGAATAGGTTTTATCCTTGCCTCTGATGTTTTATTCCTTCAGGAAGGAATGCGTAAAATTAATATAAAGCTGGCCTGTCAAATAAATGAAAATTGTACGGATATTGCCATTGCTAACCAATTTTATGAACAGGTGAAAACTGTAATTAATGACCGTTTTTATCCAATAAATCGGGATTTGATTGCCTTAGCCATTAAAAAAGGAATTAGTAAGAACCTTAAAGAAAAATTGGAATCTGTTTTAAGGGACGATAACCCACTTAGTAAGCAGACTTCATGTTATCATTTTTTGGATAAGCAGTTATTTGAGAAAGTGATTTCAGTAGGGGAGTATCATGAACTAATTTCCAATGCAGCGGATATCAAGCTATTAAAGGATATTTTTAAACCCATAAAAGCTTTTAATATTTCATTTTCAGGTCCAAAATCTTGGATCGATCCAATAAATCCTGTGCAAATTTCATTATCTCCAATAAACAGTAATGGGGAATTTGAAATTACGATTTCTGCCGTCTTAACCGAGGCGGAGGAATCTATCGTGGCCTATGATAATGAAATCTTAAAAGAAGGTATTATCAGTAAATCTCCGGTAGTTAGGGTTTTATTGGATGAGCGGGTGAAAATCCCTGTGGAACCCTCGGTTATTAATGATAAATTATTTTGCCTCCGAGAACAAATAGAAAGTATTCAATACTTATCCCTTTATCACTTTTTTCGGAGTATTCGCCTTACAAATTCTACCTCTACAAAAATTGATGTTAGCGTTTGTGGATTGAAGAATATTATTGTTCAAAATAGTGAAAGCCTACAAAATGTAAAAGCTCCAATCTATCCTTTTGGTGTTCGTCCAGAAGTTATAGATTTTGATATTAAGAATCCTCCGTCAGATAATGTTAATACTTCTCTGAACCTTATTGGGCCTGATTTTTATATTGGTAGTCAGGAATTGTTCTGTAAGAAATGGAATGATATCCATGTCAAATTCAATTGGAAAGATAGACCATTTAGTTTTCGTGATTATTATAAAGGTTACCTGAAAGATGGAGCTGAATTTGGCCTGGATGAGAATAAATTTCTAATTAACCTGTCTATTCTGGAGAATGGAAAATGGGTCAAAGAAAATGCGCACACATCAGCATCTTTATCAACTCATCAGGCGATAATTCAAGGAAAAACTTATCATAATAGAAGGCTATTTGACCCTTATAATAGTACTAATTGTGATGGTGAAAAGGTTTTTTCGCAGAGTATATATTTAAATAAAGATTTCTTCACTTTAAATCAACGCTTTGTATCCCCAGATCCCTTGATTGAACAATATGAATCTGGGCTTAGAAATGGATTTTTGAAAATTAATCTTCAGGTTCAGGATTTTTGTCATAAAGTTTATTCCTATGTATTAGCACGACAGATGATGGCATTAGGAAAGCTGCCCGATAGTAAACTTGAGGATGCCATTTATTATCATCCTAGTGCTGGATTAATTGTATTCAGTACTGCTACTATTCTCGCTGACTTAGATATCGCAAAAAACATTTCAATACAAGTAACTGATAAAGTAAATAATCCTTCTTCGGGGATTATATCTAAAATTGGAGTTTTTGGGAATCCGATTGACGTTTCTCCAGCAGATGATATTCGAGGCACTG
Source organism: Sphingobacterium cellulitidis (assembly GCF_043187465.1). Taxonomy (GTDB): domain Bacteria; phylum Bacteroidota; class Bacteroidia; order Sphingobacteriales; family Sphingobacteriaceae; genus Sphingobacterium; species Sphingobacterium cellulitidis. Next base: position 2,484,402 of record NZ_CP171136.1, on the reverse strand, counting down.
TCTATGAACCAGTTTTTGGTCATTGGAACAATAGAAACCTAACTGGGGATGTGGTAAATCTACAGGATAAAATATCCCTAATTCGTGAGATCATCATAAAAAATGATAAAGTTCAGGCCATTATTCCTAATGAACCTTGGACCCCCATAATTAGTAAGTTAGAATTAGATTACTCTGCAACTGCGGAAATGCAAGATATTGAAATCGTTCATTTATATCCTTTTTCCGGAACTTATAAAAAAGAACAATTTAAAAATGGAACTTCATTATTTCCAAGCTTCTGTGATGAAGGAACTTTGTTTTTAGGAATTAAGGACTTAATTCCTGGTAGTAATCTTAATATATTGTTTCAATTGGCAGAAGCTACCGCAGATTCAGAAGCAGAAAGACAAGCTTTGGAATGGCATTATTTAGAAAATAATGTATGGAAGGATTTGAGAAATGGATTCGAAATTTTAGATGATGATACCCATGGATTAACAACTTCCGGTATCATTAAATTCGCTATTCCAGGAAATATATCTGCAGATAATAGTGTTCTACCAGAAGGTTTATTTTGGATAAAAGCTTCAGTACCTAAAAATAGTCGATCCATCAGTGAAACTATTGGAATTCACTGCCAAGCTGTTCAAGCTACATTTACCAATAATGCCGAAAATGATAAACTACGTCTGAACCAAGGGTTGCCAGCCGGATCAATTGCTAAACTGCTGAATGCTGATGCAGCTGTCAAATCTGTTTCTCAACCCTATGATTCCTTCGGCGGTAGAATCCCCGAAGAAGAAGGACATTTTTACATTCGAATAAGCGAACTCTTAAAACATAAAGGTAGGGCTATTCAAAAATTCGACTATGAACGTATCGCCTTAGAGGCTTTCCCTGAATTATTTAAAGTCAAATGTATCAACCATAGTTTTGCATTGGATGCTAGAATCTATGAAAATGATATACCAATGGCTCCAGGATATATTATTCTGGCAGTAATTCCTGATTTAAATAAATTAAAAGCATCCCAATTGTTTGAACCAAAGGTGCCTGTCAGTCTACTCGAAAATATACAACGGTATTTTCAACAATGTTCGTCGCCTTTTGTCAGGTTAAAAATAATGAATCCTCGATACGAAGCCGTTCATTTTTGTATCCATGTTAAACTATTGAAGGGCATGGACGAAGCCTTTTTCCAGGAAAAACTAAAACAAGACCTGCGAGAGTTCTTAGCTCCCTGGGCAATAGGTCAATATGATAAATTAACCTTTGGTCAGTGTATTTATCGATCGGATATTGTTGGTTTTCTGGAGTCCAGGAACTACCTCGATTATATATTGGGAATAAAAATGCAACATGAAATCGATAATTCGGAGCTTACCCCGGTAAGTAATTCTTCGGCTAAAGTTGTATGTCCTATATCACCGCGATCTATTCTAATCGCTGGAAATATTGATGTAAAAATAGATCAGCAAGATTGCGAACGATGGGCTAGTGATAAGGAAGCAATTCCTTGTAACAACATACCGGTTCCTATCGAGAATTATTGTAAGAATATGAATGCTTAGTTAGAAAACAATACCATGCTAACCGACGGAGAAAATAATAAATGGATCAATAAGGACAATTCTGATTTTCCTGAATACCTTGATTTTGATAAATTAAGGACCGAAGGTATTGCCTACCTTGGTAAGCTTTCAGGAAAAATTTGGACTGACCATAATGTGCATGATCCAGGAATTACCATTTTGGAAGTACTTTGTTATTCTTTGTTAGATCTAGGTTATAGAACCAACCTCCCTAGTATCGATCTTTTTGCAAGGAACCCTTTAGATACATCGAAAGATGATAATTTCTTTAGCCCGGCGCAGATATTAACCTGTAATCCTTTAACGATTATGGATTATAGAAAATTATTGATTGATATCGAAGGTGTCAAAAATGCTTGGCTGGAAATTGCAACCGATCAATTTGATTTTTGTAATTCTGAAAATAATCAAATCCTTCATTCAACCCATAATGACCTATGTGTAGATTACTTAAATGGGCTGTATCACGTAATAATCGAACCTGAAAAAGATATTAATAAAGATTTTGATTCAGAGACCGAACAAACGAATCATTTAAAGGACATTAAAAATAGAATCAAAGCCAAATTAATGGCTAACAGGAACTTTTGTGAGGACTTCGTTGATTTTAATTTCCTTTGCAAAATGGACGTAGGAATCTGCGCTTCCATAGAAATTAGTATTGATGCTGATATCGACCAAATATATCCCGAAATTATTCAAAAACTCAGAGATTTTATTTCTCCTAGTCCTAAATTCTATACCTTACAGGAACTGCTTGATAAAGGCAAGTCCATTGAAGAAATTTATGCTGGAAGACCTTATGATCTGATTGAAAGTCATGGCTTTATTGATTCAGAAGAACTTGAAGAACTTAAACTAAAAAAGGAAATCCATCTATCTGATCTCTATCAGATCATCCTTGAAATTGAGGGAGTAAAATCGGTTAACTCTTTATCCCTAAATAATTGTGAAACTAATTGGTTTCAAAAAATCGATTTATGGAAATATAAAATCCCTGAAAATCATGTTCCTAATTTCGCCATAAAATGTACGGAAATCCAATTTAAAAGAAATGGTATTCCTTTAGAATTTGATAAATCTAAATTTGAAAACGTTTTTAAACTTAGTTTCACTTACTCTGGGAAAGTACTTTATCAACAGGGATCTCCTTATCTGGATTACCCAATTCCAAATGGTAATTATTATGAAAATTTGGACGATTATTATCTTCTTCAAGAGGATTTTCCTAAAGTCTACGGGATTTCTGAAGGTGGACTAGCAGATGATGTTTCGGATCATAGAAAAGCTCAAGCTTTACAATTAAAGGGATATCTCTTGTTCTTTGATCAAATCCTTGCTGGCTATCTATCACAATTGAAAAACCTTAGGAAAATCTTCGCTATGAATTCCTCCGATAAAGCTGAGGATAGAAGAACCTATTTTATCAATAAATTGGCCGATGAAAAAGATCTTGGAACTTTATTGAGATTTGCCGTTGGTACCGATCAAAGTACACAATTAGGTACTGAAGGTGATGCTTTGGTTCGGGTTGTACCTAAAGCAGAATTAATGCATTTGATTGATGCTGAAAAACCTAAAATAAGCTCGTTAAACCAATATAAGTTTAGTTCATTATCTAAGCAGAAAATCGAAATTCATCAGTTAATCGAGGATTTTAGTAGTAATAGTTATGAAGTCGGATTTATTGAAATTGGTCATGACAAATTTTATTATTATATCTTAGGTTCCTCGGATGAGTTCGGATTGATTAGTAAAATAAGCTTTAACTCAATCGCAGCAGCAAATCTTCATCTAAATTCTGTTTCTTATGTAGGATCATTCGAAGAAAATTATAGAAGCTTTATAATTGATGAAAACCAAGTTTCATTTGAATTAGAGCTCAATATTTCAACCTTTAAATCTTATTTGGCACTTATTGTTGAGGATAATGATTTGTATCATGCTCGAAGAAATACTTTCCTAAATCATCTATTGGCCAGGTTTGCAGAAAGGTTTACAGATAATGTCCTATATCAATTTAAGAATAATCCGGATGTCCTAATACAAGCAAAGGAAAACTTATTATTCCATTATGATGAGATAAGTGCTAATCGTGGAAGAGCATATGATTATTTAGCCAATAAATGGCAATCTGACAACATATCTGGTTTTGAAGCCGAAGCTAAATATCTTGCTGGAATAGAAAATAAGGGTTTATATAGCCTCTGCAATTTTGTGGTTGAACAAATTGACAATTACTATTTAGTCGATCTAAGTATTGGAAATGAAACCTATTTCTCCTTAAAAGAACGTTTTGACTCACAGAAGGAGGCTGAAGAAGCTGCTCAATTAGTGTTTAATTCTTTGGCAAACCCTGAGAAATTACAGACTAAATATATTCCCCATGAAAAGAAATATGAAGTAGTTCTCCATTATAATGCTAAAAACTCTGTTTCATTCTTTAAGCAGTATGATAACTCCCAGGAAGCAGATGAGGTGAGAAAAGGACTGAGCCGCTCTTTTGCCAATAAACCAAATGAAGAGGTTTATATCAGTAGCTATGGCTATAAAACTCAATTATTGGATCATGATGATCAGGTAATCAGAAGTTCGGTTAGCAATTATGACTCCGAAACTGCTGCCTTAGATTTTGGATTTAAGACGATCTCAAAACTGAATGATGCAGCTCAGTGGGTTTTATCAGATATTACCGATAAAAAAATCTTGCAGCTGTCAAAAATCAGCTCAGAAAATGAAATTCCTAAATTCTTGGATACCAAGGATTATAAAATCAATATCCATAATAATATTGTTGGTAAACCTGATAAGTTTAGCTATGATTTATTAGACCATAATAATTCCTTTAAATTTTACCCTTCAAAAGAGTTTAAGAGTAATAAAGAAGCAAAAAGTCATGCACTTCAGGTATTACTTTTAGCCGTTGATCAATCTAATTACAGTGTTGGAAGAACTAATATAGACTCTAAATATCAATTGAATATTGTTAAAGATAACCAGGTTGAAGCTACTTCGTATGCGGAGTTTGAAACTGAAAAAGAAGCTTTGGAACTTCAAGAGCTTATCCTAGACATCCTCAATAAATCGAGTTATAAGTTAGGGGCACTAGCCATGCCTAAAGGCTGGAAGTTCAACTTTGAGTTGGGCTTCGAACCTGATGCAAACTTTCAATTTAGTAGTACGAAAGAATACTTGTATAAAGAAGATGCATTGAAAGCTGCGCAAGTATTTCAACAAGCATTACCTTCATTGAAAGTTGGGAAAAGCAAAAACACTATCATGCTAAGCCAACAAAATAAGGCAAGTAAATTACCAACGGTAAGTCTTTCCCCAGAATCGACAGTATCAGAAGATAATCTAACGAAGGCCTTAACTGTCCAAAAACATATCGCCCAATATAACAGTACTGAAAAACCTCAAATATTTAGTAGTTCAATCAGACAGGAGTACAATGAAAATTCCCCTCGATTTGTCTATAGATTGGTGGATAAGGATAATGTAATTGCCTACAATCAAAACCAATTTTTCTCCAAAGAAGAAGCAACTATTGGAAGAATGAAGTCTTTGAAATGGCTAAAAAGAGGATTGAAGTATCTGCAACTCTGCCTCGGAGGTCCGGCAATTCAAAAAATCAATGTAAATGGCTCCAAATCTGTACGATTCAAATATCAAATCCGAGCACATAATTTAGGTTATAAGAATGTTGGTCCAATCGGAGAGGAAATCATCCTTTTTGAAAGTGTTTTGGCATTTGAAAGTGAAGAAAAAGCATTAGAAGCCTTTGAGATTAATTTCTTTGATATATTGGAAAAAGCATTCTTGGTCAATAATTATGGTTCATTCATTAGTTATGATGAAATCAATAATCTAAACTCCACAGCAGTTGTGTTTATTCCAAAGATTACTCAAGAGGAATTCAATTCTTATCAAGAAGGTACTGTTGCAGAAATCTTGGTGAAATTGATGATGTCTTATCCCATTAAGAGGAGTAATGACCAATATTATTTCGAGACCTACTTAAATGAAAATCAAGAACAAGGCTGGCATAGCATGAAAATGTATGAAACAGCAGAGGGGGCCTGGAAAGATTTTGATTTCTTTTTAATGCTTATTAAATACCATGGTAATCTTTTCATTGATTGTAATCATTTAGCTAATGAAGCTGGAGAATATCGGATTTATATTAGGGAGGTATTAGCCGAGAGTTCAAATAGATTTTATTCCGAAGAAGAAGCGTGGGGTGAAACTGGGGTGCAAAACTTCATCTGTGCCGTACAATCCGAAATAGGCTTTCATAAATATCAAAAACCATCGGATTGCTGCTATTCATTCTATTTGAATTGCGCCGAAGATTTTTTGGTTCATCCTTGTACCTATGATACTGCCAAAAAACGAAATCAAATACAGCTTGACCTATTTGATAAATTTAAACAGTTTGTTGAACTTGAATCCTACTCATTTTCTTCTGAACAAGATTATTTAATCTTTAAAGATGAATCTGGTAAGCCATTTGCCAAAAAAATCATGAGCAGAAATAATGAGGATTCCTGTGGGCAATTATTTCAGATATTGGAAGAAATCCAACCTCAAGATAATTTTTACAGTATAGAGGAGCAATATATCTATCTGCGAGATAAGGATGGGGAGATTATTCTACAATCGTATAATCCGGATGGTGATATAGAGTCTTTTAAACAGAAATTGACTCTTTTCCTCTGTTATTTTCCAATATCCAGAAAATTAAATCCTTCCAATAATTCATATCAATATAGTATTGAAATTAAGTTGCCAGGCTTTAATTCATGTGAAGAAGATAATCAACCTAATTGTGGCTGTAACTCAGTTGAATTAATTGAGTCCAATTGTTTTGTTGCTTGGAAAACAGTATGCCCTTTGAATTCCTGTAAGGATGCATTATTGAGGTTGTTCATGGCTTATGAGTTGTTAAAAGATTATGAAAACTACCAATCGATTCTTGATTGTTCCTGTAATTCATTTGGAATTGCCCTACGTTTGTGGTTTCCACAGTTAAGAGAAGAACTCCGCATAAATGGGCTGTCTGTTGCGAATAACCCTCAATGCTATCCAACCGCTGAGGTACTATGCAAAGCTGTAGAGAGGACTATTCAATTAACCAATGCTGAAGGCTTGCATGCTGTAGAGCATATCTTATTGCGACCTAGATGTCCTGAAGATTGCGATGATGAACAATATTATATGTATGAAGGTCGATTGCCAAATGTACGGTATAAATGGATACTAGATCATTCAGATCCTTGTTCTACAAGTGAAGATATTTGCTTTTTACCGGGACAAGATTCCTATTCATTTATCGCGACGGTCATTTTACCTGCTTGGGTGAATAGGTTTCGGTCTGAAACTGGTCGATTAATCATGGAAGATATTTTATATCGATTAGCTCCGGCGCATGTCATGCTCAGAATACTCTGGCTGGCACCACATGACCTATGTTGTTTTGAATCAAAATATAAAGATTGGAGACGTTGGATTGCTAAGAAAAATACCTGTAATCCTTATTTCATAGTTAATGATCTGAAGAACTTTCTGTTCCAAAGGAATTTTGAACAATTAAAAGGCTGTGTTAAGTGTAAACCATGCATACAAAAAGAAATTTTTGTTAACCCATGTTTATCATCGCGTTTGATTCAAGATCTAAGACAGCAAGATGATTTCTTGAACCAAGTAAATCGTACATACAATTGGATGGTATCTTATCCTCAAGAGTATGAATTTAGAAGTTGTGATGATAGCGAAAATCAAGTTTATTATGCTAAAAAAGAAGGGATAAAGAAAGATATTGTTGTAAAAAAACTAGCCGAAAATGTTCAGGTAGAGCCTATTTCAGCACAAAAAGTCGCGAAAAAAGGAAACCCTAAGCAATTTAAAATATTGAAAGATAAACGCTTACAAAATTATAGACACAATATTGACCAATTTTCTGAAAAACTGAGCAAGAATAAAGTTATCCAATCGGTTCAAAACTTTATGGCTGACCCAGCTATTGCTTTTACACATCTGGAACCTCTCGTTACCCAAATTATTGAAAACAAGAAATTAACCAGCAAGGATTATAAGGTTCTCAATAAGCCACAACGGGATAGGGTCATGGAAACGGTAATAAGTTATTCCTTGGATCAGTTAAATTATAAAACGAAGAACATTACAGAGATGGCGATTTTAGAATCTGTATTTGAAAAGATTAGAAAAGCAAAAATTGATGTTTCAAGAATATTTAACCATTGGGATGGAATTGAACTAAAGAAGTATCAACCAAAGGTCAATGTGCTAGCCATCAAAAAAATAATGTTAGGAAAGTGAAATAAAAGCTGGTTATGAATCATATTATCAAACAACAAAGGATTGAAGTACAGATCCATCAAAAAATGGACAGCTTCCTGATTCAACAAAAGTTGAGTGATGGATACTGGACCTATATATTGCCTTTGTTAGATAGTATTTTTCAGAATTTTTCTTCCGAGGATCAGGTAATCATGTTGGATTCTATAACTATTGATTTAGGAAACTTGACGCTGGAAGAAATTTCCAATTTTCAAATCAATGAAAAGTTGGAAGAATTAATATCATCGCAAGTGGAGGTGATGTTATTAAAAGCAAAAATTTTGCGAAATCCGAAGGAATTAATGTCCTTGGCTTTACATCATTATTATCAATGGATTTCATATATACAAAAAGGGTATTTGCCTTGGAATGTACAAAATATCCCAGAGGACTGGCAAAATCATGTTTTGGAATCCATCTCCTCAAACATTGAGGTGCTGGAACATTTTATGAATGAACTATCAAATCAACAAAACTCTTTACTAAGAGTAATCAGGCAACATACTGATGAGTTTTTAATTCGATTACTTAAAATTATTGCTCCGGTTTATGAACAATTGATTGAGTCTAAAACCAAGGATTATTACAAATCCCGGAATGCGAATTCTCCGCTGGCGCAAGACAAGATTCTTCGATCTAGGGAGAAGTTTTGGGAAGAAATTTTTGAAGAAGCAATTTCGCTGAGACTCAATAAGGATCAAAAACCACTCGAAGAAAGCTTGGACTTGATTAGTATTCAAAATAATACAACCGAGGTTGAGTTTGAAGATTCTATCCTGGAGGATATAGTGGCAGGAGAATTAATAGATTTAGAAAGTTCACTATACCTTTCTCATGTTGGCTTAATACTGATTCATCCATTTCTTCCTTCATTATTCCAACGGTTGGACCTGCTGCAAGAGAAAGCTTTTCTCAACTTAAAATCGAAAGAGAGAGCCATCTATCTTTTACATTATGCCGTTACTGGATTACAAAATGCTAAAGAATATGAATTGGTTATTCCTAAAATTATTTGTGATTATCCTATTAAGCGATCCATTCCGATTGAGGCAGATCTTACAATTTCTGAAAGGGAAGAGGTAGATGCTATGCTTGAGGCTTGTATTGCAAATTGGGAAATTTTAAAGAGTACTTCCATTGAAGGTTTAAGGGAGACTTTTTTACAAAGGCCTGGAAAGGTGGTTTATAATAAAGATAAAATCACATTTCAAGTTGAAAAAGGAGCAGTGGATATGCTTTTGGACTATTTACCTTGGAATTTAAATATGATTAAGTTTCCGTGGTTGAAACAAATTATCAATGTTGAATGGAGATAATTTAATGTTTTATCAATGATTGACCTATTTAATGCTAACGATCATGTCAGACAAACCACTTGTTTTAAAATGGAATCAACTTACTTTAGAAGCTATTAAGTTGACAAAATCTCCTGCAACTATTGCAGCTCGAGCATTAGCGATGGTTCATACTGCCATGTACGATGCTTGGTCTGTATATGATAGTTGCGCAATCAGTACAACGACTGCCAATTATATTAAATTTCCAAAACAACATTGCGCAAAGGAGCATATTCGAAAATCTTTTAGTTATGCCGCATATCAGGTATTAATGCACTTATTTTGGTTTAGACTACCTGCTGAACATAAGAATATTTTTAGGGATTTTATGTGTCAATCGGAGTATGATCCAGATATCAAATGTTTAAATATTGAAAAGCCCGAAGGTATAGGAAATTTAATAGCCAAATTGGTTATTGAACAGCACTATGGGGATGGATCGAACCCACTGGGATCATTGAAAATGCCGAGATTTTCTGATTATACGGGCTATAAACCTATTAACAGTGCAGACCAACTTATTAACCTCAGTCATTGGCAACCACTAAAAAAAGTAAAAGCCGACCATGAATGTAAGGTTCAACGATTTGCCTTGGCTCACTGGGGATTAGTTAGGGCTTTTGCCTTACCCTTTAATTGGCATTTTAGACCTGAACCGCCTTATACTAAAGAGCAACCCGAATTTAAACTTCAAGCAAGGGAGATTTTAGATATCAATGCAGCACTTACAGATGAACAAAAAGTCATTGCAAGTTATTGGGAAGATGGAAAAGGAACATATTCTACAGCAGGTCACTGGTGTGAGATCGCACAATTTGTGGCTCAAAAAGAATTTTGTAGAAATTCCCAATGTATAAAATTATTCTTCGTTTTATCCAATGCATTGTTGGACGCTTCCATTGCGACATGGGATTCTAAAAGATGGTATAATGCTGTTCGACCAGTGACAGCCATTCGAAATCTGTTTAATGGATTGTTTATCCACGGATGGGCAGGTCCATGTAAAGGCACTGAAACTCTTAAAGGAGAGCAGTGGAAACCCTATTTAAAAACCCCAGCATCTCCAGAATATATTTCAGCACATAGCTGCCTCAGCCGAGCAGCAGCTGTAATTCTTAAAAACTTCACTGGCAATGATGTGTTTGGTGGTCGTACAACGATAAAAATGGGTTCTTCCTCGATGGAAAATGGCGTAACTCCTTGTATGGATATTGTTCTGGAATGGCCAACCTATTCTGCAGCTGCTGAACAGGCCGGTTTATCCTGCCTGTATGCTGGAACTCATTTTTCTAAAGCTACTGCTGAAGGTCATAAAATAGGACTCAAGGTAGCAGTGGCGGTTTGGGAAAAAGCAAAGATCTATTTTAATGAAAAGTAAGAAGGAAAGTAAGGAACAAAACTTCAGTTTTGTAGATGATAATGCTCCTGAAGAATTAAAATTCTTAGAACAATTGATCTCATATCGATTAAAGGTTCGCTTTGCTAATGATTCTACTCTAAAAAAGCCAGTCCCAGACTTTTCAAAATGGTCCAAGAAACTTTCTGAATTTATCCAGCTAAATCAACTTAATGAGGATGAAGCCTGCTTATTACTGATTGCGATGTCTGCACACCTACAATCAGACCTCTTTGATAATCTTATTCATGCTACTTTACAACATGCTGGGGATTTTCAAAAAATTGGTGGAGTGAGAGGAAAGGATTATCGAGGATTTTTGCCTACAGGTGAAACAGCAGTTTTTCTTTTAGCAGATGATGATTTTGAGAAGAAATTAAAAATTCAAAAACTCTTTTGGGCGGACCATTTTTTTGATAAAAAGAAAATCTTGTGGTTGGAAGAGGTGCCAGTCGGTGAACCGGAATTAAGTGGGAAGATTATTGTTTCTAAGGAATATTTGGATAGTTTTTTATTTGAGGAGACGACCCAGCCAAAGTTCAGCGTAAATTTCCCGGCCAAATTGATAAAAACAAAACTGGAATGGAAAGATCTTGTAATTAATAATGAACTAAAAGAACAGATAGAAGAATTAAAAAGCTGGTTAAAATACAATGCTATGCTTATTCAGGAATGGGGGATGGGAGGTCGTATAAACAATGGCTATAAAGCTTTACTATATGGTCCTTCAGGTACCGGAAAAACATTGACAGTAGGACTTTTGGGTAAAGAAGTTGGTAAGGATGTTTATAAAATTGATCTATCCATGGTGATGTCGAAATACATTGGTGAGACCGAGAAAAATTTAGAACAGATTTTTGCAAAGGCTGAAGATAAGGGTTGGATATTGTTCTTTGATGAAGCTGACTCTTTGTTTGGAAAGAGAACCAATGTACGGGATGCTCATGATAAATATGCAAATCAGGAAGTGTCCTACCTCTTGCAACGGATTGAAGATTATAATGGTATGGTTATTCTGGCGACCAACATGAAGAATAACATCGATGATGCTTTTATGCGCCGCTTCAATGCCATTCTGAAATTCACTGTCCCTGACGCCAATGATCGTTCTAAAATTTGGCGATTATCCTTTCCTAAGGATATTGCTCTTTGCAATGAAAAAGAAGATACCGTGGATATTCCGGAACTGGTGAAAAATCATGTCATCTCCGGCGGATCTATTGTCAATGCTGTTCATTTCGCCTGTATAAAGGCTATCGAACGCCATCAAAAAAATAAAAAACAGAAATCGATTCATTTAGAGGATGTTCTCAATGGCATCCGAAAGGAATTATTAAAAGAAGGTAAACCTTTTAATTAAATAGTAGTCGCCTGGCTATGTAAATCTTGTCCTATAAATTTATTTTCCTATTTACGCTCATATTCGTTTAGGTATTATTATTTTAGGGTATAATAACCAACGCTTTCCAGATGGAAGCTCCTAACCCTCAATATATACTAAATGGTATTTACAGTTGTACTCCTTAGCCTTCTATTGCTGATTATCTGCATCACTTATTTTAAAATAAACACTTTCCTGGCATTTTTGATAGTTTCTATCCTTACCGCAATTGTATTGGGAATTCCAATGGATAAAATTTCTGCTACTGTTGAAAAGGGGATCGGTTCAATTATGGGTGGCTTAACCTTGATCATTGTACTCGGGGCAATGTTAGGGAAATTGATTGCAAGCAGTGGTGCAGCCGAAAATATCGCAACGGTTATGGTTCGGCTTTTTGGAGTTAAACATCTACAATGGGGAATGGCATTTACTGGATTTATCGTTGGAATTCCTTTGTTCTATGGGGTTGGCTTTGTATTATTGGTGCCATTAATATTTTCTATTGTCTATAAATATAAATTACCCGCGGTTTACATTGGATTGCCCATGTTGGCAGCCTTATCCGTAACTCATGGCTTTATTCCACCACATCCTTCTCCTGTTGCCCTGGTCGTCTTGTTTGAAGCGAATATGGGATTAACATTGATCTATGGATTATTGATCGCTATCCCAGCTATTATTATTGGAGGGCCACTCTTTAGTAAAACACTAAAACATATTACCGCAGGTAAATCTGAAGTCTTTAAACCCGAAGAAATGGTCATGGAGGATGATGGTTATCAAAAACCAGGTCCCCTGAATAGCTTTTTGACGGCTTTACTTCCCGTGATTATGATCATTCTATTTACAGTTTTGCCTTATTTGGTAGCCAAAGACAAAACTGCAATGCATCAAGTTCTTGGGTTTTTAGGATCAGCAAATATTGTTATGCTGATTGCAATTATCTATGCCACCTTTTCTTTGGGGATATTTCAAGGAAGACCCATTAAGGAGGTTATGGTTATTTATGGGGAAGCTGTAAAAGATATTGCCATGATCTTGTTAATCATTGCAGGTTCTGGTGTTTACAAGGAAGTGATGGAAGCCAGCGGAGTCAGTGTAAAATTAGCCGAGAGTTTACGGGGGATGCCAATTCATCCATTGATTCTGGCATGGACAGTTACCGCCATAATCCGCGGATGCGTGGGTTCTGCAACTGTTGCTGCATTAACTGCTGCTAGTGTATTATTACCCTTGTTACAAGCTTCAGGGGTAAATCCGAATTTACTGGTCTTGGCCATTGGAGCTGGAAGTTTGATGTTTTCACATGTTAATGACTCTGGCTTTTGGATGTTTAAAGAATATTTCGGAATATCGGTAAAAGATACGTTTCGGTCCTGGTCAATTATGGAAGCCATTGTTGCCATAGTAGGACTTATTGGCGTATTGATCTTATCTCTATTTATATAAACTTAAAATCAAAAAAATATGTTTAACGCAGATGAACACTTTGAAAAATTAGGATTGACTTTACCTCCCGCTCCAAAACCGTTAGGAGTATATAAACCCTGCCTTATCGATGGTAAATATTTATACTTATCAGGGCATGGTACTGTTCAGGCAGATGGAACTTTAATTATCGGGCGTGTCGGTAAGGATATGGATATGGAAGCTGGAAAACTTGCTGCGAGGCAAGTGGGTTTGGCAATGTTAGCGACAATCAAAGCGAATTTAGGAACTCTAAATAAAGTAAAGCGTGTTATAAAGGTTTTGGGAATGGTAAACTGTACGGCGGAGTTTGAAAGACATCCGTATGTTATCAACGGTTGCAGTGAATTATTTGCCTCCGTATGGGGCGAAGAAAATGGAGTTGGGGTAAGAAGTGCTGTAGGATTTGGTTCATTGCCAGATAATATTCCTGTAGAAATTGAAGCATTATTTGAATTACATGAGGATTAATCATGGAAGCTTGGTATGAAGTTCAGAATATAGATCAGCTGGCATCACCGGCATTGTTATTATATCCCAAACGGATAGCGCATAATATAGAATTACTGAAGTCAATGGTTGACCATGACAACAGTCGGGTTTGTCCGCATGTCAAAACGCATAAAATGCTTGAAGTCAGTAAAATGATGATAGATGCAGGGATTGATCAATTTAAATGTTCGACCATTGCTGAGGCAGAAATGTTGGCCCTGGCAAATGCGAAGGATGTCTTATTAGCCTATCAACCTGTTGGTCCAAATATCAAACGCTGGCAAAAACTTATTCTTGCCTATCCCAATACTCAATTTTCCTGTCTTCTGGATAATGTAAATTCTATTCAAGCAATGAATGATGCCGCAGTTGAAATAAATAAAGTGTTGGACTTTTACTTGGATATAGATCTAGGTATGGGTAGGACGGGAGCGGCATTTTCGCAGATCAAGGAATTATGGGAAACTATTCGTCAACAGGAAAACTTAAGACTCCAGGGGGTTCATGGATATGATGGTCAGATAAATAATCCAGATATAGAAGTTCGAAAGAAGGAAGCTGATTCAGGCTTTGATTTACTTCAAAAGTCTTATGATTTTCTTCAGGAACATTCAGATCAATCTTTAAAAATTGTGGTAGGAGGTTCACCATCTTTCACTGCACATGCTGAAAGAAAGAATGTAGCCTGCAGTCCAGGAACCTTTGTGTTTTGGGATTGGGGCTATTCTGAAAAGATTCCTGAACAGAAATTTAAAGTAGCGGCGGTGCTTCTTACCCGGGTAATATCAGTAATTAATGAAAATAGAATCTGTATTGACCTCGGATATAAGGCTGTTGCCTCTGAATCTCCTTTGCCACGTGTGAAATTCTTAAATGCGAATGATGCGGTGCCTGTACTTCAAAGTGAGGAACATATGGTTTTAACGGTAGAGGATAGCCATAACTATCCTGTAGGCACAGCCTTATATGCCATTCCACTTCATATTTGTCCAACAGTTGCCTTATATGAGAAGGTAGCCGTAATTGAGGATAAGGAATATGCTAAAGATTGGCAGGTTATAGCTAGAAATAGGGCTTTAAATATATAAGTATGGAGGATAAGCAGCCATTTTTGATTGACGGGCATTTGGATTTGAGCATGAATGCCATGGAATGGAATCGGGATCTTCGACTTTCCATTTCTGAATTGAATCGGAGGGAAGAAGGGATGCATGATAAACCAGATCGAGGCAAGGCTACAGTATGCTTTGAGGAGTTGCGAAAGGGAAATATTGGTTTAGTCGTAGCAACTCAGATTGCACGCTTTGTGGAGCCTGGAAGTAAATTACCTGGTTGGTTTTCTCCAGAACAGGCCTGGGCACAAACACAAGGGCAGCTGGCTTGGTATAAAGCGATGGAAGAAAATGGGCATCTACAAATGATTTGCAATCGAAACCAATTAGACCAACATTTGGAATTATGGACGAATGGTTCAGATACAAATGCAAATCCGATTGGCTATATACTTAGTTTGGAGGGAGCGGATTCCATCGTGAATCTTGACTATTTAGAAAAAGCATATGCTTATGGACTCCGGGCATTAGGACCTGCACATTATGGTCCTGGTCGCTATGCCAATGGAACAGATTCCTCTGGTAGATTAAATGCTGATGGCATTGCTTTACTTCGAGAAATGGATTATTTGAAAATGATTTTGGATGCGACTCACTTGAATGATGATGCTTTTTGGGATGCCTTGGATCGGTATAAAGGTCCGATTTGGGCCAGCCATAATAATTGTCGGGTATTTGTAGACCATAACCGGCAATTCAGTGATGAAATGATAAAAGCCCTTATAGATCGAGGTTCGGTCATTGGGGTAGCCTTGGATTCCTGGATGATGGTTCCCAATTGGCTGAGAGGTAAATCAACACCCAAAGAAAGTAAATGTAGTATGGAGATTATGGCTAATAATATCGATCACATTTGTCAACTTGCCGGAAATACAAACCATGTAGCCGTGGGAAGTGATTTGGATGGAGCCTTTGGAAAAGAACAATGTCCCTATGATTTGGATACCATCGCTGATATTCAAAAGGTATTTCCAATTTTAAGGAATCGGGGCTATCAGGAAGAGGATATTATTAAAATTGCAAATGGCAATTGGTTAAGATTTATGCGAAATGCATTATAAATTAATAAAAATAGGCTTGCAATTTTGCAAGCCTATTTTTATTGATGCGGTTCAAACTTTGGTTGTTTTAACCCTTTAAACCTAAATCCGGTCTCCTTAGGATTTGTTCTGCTGGTATTAACAATTAATTCATCAGTTTCATCGTCATAAATAAAGATTCCTTTAGAATCGTCTTCTGAGTTGTAAATTCCACCATCTTCTGTAAAAACAAGAAATGTTCTAGCTGATGCTTTAGTATTTGATGCTGGGGTAACCTTTAATTGTCCTTCGCCAGCTGAGGTCACAGTTACAGTCGTATTATCAAAGATTTGCAGTGGAGAATTTGGAGGATAAGTAGTCATGCTCCCTTTGTAAGTACCTAAAGCAGCATCTAGAGGAACTTTGTCATCCTTGCTACAAGATGTTGATACCAATGCTATAATAGCAATAATAGCTGGGCTAAATAATTTAATTTTCAGATTCATAGTTGTTAGATGTGATTTGAACTGTAGGTGCAATTATCTTGCCAATTAAGAACTTCTGTTTTTGAGTAATCTATCCGTTCTTGGTTATTTATTAAGGAATCTAATAGCATCTTCATTCAGGAGTTGTTCAGGTATTAATCAATATTCTAAGGGATTTCTTTCTGATTTTCCCCGGATTTTGTTCGGACCTTGTTCGAATTTTTTGGGCTGAGGTCCGACAGATGTCCGGAGAAGGTCCGGAGAAAGTCCGGCAAAACCATGATGTTGACTTGAATTATTATGGTGTTAGAGCAAAATGTGAATAGAAAATTTATCTACAGCCCATCTGAAATAAAAGCTCAGTTGAAACAGAAAATTAGTTCACGAAACTTCAGATTTCTAGATTTCTAATATTGAAAGGATTTGTTTGCATTATTAATTTATGTATCTTCAATTACACTGTTTTTAATATTAGAGATAAGGTATTTGTTAAATAATTGAACTATGGCGAATAATAATTTAGAAATTGAGGCTATCGAATTGATTAAATTCTTGAATCTTCCGGCATTAGTTATGGAGATTTATAATGAAAATATTTCAGATCCGGAGCTGGATGAATTGTTAAAGTATAATTATTCTAAACCGGATTCAATTTTTGAATTGGAAAAAGAAGATCAAGACAGTTATGAGGTAGACCGGTATAAACCAATTTTTGAAATGAATCATAGCCAAATTATTGCATATGATTCTCAAAAAGCTGGATATATTCTTTATAATATAGAGAAGGAGATTGACAACCCTGAGTATTTAACTTGGGATGGAGTTTGGTTGGAGGAAGTGAGTGAATGGTGGGAAAATGAATGGGAAGATGCTGAAATATTAAAGGCAGGAAAGGCTTTAGGATTACAGTATACACAGCAAATAGTAGATGAATTAAATCAGGTGAATGATGGGACTGGATTTAGTACAACTGAGTCGAAAAATAAATGGTTGGACGAAAAGAAAAAAGCTTGGAATTTATATGTATAATTGATTTCAATAAACAACTAATAGCTTTTTATGAAAAGAACTAGCTTATTGATTCTGCTTTCAGGATTATTGTTTTCGACTTTTTTGTTTTCTTGTAAGGATGATACTTTTAAGCCAGATTCGAAAGAGGAGGCAGCAAAATTTGAAAGTATTGAAGTTATTAAGACGAAACCTAATGCTGCAACAAATAGCTTAGTAGAATTCAGTTATAATAATCAAAATCGATTAATAAAAACTGGCTTTTCTGAGTATGTATATGACAAAAATGGGAAAGTTGAAAAAGTTCAGGTATATACTGATAAGCGGGAATTATATTCTGAATATTCTTACCTATATGATCAACAGGGGCGCTTGACGGAAGTGAAATTAACTTCTCTTAGGAACCCAAATTCGATGATTGATCTTGCTGCCGATAAGCCTGTTGTTGCAAGTTTTACTTATCCATCCGGATCTAAACTTCCATCCATGATTATTACCAGGGACTTTAAATTTTCCAAAGAATTTGACTTTGGGCCGAAGGGTTTTGGAGCTCCCCAAAAGAAAGAGTATAAGTATGATGGAAATAATGTAACGGAAGTAATTATTACGGGAACTGATAATAATCCGTTCGAAGATAACGATCGACCTTATTATGCACGGTTATTTTTCAAAAAAGGAAATAAGAAGCATTTTCTTAAGGGGCTTTATGATAAATTAGGTTTTAATCCTTTAGATTATTCTGAGGTGATTTCTGAAAATCAACCTGAATTGCAGGCTTCATTTCAAAGTCGTGAACCGATCACAGATGTCCAACCGAATTGGGAACAAGTGAGTAAATTTGTGGTTGCAGAGGATCAAAAATCCAGACCAGTAGAAGTTTCTGTCTCTATATATCCAAAAGATGTTTCGATTCATGGCACAGATTATTTGTTATGGTCTTCCATGTATAAAATAAAATATAAAGACTAGTATTCATTTGCTAACCTATTTTATTTCCATTCAGAAGATTTAATAATTTCAAAAAATATTCAAGATTTTTATTTCCGGGCAGTATCAAATGATAGGATAATATTGCCCTGAGGTTGATTGAGTTTAATTGATTAGAGAATATCCCTGATTTCAGCTATAGTTTTGTGCTTTTTCTTGAAATATATTTGTATTAAGGAAGAGGATATAGTGCTGATGATAAACAGGGAATATTTTTAAACAGTTAATTTGAATATTATGATAAGAAAATCTTTAACATGCCTAGCGATGGTAGGCACCTTGATCTTAGGAAGTTGTGGGTCAAGCCAAAAGAACGCAGCAGAGTATAACAATGCTATTATTACGGTGATCAATGGAAACGAAGCTCATATTTCCAATATGAATGCTGCCATGACCTCTGCGGATTATACTAAAGCTGAGACGGTACGTTCCGAATGGGAGAAATCATTGTCGACCGATATTAAGAAAGTAGAGGATTTGGGTGACTTTAATGGTGATGGAGATTTTCAAAATGCCGTAGTTGCTGGTTTGAAAGAATATCAAAAAATTGTAACTGACTCGTATCCAAAATTAATTGAAATCAGAAAAAACAATGTCCAGGATCCGGCAACCGAAAGTAAGTTATTGGATGAAATCAATAATGCTTTCGAAAGTGCAGCGAACAATGTAAACAAAGCTTCCGATGCATTTGAAACTAAATACAATAAGTAGGTTAAAATAGAAATGATTATTTACAAATTGCCTCAATCTTTGATTGGGGCAATTTTGTTTTGAGCTATCTAAAGTTCTCTTCTTCAGTTTTTATCACCTATTAATAACCCTTCATCACATTTAACATTTTTTTACTTATTAGAAGATTATCTTTATTGGAGTAACCCAATCTTTGATCTTATGGTAAAATTATACACCTTCCTTTTTTTTCTCCTCGGAAGCCTGTTTTTAAATTCAACTTCTTTTGCACAAGGAGCATATTCCATTGAAGCTGAAATAGACAGTTCACAAAATTTAAATGGAAAATATGTATCCATCAGTTTTGTTGATTATGCAGGTATTAATAACCTTAAAAAAGATTCTGTATTAATTCAGAATAACCGCTTTGTGTTTAAAGGGAATTTAGTAACTCCTGGAGTTTTGACCAATCTCTTTATAAATGAAAAAGAATTTGATGGTTTGTTCCAATTTCTGTTAACCCCTGGAACTAATAAACTGTATGTTCATAAGCCTTTGTATAACCAAATAACTGGCAATTTAATAACTGGCATAAGCAATGTTGAAGTCATGAATAGTGAAAATGCGATTATCTATAATCGTTATAATTCTATATTTCAAATAGTTTTTCCAGAACTAAATTGGGCTATGAACCGAAATCAGGATCCAAATGAAATCTTTCATAAACTCAATAAAGAAACTTTACCATTGAGAGTTGAATTGGTCAAAATGTATCCGAATTCCTATGCTTCGCTATATTTTCAGAGATATTTTTTATTTGATGGCCTTGAGGATAAGCCTAATATTTGTAAGGAATTGTTTGATGGTTTGGCAGATTCCATCAAACTATTACCCGAAGCCAAAGAATTGGAATTGAAAATAAAGACTTTATTTTCAATTAAGAAGGGTGAGAAAGTCAAGGATTTTGTAATAAAGGATGAGAATTCTCAGGAAGTAAGATTATCGGATTTTATGGGGAAGAAAGTCCTTCTTGAATTTTGGGCATCCTGGTGTGGTCCTTGTATTGAAAATTTGCCAAATCTTAAAAAGTTTGCTGAGGAAAATCCTGATATCCAAATTTTGGCAATATCGTTAGATGACAATGAAGAGAACTGGAAAGAGGCAATCAAAAAACATAAGTTTAATTATGCAAAACATGTTTCAGAACTGAAAGGTTGGAAAGGTGAGGTTTCTAATACATTATTTAATGTTAATGCAATCCCAAGAGCGATATTGATAGACGAGAAGGGAAATTTCGAAGACATAGATTTTAAGATTAATTCCGTTCATTAAGTTGATTGACTCAAAATCAGGAAAGTTTTATTTATTGGCTTTTTTTGTATTTTAGATTTAGTAAATCAGATACATAACTATTAATAGCCAATAAAAACGAATAATTTTCGTTGATCTTAGCTTCAGCTTTTTTATGAGAACAATCACTTTAATTCTATTCAGTTTATTATTACATTTTTCCTATGCTACTGGCTCTTCCCAATATGAGGTAATTAAAGTTTGGAATTTCTTAAAATATTATCACCCAGATTTAGCATCTGGAAAGATAAATGCTGATAGCCTTTTTATAAAGCATATTCATCAGAAATATAACAATGTAAATGATGTTATTTCTGCACTTACACAGGGTTTGGGTAATAACTTTACCTCAGAAGTGATTCCCAATAATTCCAAGGATGTAATCGTCGCTAATCAAAATTTTGATTGGTATCGGAAGAATCCTAATATTTCTAAGGCCAACAAAAAATTGTTGGATGACATTTATAAAAATAGATATCAATCTGAGTCTCATTTTTATATTCCGAAGGAAGGTTACATGGCTGAAATACCGAATGAGAAAAGCTATGATTTCCCTAAATCCGAAAATCTCCCAGAAAATTATCGGCTATTAACCTTGGCAAAAATTATTGGTGCTATTGATTATTTATACCCGCATAAATATTTAATGGCAAAGGATTCCGATCAAATTTTGGAAAATCTTGTGAATGAATGTTTGATGGTAAATAACCGGAAAGACTTTGAAATAATCCTGGCAAAAGCGGTTTCCACAATGGAAGATACGCATGCTTTCAAATTTTATAATCAATTGAACTTCAAAAGAGAAATTTTTCATTCTTCCTTATATGCAGCTTTTGATTTTCAAGTTAGAGAGGACTATATTCTGGTTACCGATTTAATTCTCCCTGAAATCTGCGAAAAAGCTAATCTTGCAGTCGGTGATAAGATCACTTCCATTAATGGAAAAAAGATTCAAGCCATTATTGAGGAAAAAAATAAACTTTTATCAACATCAAACAGGGAAGGACTACTAAATCGCCTTTCGGATTATCAGAATAACTTAATTTGGCCTGATAATACAGAATCCAAAGATATTACGATTCAAAAGCATAATAGTAGCAGTATTATTCAGAGTAAAATTGATTTTATTAATCCAGCTGATAAACCTAGAATTGAACTTGTCCTAAATTTTCTAAAAGCCAAACAGCAAAATAAAAGAGAAAATCAGTTATCAGATCCTAATATTGCTTATTTCAGGATCGATCAAACATTCTCCTTTATAGAGGATGTGGAGGATGAGAATATTAATGCCGAAATGGAGAAAATTATGAAAGAGGCGGCATCAAAAGAAGCCATGGTATTCGATATGCGTGGCTATCCGGATTGGGGTGGTTTTGTCTATACTTATGTTTATGGATACTTTTCTAAAAAGGATAATTTCTTCGGCAAGTATTTCCAACAGAATCTTAATAATGTTGGTACATTTATTTACAATGAAAATCTAGAAACCTATTTCCCAAAAGAAAAACTATACAATCCTCATCCTTATAATGGGAAGGTGTTTATTATCGTAAATCAAGAGACTTTAAGCGCAAGTGAATGGAATAGCATGAACCTGCAGCATATATTTCCTCAAGCCATTACAATCGGACAACAAACTGCTGGTGCCGATGGTGATATCAAAAAGTTGGTTTTACCCGGGAATTATACCTTAGAATTTACAGGAAATGCTGTTTTTTATCCGGATGGAAAACAAGCTCAAAAAGTAGGAGTGAAGATTGATAAGAAATTAGAATACAGTGATTCAGATGTCTTAAATAAATCAGACAAAGCTTTTAATCTTGTTAGGACTTTGATGGGGAGATAGCAGCTTTTGCCTTAAAATCCAATGAATCCTTAAGTATAAACATATTACGGGAAACCGTTTTATTTACTAAATGACTCAATGTAATTTTATACCAGATAAATTCTAGTGTAAAACGCAGGGTATTAACTTTGTACTTAGGAATAATGGAGAAAGGTAACTTAGCAAGATCTTGTATTCAATGTGGTCAATCTAATCCTATTGAGTTCAATTTTTGTTCCAATTGTGGGGCTAAAAATTCAAAGGATGAGCCGACTGTTAATCCTTCAAATTCAAATCCTCCAAATTCTATTGGGAAAGCAGGTGTCTTTATTGCTGGAGCCTTAACAGGAAGTGCATTCAATGAATTAAGCCATTCTGCTAGTGAACCTCCTTCCACTGAGGCGATTTCTACTGTATCTATTCTTAATAATTCTAACCAAGCGAATCCCAATGCAACATTAATAGACTACGATGGTAATAATGTAACCGATGGAATTTTGGTTGATAATGATAATAATAATATTACGGATGCAATTATTCTAGATTCAGATCAAAACGGATTGGTTGATGCCATTATGCTGGATTCGGATCAGAATGGTTTGTTTAATGCAATGGTTCTAGATTCTGATGGAGATGGAATTATGGATGCAATTATTTTGGACTCGAATAAAGATGGATTATTCGATTCAATTTCTATGGACACGAATCAGGATGGTTTGGTAGATGCAATCATTTTTGATTCTGATACAAATGGAGTAGTGGATGCGATGGTGCTTGATGTCAATTATGATGGGGTAGCAGATGAAGTTTTTTTAACAGATCAGAAAGCTGTAAATCTTGATGATGTTGGAAACGACCTTGAAAATAATGTTGATGATGATTATGATTTCACCAGTTGGTTTGATTTATAGAAAGTATTGATGAAAATTATTCAATGTAGCTCCTGTGAGTCAAAAATGACTTTAAATAGCCAAGGATTTAATAAACTAAACCAATTATTTATTCAATGTCCTTATTGTAGTTCTGAATTTTGGATGGGTTTTGATGAAAACATGAACCTTAGGATTATTTCCAATCCAAAATTAACTGAAGAAATTCCTGTCAAAATAGAAGGGGATAACTTGCCTGTTATAGAAGAGGATATTCCAGACAAAGAAGAGGAAAATATTATCGCTGACCAAGACCTAACTGTTAAGAAAAAGAACTTATCAATTGTAGAGTTAATAGTTATTATGGCCTTTATATTTTGTGCTTTTTATTTGATAATTAGTTATGTTAAATAATTAAAACCTGCCATTATGAATTTGGAATGTTCCAATTGTCATTGCAAGATGCAATTAAATACAGATAGTATTTTAAAGGAAACCATAATAGTTCAATGTCCAAAATGTTCTCAGAAATTGCGGGTTAAAATTCCCCAGCCTCAATTAAAGGAAGCCATTGTTTTGGAATCAATTGTAATGCCTGTTTTTGAACCCCCTGAAATCCCTAGTAATTTTGAATTAAAATATTATAAGTTATTATCCTTTGAAGGTAGAATTGGTCGACTTGAGTTTTTTTTGACTAATCTATTTATAATTTTCATTGCAGAAACATTAAAATACTTATTTAAGGGTGATAACAATGAAGGCTGGAACATTTTAGAAAATAGGTATGAAGATGTTGTTCTTAAGCATCCTCTTTTAATTATCCCTATGTTGATTTTAATGAGGATAAGTTTATCTCAAGGGGCGAAGCGATGTCATGATGTGGGGAGAAGTGGTTGGTTCCTATTAATCCCTTTTTATATATTCTATTTAATTTTTGCCGAAGGTCAAAGATTCGATAATAAGTATGGACCAAAAATTAAATGATAGGGTTTATTAAAAATTTTAATTTGATTCGTCTATGGTATTTAATTTGCTTAGGTTAAGTTCGGATAAGAGAATTAAATACATTGACTCTGGCTTTTTACTTACTCTTCATCTTATTGTGATTGGAATTCTTTAGATTTGACTATCACACTTAAGAAGGGGATAATTTTACACAATTGTTATTCCTACTATGAAATAACGATTGGAAAAGCTAAGAAATAAGGACGAAAAATGATACTGAAACATAGGATTGGCTATAGTTACCTGAAACCTGCACTTACTGGAGTTTTCTCAGTAATGTTGTTAGCAAGTTATGCACAGGAAGATAAAAAACAACAAGTTGAGAATCAGCAAAATAATGAGCAAGCAGTAGGGACTCAAAAATCAGTTTTGGACTCCATCGAGATTGTTCGTGATTATCGTCCGATGTTGGCTGATGCTGTAAAGATTCGTCGTAATCCGGATATGAAGATCGACCGGAAGGCATTAGAAATTGAATTGAGAACGATTGCGGCAGGATTATATTATAATAGAAACAATTTTAAAGAACCTTTTCATAGTCCATTACCGGAAAGATATCCTAATTCTGACCGCGATAATGTAGATAATAATAGGATAGGAATCTTAGCTTATCGTGCTGGTCAATTTGACCGGGCGGTTTCTATTTTGGAAAAAGTAAAACCTGCGGATGCTTTTTATCAAAGTTCGGTAATGGCATTAGGGTCAATTGCTCTGCAAGCTGGTGATAAACAGAAGGCGAGGGCAGCATTTTACAATGCTTCCAAAATGAATTATGATAAGGAATTGAAAGCGGATGCTCTTTATAATTATGCGAAGACCTTATTTGAATTGGATTCGGTCCAAGTATCGTTGAAACCGCTTCAGGAATATATTACCATGAAATTTGCGGAGCTTGATCCAGAAGCTCAAAAAGCAGAGAATACTGAAACCCGAATGGCTCAAGTATTGATGGGAAGCAGCAATTTTCAGGCTGGGGTTTACTTGTTGGAATCGTTTCAAAATAGAGAGTCCAAAGCTGATATGGTTTATCAGAAGATAACCTATTATCGTGGGTTGGAATTTTATAATGAGCGTGCCTTCGAGAATAGTATTTCCATGTTTATGCGTTCAGAGAAAGTTCCTTTTGATCCAGAAATGGCGGCATTGGCAACCTATTGGAAAGCGGAGGCGATGTATGAAGTTCGCAAGTACGGCGAGGCAGTAGATAATTTCTCTAGATTTTTACAGATGCCGGCTGCTAGAACCACGAATTTATACAATTATGCAAACTATGCCTTAGCGTATTCAGCTTTCCGTATAAACCGCTATAGTGTTGCTGCTGATTATTTTGAGCGTTTTTTAGCATCTGATGAGGGTTCATTGGATAAAAATGTGCGTTATGATGTGATGGCTCGATTAGGCGATTCGTATCTATCTATGCGTAATTATGGACGTGCTAATGAATACTATGATCAGCTGATCGCCAATAAGGCTCCGAATCAGGATTATGCCTTGTTTCAACATGGGATTATCCAAGGCTTGCAAGGCGACAATGATGCTAAGTTAAATACTTTGAGATCAGTTGTTGAACAGTTTCCAAATTCCAATTATGCAGATGATGTGGCTTTTGAAATTCCTTATATATCTTTCGTAAAAGGGGATTATGAAGTTGCTATCGAAGGACTGCAAAAGATGATCGACAAATACCCGAGAAGTAGTTATGTACCCCGGGCATTGATGACCATCGGCTTGGTTCAATACAATATGAGTGATAATGAAGCTGCGATGGCTACCTTTCAAAAGGTTGTAAAGGATTACTCGAAGACAGGCGAGGCTGCACAAGCATTGTTATCAATAGAGAATATCTATTTGGATCAAGGTGATGCAACAAGCTATATTCAATATGCTACGAGTACCAATATCACTGATTTAAGTGAGGGTGAACAAGATAACCTGGCATTTCAAGCCGGAAATACTTTGTTTAACAGAGGGCAATATGGTCCTGCTGTGGAGGCAATTAATGCTTATTTCGATAAATTTCCGAAACCTAGGCAAGAGAAGCATGCCCGCTATATTCGTGGAGTGAGTTTATACCATACAGGTCGTCCTGAAGAAGCATTGCACGATCTGAATATTATCTTGAATGATTGGACGAGTCAGTATACGGAGAAAACCTTGATGACAGTAGCTGCGTTGTATTTGAGTTTGAAAGAATATAATGAGGCAATTGTACACTTGAAAAAACTGGAGCTTAATTCCGACTATAAGGACAATTATGGTTATGCTGTTACTAATTTGATGATCTGTTATTACGAATTAGGGGATTATGAGCAAATGGATAAGTATATCGAGTTGGTTAAGAATAATGCAAAAGCTACGGAAGAGGAAATTGCCACCGCTCACTTATACAGTGCAAAAGCTATGGCTCAGCAAGGTAAAAAGCAGTCAGCGTTGAAAGAATTGAACCTGGCAGCCCTAAAAAGTCATGCGGCAGTGAGTGCAGAGGCGCGATACAATGTTGCCCAGATGCAATATGATAATAAGGAGTACGACAAGGCTCAGAAATCGGCTTTTGATGTCATTGAAAACATGGATTCCCATGATTATTGGGTGGCAAAAAGTTTTATCCTGCTTGCAGATACTTATGCTCGCAAAGGGGATGCTCTACAAGCTAGAAAAACATTGGAAAGTGTGATTGAAAATTATACTGAAGATGATGATGTGATTCCAGCAGCAAAAGAACGTTTGCAGAAAATGAAAAAGAAGTAGAAGGGATTAGTTTTTTAGGTAAGTTAGGTTATGGTAATTCGATCGAGGAATGCTTAGGTATTAACATTCCTTAATGGATTGAAAATAAAATAAATTAAACATCCTAGTAAACTAAATAATAAAGTTATAATAACCCAAAATGTTTTTTTCAAGTTGCTTAGGAAATTATTAGTCAATATGGTATATAATGTATAACCATAGATAGAAACTACTATAGTTGTGATTACTATATATAAAATATTGCTCGTATTGAAAAGAAGGAGAAAATCCATAATTCAGCAAATAGGTTTAGTATAAAAATAAGAAAATATAAGAATAAAAACATAAAGAGCCTTTAAACTAAATTAAAGGCTCTTTACTTTTTATAAGATTTTATTGATGCTTTCCTGAGCATATCCAGCGCTCGCTGTCATTCCTTTTCTGCCAATTCCTGTTCAGGTATGAACTTTATTAAGGTTATATACAATTTATATTTTTAAGTATTTGCAATTCGAAGGAATAGGCTAATGGAGGTTTAGTTTATGCTAAAATTGGCTCAATTAATCCTAAAGGGAACCGTTAATTTTAAAATTATTTTGACCTTATATAGCCGAAAAGAAAAAAATGAACAAAAGAATCAATTTACTTTTACTCCTTAGTTGCGTAACTTCCTTAGCAATCAGTCAAGAACTACTAAAAGGTAATTCACTTCCAATAAAAAATACTTATAGTATCAATCAATCGGATACACCTGAAGATATTATCAGAAAAGCAGCTCACGTTGTTCCAACAAAAAACCAATATGATGCCCTCAAAGATGAATTCATCGCCTTTATTCATATTGGACCGAATACATTTACCAAAATGGAATGGGGTAATGGAAAAGAAGATCCTACAATTTTTGATCTTAAAACCTTAGATACCGATCAATGGTGTAAAAGCATGAAAGATGCTGGCATGACCAAGGTAATTTTTACTGCAAAACATCATGATGGATTTGTTTTATGGCAAAGTCGCTATACCAAGCACGGTGTTATGTCCACAGGTTTTAGAAACGGAAATGGCGATGTTTTAAAAGATTTGGCGGCATCATGTCAAAAGTTTGGGCTTAAATTGGGAATTTATTTATCGCCAGCAGACTTATACCAAATAGAAAATCCAGATGGTTTGTATGGTAACTTAAGTGAGTACTCAGATAGAACTATCCCTAGAAAAGTAGAAGGTCGCCCATTTAGCAATAACCAAACCTTTAAATTTAATGTAGACGATTACAATGAGTATTTTCTAAATCAATTATTCGAACTATTAACTGAGTATGGTCCAATCCATGAGGTATGGTTTGATGGTGCACATCCAAAAACAAAGGGTGGACAAAAATATAACCGGGTAGCCTGGAAAGAATTAATTCATACCCTTGCCCCAAATGCTATCATCTTTGGAATGGAAGATTTGCGATGGTGTGGAAATGAAGCTGGTGGCACAAGGTCAACGGAGTGGAATGTAATTCCATATGCGCAAGATCCTAACACTTTAGAAACTCATAAAGATTTAACTGACCAAGACTTAGGCAGTAGGGAAGCAATAAAGGGGGCGAAATTTTTACATTATCAGCCTGCAGAAACGAATACTTCCATACGTGAAGGTTGGTTTTATAGGGATGATAATTTCCAGAAAGTAAGAAGCACAGATGATGTGTTTGACATTTATGAAAGATCTGTAGGTGGGAATTCTATCTTCTTATTGAATATTCCGCCTAATCGTGAAGGGAAATTCTCAGCAGAAGATGTAAAGGTTTTAGAGGAAGTTGGTGAAAGAATTAAGTCAACTTATTCCAATAATTTATTAAGGAATGCTAAGATTGATAAATCCTTAATTGATGGTGATTTAAAAACAAAATTAGTTTTAAAATCCAGTCAAGTTCAGATTGAAATCCCTCTTTCTAAGAAAACTAACTTAAATAGATTTGTGATTCAAGAAGCGATCGATACCAATGGGGAAAGAATTGAAAAGCTTGCCTTAGATGCTTGGATTGATGGAAGTTGGAAAGAAATAAGCCATAGTACAAATGTAGGTTATAAGAGGATTTTACGCTTTCCACAAGTCAATACCAGTAAATTACGTTTGAGAATATTAGAAAGCAGAGCAATTCCAGTATTAAGTGAAATAGGGGCATATTTAGCGCCTAATACTCCACCACAACTGGAAATTTCTCGTAATGCTAGTGGTAAAATTACAATCGAACCTAAAAAACATGAATTTGGATGGAAACCACATGGTGAAGATATCTTAAAAAATCTAAGTGCAGATTATAAAATCTTCTATACGACCGATGGAACAAAACCTAATAAAAACTCAAATTTATATCAGGGTGAATTTATTCCTAAGAGTAATCATATTAATGCCATAGCTATCTCAAAAGATGGTCAAGTTGGATCTGTGGTTGAAAAGGAAATCGGAATTGAAAAAAAGGGTTGGAAAATCATTGATAAAAGTTCAGAAACTAAAGGCCATGAGTCAAATTTAATGTTTGATGAAAACCCAAGTACTCATTGGAATTCTCAATCTGATAATAATGTTCATTTTGTAAGCATCGATTTAGGAAAAACTGAACTATTAAAGAGTTTTGCATATACCCCTCAACGCCAGAATGAAAAAGGAATGCTAGAGTTAGGGAAAATTTATAGTAGCAATGATGGAACAAATTGGGACCTTATAGATTCATTTGAATTTGGTAATTTAATCAATGATCCGACAACCAGGACATTCAGATTTAAAAACCCTGTGAAAACTAAATTCATTAAAATTGAAGCGGTAAAAATAGCTAGGGATGATAAATCACTTAGTATAGCCGAATTAGACTTCTTTAATTAAAATATTAAGGCAAACCGGATAAATATATGATCATGCATTTAATTAATTTCAAATCTATATTGATTAGCATATGGCTTATTTTAGTTAATTGGAGTTTATTTGCGCAAGATCTTATAAATAACAAACCGAATATTGTCTATATCTATGCAGATGATTTGGGGTATGGAGAACTTGGTTCCTATGGTCAAAAGTTAATTCAGACCCCAAATTTGGATAAACTAGCTAAAGAAGGAGTTCGTTTTACCCAACATTATAGTTCTGCTCCGGTTTGTGCTCCTTCACGTGCTATGTTGATGACGGGAAAGCATTCAGGGAAATCTTATATCCGTGGAAATTACGAATTAGGAGGGTTTCAAGATGATAAAGAAGGAGGGCAGATGCCGCTCCCAGAAGGAATTTTAACAATCCCTAAAATGTTAAAATCTGTTGGGTATAAAACTGCTATTGTTGGTAAATGGGGCCTAGGAATGGCTAATACTACTGGTGATCCCCAAAAACAAGGCTTTGATTATGCCTACGGATATCTAGATCAGAAACAAGCCCATAATTTTTATCCAACGCATCTTTGGGAAAATGGTAAATGGGATACTTTAGAAAATGAATATCGCTTGGTTCATG
Source organism: Sphingobacterium cellulitidis (assembly GCF_043187465.1). GTDB lineage: Bacteria > Bacteroidota > Bacteroidia > Sphingobacteriales > Sphingobacteriaceae > Sphingobacterium > Sphingobacterium cellulitidis. The sequence goes on along the minus strand of NZ_CP171136.1, from coordinate 2,453,850 downwards.
AGCAATTCGATCCTGAAATTTTCAAAAATGAGGATTTTGAAAAATTTACAGGAAAGGAGTATTCTCCTGAGAAAATGACTTCAAAAGCTTTGGGATTTATCGAAGAAAATAAAAAAAGTCCTTTCTTTCTGTATTTACCTTATACGATTCCGCATGTGTCCTTACAAGCTCCTGAAGCATATATCAAGAAATATATTGGAAAATTCCCTGGTGAAAAACCATATCTAGGTCAAAATGGATATGTTCCATCTCAATACCCTCTTTCCACCTATGCTGCCATGATAACTTATCTGGATGACCAGGTGGGAATTATTCTTGCTAAACTCAAGGAACTCGGGCTTGATGAAAATACTATAGTCATGTTTTCAAGTGATAATGGGGCAACATTCAATGGTGGGGTACAGCCAAGGTACTTCAATAGTGTTGGAGGGCTGAGAGGTCTTAAAATGGATGTCTATGAGGGTGGAATCAGGGTGCCATTCATTGCCAAATGGCCAAATAGATTTCCAAAAAATAAAGTTTCTGACCATATTTCTGTTCAATATGACTTGATGGCAACATTAGCAGATTTGCTGAAAATTGAAAATATTTCTACAGATGGTGAATCCATGATACCAGCGTTACTTGGGAAGGATCATAATCTAAATGAACGTTATTTATATTTTGAATATCCTGAAAAAGGAGGTCAAATTGCGATTCGAAAGGGTAAATGGAAAGCAGTAAAAACAAATGTAAAGAAGCAAGGCTATAAAAATACAACCTGGGAGCTTTATAACCTTGAAAATGACCCCAAGGAGGAAAAGGATTTGGCAAACTCAAATACAGATTTATTGAAAACTTTTGATGAAATTGTCTTAAAAGAGCATCATCCTTCTCATATTAAAGAATGGGAATTTATTAATCCGTTATTTAATTAAAGGGAGTTTTTTGTCCTGAAATAGCGATACACAAAAAGAAATAGATGTAATTGTACTTATTAGGGAAAATACCCCAAGCTTCCAAAATTATACGCCGATCGTCTTAATGGCTTGACTAAAATTATTAATTTTATTTGTCAGATGTACAAATTACAGCCTATTATGAAATTTTTATTAGCCTTTATTTTATCTATTAATCTAGTGTTTTGTTCCATATGCAATGGACAGGAAAAAATACCCAAAAGATTAAAGTTTGGACTTGAAAAGTCAGATATAAAAGATTTGATTTTAAAAACTGAGAAAACAATAGATAACATTGAAGACTATAATTCTAAATTTAACTTTAAAAGAGCATACTTTTTTTCACATGATGACTCAATTTTGTATAGTATCCAAATTGATTACCCTATTGTTTCGATAAAACTAAAAAATTTTAAATCAAATATTAAGGATTTAGAATTAGTAAATGACCAATTAGGTAGGGGGGATATCTTTGGATTTCTCAGTAAAGATTCACTTTTTGTCAAGAAATTATCCAAGTCATTCGTTTATATAGATGAGTATTTGCCAATTTCCTACAATTTAGACAGAGAATTATTAATAGTTGGTACAGGGAATAATAGTACCACTAAAAACTATTATAAATTAGAGAACGAAGATGTCCAAGAGCTTGAGAATTCTATGAGTTTGGAGAAAGTTTATTTTAAATATGAAGGCATATCTGATGAGCCTGTACCAAATAAGAATTTAGTGAGAATAACTAATGATGCAAATAATGATTATTTAAAAAAAATAGTGGATTCCTTAAATTTAGATCTTAATAATATTAATATTAGAAATAAATATGTGGTAAATAATAATGGCAGTATTCAAAAGTTTAATACTGAAGTCTATAACGCTACTACAAGACAAAAACTAGATATCCAATTGTTTAAAGAATATATTGACTCATTAAGTAGTAAATTGCTAAATGGAGAGATTTACTTTCGCCCTGCTCGTCTAAGAAATGAACAAGTGAAGTGTTTTTATGTTCAATATTATACTGTTCAATAAAGGAAGATAGCATTCAATAAATGGGTATTAGACACCTGTAGGGCAGTTGGTTCAAAAGTCCTTAAAACGAAAAAAGCCGTTTATTCTATTCAGAAAAAACGGCTTTTTGATTTGTGCGCCCACCTGGGCTCGAACCAGGGACCAAAAGATTATGAGTCTTCTACTCTAACCGACTGAGCTATAGGCGCGGTTATTTTTTGTGTTAAAAAATGGGATAATAATAATTCTAAACTTGCTAATAAACTAGAGCAGTTAGAAATTCAAAAATCTGAGAATTAATTACTTTTAACTGCCGTAGGCCACATCTTCACTCATCATTCATTTAAAGGTGATGAGTGAGGATGTCTCATTTTATGACGTCTTATTTTGATTTATTCCTTTCACTTATTTTAACTAATTTTAAAACAGTTTAAACCATATTCATTAGCTTAAATAAATGGATTTTTCAGTAAAACAATAAATTGATAATATAAATCGACTTTATGTTACAGGTAATGCTTGTGAACATTCGTATAGAGGAGATTTACAACGATTTTTAGAAAGTGAGAAAATAGACGATCTGATTACTTCTTATCCAATATGAGGTAGAAATATCGTCGGAAAACCAATTTTCAAAGACGGTAAAGTCTATATAAATGAATTGCAGTACTTTGACCATGTTCCCGAGCTTGCTTGGAATTTCTACATTGGAGGTTACCAACCTGCTCAAAAATGGCAAATAGACTGTAAAGACCTCGAACTTGACTTTGATGATGTTTTGCATTATCAAAAAATGATCGTCGTGCTTACTGAACAGATCGACTAATGAAGGAAATAGACAAAGTATTGGTAGTGTAGTTGATGATAAATATGAAATATAGTAAATTATTTAAAGACACATTTGATAAAACTCTTTTTAGTAATGATTCTAAATTCATTGATTTTTTACTTGAAGAAATAAACAAATCAGAATTGAATTTGGAGAAAAATTTAGAGGCTATAAGAATTGATTTTCCAAATTTAACAGATCATTCCCTACAACATTCTAGAATGTTGTGGAAATATGCAGATTTAATTTTAGGAAACAAGATAGGATTAAATCCCTTGGAGGGCTATATTTTGCACATGTGTTTTTTGATACATGATGCTGGGATGTGTTTTTCTATTTTAAATAATAAAAAATACTTACAGAATTTACCAATTTACAATGATTTTATAGCTATAAATGGAAATTTAAAAAATGTTGAAGAAGAAGCATTATTTTACTGTGTAAGAAAATTACATGGGGAATTTGCAGAACTAATTCCATTATCAAAATTACCATCTGGAAAAATGGTTATTGAAGATGAACAACTCAGAGACGAATTTGGTGAATTAATTGGGAAAATATCCAAAAGTCACTCTATGGATATTTCTTACATTGATAATGAGTTATTTAGCTATACAAGTCCTAGTTGGGTTCATTTTCCTGTTAATAGTAAGAAGCTAGCTTATATATTACGAGTTTCAGATGCTGCACATATAGATAGATTAAGGACTCCATTAACACAAAAAGAAATTAAAGAAAAAATTTTTGGTGAATCTCAAAATCATTGGATTTTTCAAAATAAAATAGGTTTTCCGAGGGTAGAGAATAATTTAATAATGTATAATTCTACCAAATCTTTTGGTGAAAATGAAAAAAAGGCATGGTGGCTATGTTTTGAGGCACTTTCAGTTTTAAATGATGAACTCAAAAAAGCAGCTATGTTTTTTTCTGAAAGAGGTGAAGATGGATTTCTAGTGAAGGGAGTAAAAGCTATAGATAATACTTTGTTATTGGGGCAACAGTATATTAGAACAAATGGATGGGATTCTATTGATACAAAGATAAAAGTTTCTCAACCTAACTTATTAGCTATTAATGTTGGTGGTAAGAGATTATATAATTATACTTATTTAGCTTTAAGAGAATTAATTCAAAATTCCATTGATGCTATTAATTTGAGAAAATTCAAACAAAAATATTTTGAAGGTAAGATAATTATTGAGTTAAGAAATGATGATGGTGATTGGTTTTTATATGTGCGTGATAATGGAATTGGTATGTCAAAGAATATTTTGACGAATCAACTTTTAGATTTTGGAAAATCATATTGGAAAAGTTATGACTTTTATGATGAATATGTTGGATTAGCCCAGAAGAATTCTTTTGAATCAATTGGTCAATTCGGCATCGGCTTTTATTCGGTTTTTATGTTAGGTCATAAAGTAATTGTGTCAACTTCAAAATTCGGGGATAATCCCAATGTAAAAAATGTTTTAAAGTTTACAAAGGGACTGATTGATACTCCAATTCTAATTTCTGAGAAAAATCAAAATGTTGAAACAGATTTTGGAACTAGTGTTTGTGTAAAACTGCAACATAATCCTTATGAAGGTGAGGGGTTTATAAATGAATGTAGTTTTGTTGATAATAATCTCTATTCCTTAATTAGATATTTAGTGCCTGATTGTAAAATAGATTTGGAGATTAATGAAAATAATAAAAGGTATGGAGTTCCTAAGAAAGGGTTGTCTGAATTATCACCTTCTGATTTTAAGACATTTTGTGATTTAGCCTCATTTACAAAAAAAGGCAATTTAGGAAAAGTATTTATCCATAATAAATTAAAAGATTTAAATAGGTTGTTATTGCCAATATTTCAAAATGGTAGAATAGTGGGAAGGTTAGCTGCAATACCTTCTATTAATAGGATGATAAATAATTATGAATATTGCATTATATTATCACAAGGTATAAAAGTCGCTGCATTTGCAGGTAACATAGCTGGTTATGTTGAAATCTCAAAAATTACTAATTTAACAAGAAACCAATTTGAGGAAGAGTTATGTTTTGAATCAATTTATGATTGGACGATTAGATATATTGATTATTTAAAAAGCCAAGATAATATGTCTCAAGAATACGGAGATATTAATAATGAAATTAAAAGCCTTGAATATTGTATTGGAGAATTAGATAAGGAAGAAACATTATTTCTATATATTGAAAATTTGAATGAAAAAAGAGTTTTTCAGTTAAACGAAGATTCTCTTAGAACTTTTATAAGAAATTCCGATGAGTTAAATTATTATCAATTATTGGACAAATTTCATGAAAATTATGAGTATAATGGATTATTTGACTCAATAAGACCATTTAGTGGTTTCGGAAGATTGATAAGAAAATGTGATGAAGACAAATTAATTACTATCTCAAGTTTACTTATTAAAATTTTAAATGAAGAATGGGGAGGATTTACAAAAACTGAACATTCTGGTTGGGATGACTTTACCCCAATGCCTGGAGGTTCCTATCCCTATATTAATAAGACTGTCTATAAACCTTTAAAAACAGTTACAAACCCGCTCCCCATTTAGTCCCCTTGTAAAAAACAAACCCCTGCAAGTTTTCAACTTACAGGGGTTTCTCTGTGCGCCCACCTGGGCTCGAACCAGGGACCAAAAGATTATGAGTCTTCTACTCTAACCGACTGAGCTATAGGCGCGGTTATTTTTTGTGTTAAAAAATGGGAGTAGATACCCGTTTTAACGATGCAATTATCGATATTTGAGACGAGAAAACAAAATTTTTATATGCAAAAAATTAAAAATGTTATTCTGGATTATGGGAATGTGATCTTTATGATTGACTTTCCTAAAGTGCGTCAGGCATTTATAGATTTGGGTATTAAAAATGTAGATGATTTTTTTGGACACCATGGACAGGACACTTTGTTTGATTCCTTTGATAAAGGTGAAATAACGGTTCCTGAGTTTCGAGATGGGGTTCGGGAAAAAGCCAACAAGTTTGATCTGACTGATGATGAAATTGATACTGCTTGGAATTCATTGCTTATTGGAGTGCCTGAAGGAAAACATCAGATCCTTGAAAATTTAAGAGACAATTACCGTACTTTCTTATGTAGTAACAACAATGAGCTTCATTATGCTTATTGTATGAATCATATTCAGGAGAAATATGGCGTCCCGAGCAATGATGTGTTCTTTGAGAGGACTTATTATTCACATTTGGAACATTTAAGGAAGCCAGATGCTGCTATTTTTGAGCGTGTGCTGAATGATAATAACTTAAATCCGGAAGAATCATTATTTGTGGATGATAGTCCGCAACATTTGGAAGGAGCGAAGAGGCTTGGTATTCAGACTGTTCTATGTAGTAAGGAGCGACCCTTGGAACAGATTGTAGCTGACTATAAATTATATTAAATATACCTTGTTTAATCCTCCTGCTTTACGTATCTTTGCAGACCAAGAATTTTACGACGGAAGGAGGTATACAAAAAAGCTATGATTATTGTTAATGTAAAAGAAGGAGAATCTTTAGATAGAGCGTTAAAACGTTTCAAGAAGAAATTCGAGAAGACTGGCGTTTTAAGAGAATTACGTTCGCGTCAAGCTTATGAGAAGAAATCCGTTGCTCGTCGTATCCAAGTTAAGAAGGCTATTTATAAGCAATCTTTAAATCAGGAGAATGCGTAATGATATAAAAAAGCTGCTTAAGGGCAGCTTTTTTTAGTTTATATTGTTTTTAGATGTGTTGGACCAATAGGTCCTTTTTTTATTTCTAATAACTCCAAAAGTGATATATTCTTATTAATAGAAATTTTTAGGATATAGATTTTTCACATGTTGTTCAATCATAGGGATGTATTAAGTTATTGAATTAAATCATTGTTTCTATTGTGAGAAAAAAAGATTATTTCGATAGAAATATGGTTATCCGTAAAATAGTAATGTTTAAACACCTACTTTTGAAAACTATCAATCCAAATGAAATCAATTATTAATAATGCAATTAAAATAGTAGCTATTTTAATTTTTGCAAGCTCAATCGTAGCATGTTCAAAGACAGATGGTTGTCCCGAAAAATATGTAGAAGTATATAAATCAGGTCAAATAGATTTGATTATTGACACGCAGGAACCGAAGAGAATGAGTTTAGGACAAAAGACAATTTATCAAGATTGTGAAGTTTCTAATGTTGAAGTTCATGCGGTAACAGATGTAACCATTCGTTTTGAAGGAGCAATCATCGAGTTAAAAGCAGGGGATATCAAAGACCTTAAATAAAAAAAAAGAAAATAGGTAGGGGATGTTGGTTGAATTAATGCAATCAGCACTTTTATCGCAGTAGATTTATACACTAAAAACTAAGTGCTATTATAATAAAAAAGCCGCTATAAGCGGCTTTTTTTGTACCTCCGGTAGGAATCGAACCTACATCATCAGAACCGGAATCTAACATTCTATCCATTGAACTACGGAGGCGGCTCGCCAAAAATAATACTTTTTATGGTTTTTATATAACAATAGCTTGCTGAAATTAGCAAGCTATTGATTTTGAGCCTTACTTTCTGTTAATGGCCTTCGTGACCTGCCTCTACAAGGTGCAATTCTACCTTCAGATCTAAGTCATTTGCACCACCGAATTTATTGAAGTCTGCATTGAAAATATCAGTTTTCGGATTGATGGTACTTTTAACCCCTGGGTTAAGATGGCGTAGTAAATAACGGAATGTGAAGCTGTTGGAAGCTTTTATAACTGTGATATAACCTGTAACACCTACATTTGCTGCTTTTCCATCGGCTGTTTTATCAGCATACTCAGCGGATAATGTACCTGCTGGAGCTCCCAAAAGGAATGCAAAATGTTGGTCAGCACGGTCGATAAATGTTTGTTGGCTCTCGCGACCAGCAAAATCCTTAACCTTTAAGTTGAAGCGGTAAGATTTACCAACTTCCAAATGAATATGAGCACCTACAGGAGGTAGAAATTTTTCACCTGAGAATTCTACGGATTCAACTTCTGGGTTGCTGATATCATGGTAATGATAATGGTCGTCATGTTTTTCTGCTTCAACCTCTGTGAAAGTTAGAGTTGCTGAGCCTACTTCTTCTTGATCTACCTCAGGGGTTGGATCATCTTTAGAACAAGATTGAAAAGTAAAGAAAGAAGCTAATATGAATAAGATAAAAATGTTTGATTTCATGATTTTTTGTTTTAGAATTTATAGTTTACAGATAGAATAAAATTCCTTCCTGGGCGATGGGCATAGTATCGGAAACGATCCATATAGTCCTTATAACTAGTATTGAAAAGATTGTCCACCGCCAAAGAAAGATTGAAAGGGTTATTATTAATATTTAGTGGATGTGTAATATATACGTTGAATAAATTATAAGCTGCCGGCGGAGCGACATAGTCAGTTCCTTCAGTATATCGATTTTGTTTAGCCACAAATTCATGGCTTAGTTTGACATATCCCTTTCCTTCGGCAGCATAATACCATTGAATGGAGTTCTGCATTCTGTCCGAGGGAATATAAGGTAGAAAACTGTCTGTACTGATGTTTTTTGCTCTTACCAAGCTTGCTTGTAATGCATAATTAATTTTTGGCGTAATCTTCCAGATGAGTTGAAGATCTAGTCCGTAGAACAAAGCTTTATTTTGGGAATAGCTAAACACTGGAAAAGTACCGCGGATTGTCTGTCTGACAGAGTCTGGATTCGGAGCAGCGTAGATATAGTTATGGATATATTGTCCATAGATATCAGAGATCAATTCCAGGGATTCAGATTTGTGTGAAATAGAATGCACCCATTTCAATCCTTGCTCTGCTTTAAGATTCAAATTCCCAATTTCATAGATTCCAGCTCCATGGTGAACTCCATCGCTGTAGAGCTCATTAGCTGTTGGAGCACGCCAAGCAAGGCCCACACTGCTTCTATATTGCCATTTCGGGTTAATTGGATAAGCAACACCTAATAATCCTGAGAAATTATGGAAGCTCCTATTATCTTCTAACAAATACTGTTGTGGGCCGTTTTGCTGAGCATCCGTATACTTATAACGATATCCTGCTGCGTCGAAATAACGGTAGTCATAACGCCATCCAGCTTCCAGTATCCATTGATTTAAGCGGAATTGATGTATTCCAAAAATCCCCAAGGAATAATTATCAAAATTTGGGATAATAGGGGTAGTACCAGTACCGGCAGTATTGTTGTTTACCTGATTTCCGGCATCTAGTCCGAAGCTGTGTGATTTAGCCTTTAAGATTAATTGCAATTGTTGAGAGGTAAGGACCATGTCGGACATTGGAATATTATCTTCCAAGGCTCTTCGCATATCAAACTCTTGGCGATGATTTTGCTGCCATGAGTATTGAGCATCTAATTGAAAATCATTTTTAAACTGATATTGATATTTCAGTTTTCCCAATTGATGCGAAACCTGTTGTCTCGGCGCATTTATCTTATAGCTGAAATCATATTTTTCAAAAGGTTCACCATTTTCAATTCTAGCATAGATATCTTCAATGCTACCAATGTGGGCACCATAAAATACTCCTAATTCAGTTGAAAATCTGCTATAGAATGCTTCAAAGTAATTTCTATCCTTTTTATATTGCAGCGTTCCGGAGAAATTTAATTCCTCTGAACCGGTATTTCCCAAGAAATAATCAGGAGACTTGATATCGCCCAATTTTTTTCCAGAAGCCTGAGCTTTCCATGCTAAACCAACAATAGATTTGATTCCGCCTTCCAATTGAAGATTTGCGGTTCCGCCTCTGCCGTTGGATTGAGCAATCAAGTCAACTCTCCCAGATAATTTATTAGGATCAATCTGTTGAGACTTTGCGATCAATACACCACCTAATGCATCTGCACCATAGCGCACGGCCTGTGCACCTTTGATAACTTCAAATTCATCCGCAGTAAAGGGGTCCAATTCAGGGGCATGTTCCAGTCCCCATTGTTGACTTTCCTGTTTGACTCCATGGTTTAATAATATTACCCGATTAGAATGCATACCATGAATAACAGGTTTGGAAACTGAATGCCCCGTATTTAATATGGATACACCAGAAAGTTTTGAAAACACTTCGGCGACCAATTTACCCTTACTTTCTTCGATCTGCTGGCTGTTAAGTTTGGATCTTACAGCGGTGCGCTGTTCCTCTACCTGCGCAGAAACTGAAACAGCGTCGATCTTTTCACTGTAGCTTTTAAGAACAATCTTAAGCAAGCTATCAGCTTCCTGATGAACGAATTGTTCAAAGGTTTCATAGCCCAATGCTGAAACTTTGATTGCAAGATGTTGATGTCCTTGGCCAGCTTTGATTTTGAATTGACCATGAACATCTGAAGAGGTATGATTGTCGGTATTAGAAATACTGATATTAGCACCAAAAATAGGCTGGGCTTTCTCATCGACAACAATACCATTGATATATTGAATGGATTTGTCCTGTGCTGAGGCTGCATTCAAAAGGAATACAATTAGTACAGTCCATGCGTATTTCAACATGTACGTTGTTATAATTTGATAATTACTATAGATATATTACACGATTTTGGATAACGTGTAAATGGGAGGCGCACGGAGACTTTTGCTGGATTGAATTTTTAAAAGGGGAGACTCAAAGATGCGATTGCTTAAAATCGTATTGATTTGGAAGCTCTCCGGATTTGATTCCCATAAAAATGGAGTTACTAGATTAATCCCTTGCTGAAAAAATAAAAAACAATACTGGCAGTCTTCAGCATGCGAATGCTGATGATGCTGTTTTTCATTTAAATGGCAAGTATCATTGGAATCTGAATGAAGATCATGACGGTGTAAAACAATCAAGGAAATGGAGAGGAACATGACCCCAATCCATAACGTTGAAATTAATTGTTTATACGACCTCAATAATCTTATCACATTGCAAAGATATATTAAATGCAATACTGTTGCAAATTAAATTAAACTTTGTTGCATTAAGATCTAGGGTGAAATTGAGTAATGACACTTTGAAGATATTCTTTATCGATATGGGTATAGATTTCAGTAGTCGTAATACTCTCATGTCCAAGCATATCCTGTACGGCTCTTAAGTCAGCACCACCTTCCACTAAATGTGAAGCAAAGCTATGCCTAAATGTATGGGGACTAATTTCCTTGGCAAGGCCAATTTTACTGGCAAGGTCTTTAATGATTAGAAATATCATCACTCTGGAAAGGGCAGAACCTCTACGATTTAAGAATACGAAGTCCTCCATTCCGGATTTTATAGGTTGATGAACCCTAATTTCTTCCAGATAAATTTTGAGGTATTTGATGGCTTGCTGACCAATTGGGATTAACCTTTCCTTATTTCCTTTTCCTTCGACCTTGATGAATTCGACATCAAGGAACAAATTTGAAATTTTGAGGTTGCATAATTCTGAAACACGAAGGCCACATCCATATAAAATTTCAAGGATAGTTTTATTACGCATTCCTTCAGGAGAGGAAAGGTCGATAGCTGCTATCAGCTGGTCGATTTCTTCAATGCTTAATACCGCTGGGATTTTTCGGGAGAGTCTAGGGGTTTCAATTAATTCGGCTGGATTGTTTGGAAAGCCATGTTCTATTTGTAAATACCCGAAGAAGGTTTTTATTCCCGAGAGCATGCGTGCCTGGCTGTATTCAGAAATAGGGAATTCATTTATCCATTGCAGAAATTGCTGGATATGTAGGGTTTGAAATTCCCTTAAATCGATATGATTTAATTCTGCATAGCTTTGTAGTTTATGAACATCATTTAAGTATGCTGCGATGCTATTATCGCTTAATCCTCTTTCTAATAATAAATAACGTTTAAAATCTCTTTTTGTCTGTTCCCAATCCATTTGTTAAAAAAAATTAAATCATAAGTTTGAATAGAAGATTTGTTTTAAAGCTAAATAAATTTATTGTAGATTGCTATCCAAATATAAATTAGTAACCATTCTAGTAAATTTTTTTTGAAATTATGAAAATTCTAAAACCCCTCGCATTAGCATTTCTCTTGCCATTTGCAACGGAAATGGCCAGTGCTTACGTGCCGACCCACCTTCATTCAGAAGCAAAAGTAGTATTGATGAACGACTCCCTGAAATGGGATGCAAAATTGCCATTTGATAAGGATGTTATCAAGGGTAAATTGGCGAATGGCTTTCAATATTACATTCGTAAAAATTCAGAACCTGAGAAGCGAGTAACCATGTTTCTTGCGATGAAAGTAGGTTCAATTTTAGAGAATGAAAAGGAGTTAGGCTTGGCTCACTTTATGGAACACATGAACTTTAATGGATTAAAGCATTTTCCTAAAAATGAGTTGATTGACTATTTACAAAAGGCAGGAGTAAGATTTGGCTCTGATTTAAATGCCTATACCAGTTTTGATGAAACTGTTTATCAGTTGCCGATTCCTTCAGATGATCCAGAATTATTGAAAAACGGCTTGCAGGTGATGCGCGATTGGGCACAGGATGCGATGCTTGAAACAGACGAGATCAACAAGGAGAGAGGTGTTATCATGGAAGAGATGCGTGGTGGCCGTGGAGCAATGCAACGCATGCGTGATCAGTATTTCAAGGTCATGTTAAATGGCTCTCGCTACGCGGATAGACTTCCGATTGGTACGGAAGAGGTTGTAACAAAATTCGACCCTGAAGTTATTCGTAATTTCCATGCACAATGGTACCGCCCGGATCTTCAATCATTGATTATCGTGGGAGATATCGATCCGCAGCAAATGGAAGCTGAAGTGAAAAGATTATTCTCGGATATGAAAGTGCCAAAGGATTTGAAACCGCGTACTGAGTATAAAGTTGACTTACTTAATAAAAACCAATTTATTAAAGTAACAGATCCTGAAATGACCTACACTGTTGGTCAGATCATGATCAAACATCCGGAAGAAAAGGTTTCTACAGTTAAGGATTATAGAAGAGACTTGTTGAAAGATGTTTTCAACCAAATGATCAATGCTCGTTTTAGCGAATTAGGTCAGTCAGCAAATCCTCCATTTATTCAAGCTGGAGTAGATATCTCTGGATTTATCGGTGGAATTGATAATTTAGGAGCCTTCTTTATCTCTAAACCAGGTCAGTTTGAAGATGGATTTAAAGCAGTGGTTAGAGAATTAGATCGTTTTCAGAAGTTTGGGTTTACAGAAACTGAATTTAAGCGTGCCATTAGTTCGATTGCTAAATCAAATGAAACCTCATACACTGAACGTGATAAAAGAAAATCAGAAAGTTACGTAAATGCCTATTTGAATCATTTCTTGAAAGATGGTCCAGCATTGAGTAATGAAGATCGCTATGAAATCACTAAGCAGTTATTGCCTACATTGAGTTTGAAAGAGGTTGAGAATGTTGGTAAGGAATTCTACCAAGACATTAACCGTGATGTGATCATTTTAGCTCCTGATGCTGAAAAGGATAAACTTCCAGAGGAAGCAGCTGTTAATGCATGGTTTACAGAGATTGATAAGGAAGATTTAAAAGCATATGAGGACAAAGTATCTGATTTGCCAATGCTTTCAAAAACTCCAGTGAAAGGTTCTATTAAATCAGAAAAATCAATTGATAAAATTGAAACAAAAGAATTAATCTTGAGCAACGGAGTTAAGGTTTTATTAAAACCTACGAAATTCAAGAATGATCAAATCATGATCTCTGCTTATAGTCCAGGTGGTACATCCTTGTACTCTGATGCAGATTATATGTCGGCATCTTTCGCTGGAAACTTGGTGAATAGTTCTGGTATCGGTCAGTTGAATACCGTAGAATTACAAAAGAGTTTAACTGGTAAAGAGGTGAACATCAGTCCTTATATCACTGAGCGTTCTGAAGGTCTTCGTGGTTCTACTGATAAAGAAAGTTTAAAAACTGCTTTTGAAATGATCTATGGTTACTTCACAGAACCTAGAATTGAGGATGATATTTTCCAAAGTGTTATCAGCAAGCAAAAAGACATGCAAGCAAATCGTGAAAACGATCCGAACTTTGTTTATAGTGATGCGATTCAACGTACATTATATGGAAATAGCATTCGTCGAGTTCCTTATTCAATTGCAGATTTAGATAAAGTAAGTAAAGAAAGAGCATTGGAAATTTATAAAGATAGATTCGCTGATGCTTCAGATTTCACTTTTGTAATTGTAGGTTCATTTACTGAGGATGAGATTAAACCATACTTAGAGGAATACCTAGCGGCTTTACCTAATAAAGGTCGTAAAGAACAAGCGAAAGACTTGAACCTTTATGAGAAAAACAAAGGTGTTGAAAAGATTGTTCGCAAGGGTAAAGAGGCGAAAGCAGCTGTAAGAATGGTTATTTATGGTGATTATATTTATAATGATCAAGAGAACATGAATGCGAGTGCTTTGGAAACTATTTTGACCAATAAATTGATTGAACGCCTACGTGAAGATGAAAGTGGAGTATATGGAACCGGAGCTCGTTTATCATACAGCAAATCTCCAAAACCTCGTTATACCTTCATGATCGGATTTGGAACCAGTGTTGATAAATATCAATCTTTGATTAACTCAGCAATTGACGAAGTGAAGAAGATTAAACAAAATGGTCCATCTCAGACAGATTTAGATAAATTCAAAATTGAGGAAAAACGTCAATTGGAATTAAATCTAAGAGAGAATGGTTTCTGGACTTCAGAAATTATGGGTTCTGTACAGAATGAAACTGATCCTACAAAGGTTACTAAGTATCTTGAGGATCTTGACAATGTTACTATCGAATCAGTAAAAGCTGCTGCCAATAAGTATTTGAAAGAAGAAAACTTCTATAAGTTTATCTTACTACCAGATGCTGCTCCAGCTAAATAAATATTAAATGCCCCGTAAATCGGGGCATTTTTTTTCTCTTATCTTTCCTTCATTTTCACATATCGATGTGAGAAACAATCAAAACAATCTTCCTGTAACAACAAGGTGCTATCTTGCCTTTGAACAAACACTTTATGTGGATTTTCATTCAAGAGCCAACCATCTTTGTTATTTAGCATAGATTTGGTCAGTTTTAATTTATAGGGTTGGGCTGAAGTCAATTCACCATTTTCATAATAGAATATACTGTCCTTTGTGATCTGGAGGTGTTTGATTTCATTCGAAGATTCCGGTGTTTTCTTGATTCCAGCAAATCCACCTGAGGTTTCCAGCCATTGCCAGTTACCAATTATTTTTGGAGGTTTGGAACTTGTGCCTTGGTTACTGGCACAGCCCATTATAAGCGGAATAAGATATAGCATTCGTAATTTCTTCATAGGTTCAATTTATTGTTTCTTCTTTAGAAACGATAAAAAAATGGTTTTTGTTTTATCCATTCATTATGTGATTGAATAGTTTGGAGAACTTATCAGAAAATAATCTTCAGACATGGAATACCTAGGCATTCCCGCTTATCAGAACTACGTGCAAAAAGAAAATCCCCATTGAATGAACAATGGGGATTACTTTTTTATTATGATATCTTATTCAAACCAAGCTAGAACTTCGTCTTTAGTTGGCATTGTAACATCTAATTTCATCTTTTTACGCATCCCGCCAAGATCATTGAAAACCTTGTTTGGATTAGCTTCTTTTAAAAGCTCGATGGTCGTGAATCCCATTTTCTGTAAAACTGGTACCCAAGCTTCAGGAATTCCCTGTTCTACATAATCCGCTGTGGAAGCTACCTTAGCAACTTTCTCAGGACGCATTTGAGGGAAGAACAACACTTCCTGGATGGAAGGATTATTCGTTAAGAACATAATCAATCTGTCCATACCGATACCTAATCCTGAAGTAGGAGGCATTCCGTATTCCAAGGAACGTAAGAAATCTTGGTCGATAAACATCGCTTCATCATCACCTTTCTCAGAAAGTTTCAATTGATGTTCAAAACGCTCTCTTTGATCAATAGGGTCATTAAGCTCCGAATATGCGTTTGCAATTTCCTTACCACATACCATTAATTCAAAACGCTCTGTAAGCTCAGGATTATCTCTGTGTTTCTTTGTCAAAGGAGACATTTCGATAGGGTAGTCCGTGATAAATGTCGGTTGAATAAAGTTTCCTTCACATTTTTCACCGAAGATCTCATCAATCAACTTACCTTTACCCATCGTTTCATTCACATCGATTCCCATTCCTTTTGCCGCCTGACGGATTTCATCTTCCGATTTACCAGTAATATCAAAACCAGTGAATTGTTTGATTGCCTCAGTCATGCTCACTCTTGGATATGGCGCTTTGAAATCTACCTGATGCTCAGCAAAAGTCGCATTGGTTGTTCCATTTACAGCAATCGCACAATGCTCCAATAAGTTTTCAGTAAATTCCATCATCCAGTTGTAGTCTTTATAGGCTACATAGATTTCCATGGCTGTAAACTCTGGGTTATGCGTTCTGTCCATTCCTTCATTTCTGAAGTTTTTAGAGAATTCATATACACCGTCAAAACCACCAACAATTAATCTCTTCAGATATAATTCATTGGCGATACGTAAGTATAATGGAATATCAAGGGCATTGTGATGAGTGATAAACGGACGAGCCGCAGCACCACCAGGAATAGCCTGTAAGATTGGAGTTTCAACCTCCATATATCCAGCGTTATTGAAGTAATCACGCATAGCATTGAATAACTTCGTACGCTTCACGAAAATTTCTTTGTTGTGAGAGTTTACAATCAAATCCACATAACGCATTCTATAGCGTTGTTCAGGGTCAGTAAACGCATCATAGGTCTTGCCATCAGCTTCTTTTACAATCGGCAATGGTCTTAAAGATTTAGTCAGAACCTTTAAAGTTTGCACGTGAATACTGATTTCACCAGTTTGGGTGGTAAAAACATAACCTGTGATCCCAACGATGTCTCCAATATCCAAAAGCTTTTTGAATACGGTATTATATAAGGTCTTATCTTCATCCGGACAGATATCATCGCGTTTTACATAGGCTTGAATACGTCCAGTAGAGTCTTGCAGTTCCATGAAAGAAGCGCTTCCCATAACCCGACGGCTCATGATACGTCCAGCAAAACTAATATTCTTATAGTTAATCTTATCTCTTTCGTAGTTTGCCAATATGTCTTCAGCCGTTGCATTAACTTTAAACTCTTCAGCAGGGAAGGGGTCAATGCCTAGGTCGATCAAGGCTTTCAGGTTTAGCCTTCTTTGTTGTTCTTGTTCAGATAATCCGATGCTCATTTTTCGTACAACTTATAATGTGTTGCAAAAGTATGAAATTAGAACTATTTAAAGATGCTAATAGCGAAAAAAGGCTTGTTATTCATAGGATTTGTTTACTTTTGTAATTCTGAAGATGAAAAACCTTCAAATTGTACTGGCTGATTAAAAGGCAAGTAAAACTTATTCACAGGTGTGGAAATGAATTTATGTTTGTTTTTTGTATTTGAATGAAAAATAAATTATCTTTGCACCTCAATTGTTGAATTATATAGTAATCATAAGATAAAATGAAAAAAGATTTGCATCCATCAAACTACAGATTAGTTGTATTTAAAGACATGTCTAATGACTACGCTTTTATCACTAAATCTTGTGTTGATACAAAAGAAACTATCACTTGGGAAGATGGTACAGAGTACCCATTAGTTAAGTTAGAGATTTCTCACACTTCACACCCATTCTACACTGGTAAAATGAAATTAGTTGATACAGCTGGACGTATTGATAAATTCCGTAGCCGTTACAACAAAAAGTAATATTCTTTACTATAAAGAAATTGATATTATCCCGATAAAATTTATTTGTCGGGATTTTTTATGTACTTTTATTTCATGTCGCTAACCATAGTATTATTTGATAACGCTCACTGGCGTAAGCGTCTTTTCCCTTTTGCCTCATCAAGACCCGTTGGCAATCTTAGAGTCGGTATTTCTACCTTAAATGAGAAATGGGAGCTTATTTTCAAGGCCCCAGTTACCTATAAAACTGCCGATTACTTATCTGAAAAATTTCCTTTTAATCATTATAATAACTCTGAATTTCTATTCATCCGCGCTGATATATTGCCATCTGATGCTCTAATCAATGAGTTGGAAGCATTAGCTATTGGTGATATCCTTTTGGATGAAAATTCGTGGATTGCAATAAAAACCAGTGAACCCCAGCTTGATTTGGAATTTCTTCATGAAAAATATAATCCCATCAAGTCTTCGGCTCAATTTTATAGTTTAAATCATATCGAGGACATCTTCCTTCACAATAAATCACAACTGCTATTTGATTATAAATTATTGACCTCAGGTCGTCAATCTGCTGCTATCAGCGATACGAATAGCATTTATGGTTCATGGATCTTTGTGGAAGAAGGAGCGCAAGTGGAAGGTGCTAGTTTAAATAGTATGGAAGGACCTATCTATATCGGCAAAAACGCCAAGATAGAAGAAGGTTCTTATTTGAAAGGCTATGTTTCTATCGGCGAGTCGGCAAGGGTAAAAACAGGAGCGAAGCTGTATCCGAATACTACCATTGGTCCGGGAAGCACAATTTGTGGTGAGCTGAATAATACAGTAATTTGGGGAAATAGTGCCAAAGGGCATGATGGATATTTAGGTTGTTCGGTGATAGGCGAGGGAGCAAATATCGGAGCAGGTAGTTCAAATTCAAATTTAAAAAACAATTGGCAAGCAGTTCGGTTGTTTGATTATGAGGATCTTAGCTATCGCGAGACCGATGAGTTTAAATGCGGATTATTCATGGGGGATTATGCCATGTGTGCGATAAATTCCTCTTTTACAACAGGCTGTGTAATTGGTATTGGCTCACAGGTTGCAATTTCAAAATTTATTCCCAAATTTGTGCCTGATTTCAGTTGGGTAACTGACAAGGGGTCGGAACCATACACTTTTGAAAAATTTATTAATATGATGGAGAGTAGAGACCGTGTTACGGGAAGAAATGATCTGCAGAGTAATCTCTCTATCTTTCAATATTTATTTGATGAATTCAAATATCTTCATGTAGAAAATCAATCTTAAACATATAAATAAACATTAAACACTATGCGTAAAAATATTGTAGCTGGAAACTGGAAAATGAACATGGATTATGAGCAAGGCGTTAGCTTGTTCTCTGAGATCGTGAATATGGTGAAAGACGAAGTGATTGGAAATCAAGAGATCGTTGTTTGTAGCCCATTTATCCATTTGGCAGCAATTTCTAAATTAAGCGCTTCTACGAAGAATGTATCTATTGGTGCACAAAATATCAATCAACATGAATCCGGAGCTTATACAGGAGAAATTTCAGCTTCTCAGGTTAAATCTACTGGTGCTGAATATGTAATCTTGGGTCACTCTGAGCGTCGTGCTTATTTTGGAGAAACTGATGAATTATTGGCGGAGAAAGTTGATGTTGCATTAAAACATAATCTTAAACCAATCTTTTGTATCGGTGAAACTAAAGATGAGCGTGAAGCAGGTTCTTATTTTGATGTAATCAAGACGCAATTAAGCAAAGCTTTATTTCATTTAGATTCTGAAGCATTTAAAAATATTGTATTGGCATATGAGCCTGTTTGGGCTATCGGAACTGGTTTAACAGCAAGTCCAGAACAAGCACAAGAAGTACATGCATTTATCCGCAAAACTTTAGCTGATCAATATGGTCAGGAAACTGCTGATAACACGAGTATTTTATATGGTGGTAGTGCAAACCCATCGAATGCTCAAAGTTTATTCTCACAACCGGACATCGACGGTGGATTAATCGGTGGTGCATCTTTGAAATCTCGCGATTTCTTGCAAATTATTAACGTATTTAACGCGTAAAAATATGAAGTATACAGCAGTTACTTTTACGTCTTCGAATATCGAAGAATGGCAAAAGGATTTGCTTATCGCTGAATTAGCAAACCTTGGCTTTGACACTTTTGAGGATCAGGACCAAGGTTTTGTAGCTTATATTCCAGCGTCAAACCTAGATATCCAGGCTTTGGAAACCTTGTTGCTGAGCGAAGCTGAAGGTTTTGAAATATCCTATGAGGTCAACGAACTAGAGAACAAGAATTGGAATCAAGTGTGGGAAAGTAATTTTAGCCCCATTTTGGTTGACGACAAGTGTTATGTGCGTGCGACTTTCCATGAGGATAAACCCGAATATCCTTATCAGATTATTATCGATCCGAAGATGTCTTTCGGAACGGGACACCATCAAACCACTTCTATGATGCTTTCTTATATCCTGGAAAATGATTTCCAAGATAAAGAGGTTTTAGATATGGGATGTGGTACCGGAATATTGGCGATCCTAGCTTCCAAACGTGGAGCATCGCAAATCCTTGCAGTTGACTTTGATCCTATCTGTGTAGAAAGTGTGATAGAGAACAAAGAACTGAACCAGGTTTCAAATATTGAAGCGAAGTTAGGTTCTAAGGAAGCAATTGAAGGGAAAAAATTTAATACCATCCTGGCGAACATCAATAGAAATATTCTGATGGATCAATTTGATGTGTATTATACCGACCTTTCTGAATCTGGTGAACTCTATATCTCAGGGTTCTATGATGGTGAGGATTTGGAGATCTTATCGAAAAAGGCTGAATCCTTAGGTTTTCAATTTATTGAGAAAAAAGTGCTGGATACCTGGTGTGCAGCCAAATTTATTAAAGCAAACTAAATGCGCATTCATTTTATTGCCATAGGCGGAAGTATCATGCATAATTTAGCTATTAATTTAGCTGAACAGGGGCATCAGGTGACTGGTTCGGATGATCAAATCGTCGAGCCGTCGAAGTCGCAACTTCGTGAAGCAGGTTTACTCCCAACCGAATTAGGGTGGTTTCCTGAAAAAATTACGGAGGATATCGATGCTGTAATTTTAGGCATGCATGCGGATGAAAATAATCCTGAGCTAAATAAAGCCAAGGAAATGGGAATAAAAATTTATTCTTTCCCTGAGTTTGTATATGAGCAAAGCGTTGAAAAAACTCGTGTCGTTATAGCCGGTTCCTATGGCAAAACGACCATCACAAGTATGATCATGCATGTCCTCAAGAAATTGGGCCGCAATTTTGATTATTTGGTAGGAGCTCAACTGGAAGGTTTTGATGACCTACTACAGTTGAATCCTGAAAATAACCTCATGATTATTGAAGGCGATGAGTATTATGCTTCTGCAGTTAATAAACAATCTAAATTCTTAAAATATAAACCGAATATCGCGCTTATCAGTGGGATTGATTGGGATCACTTTAAAACTGTTATCTCAGAAGAAGAGTATTTTAAGCAATTTGAGGACTTTATTAGGACTATTGTCCCTAAAGGTACATTAATCTATAACAAGGACGATAAAAACACCAGAGAGGTGGTAGAGAGGACCATGGACATTAAAATTAATCGACATGGTTACAAGCTTCCAGAATACACGATAAATAAGGGAGTGACCTATTTGCACGTTGGTGAAGAGAATATCCCATTAAAAGTGTTTGGAAAGCATAATTTATCCAATATTGCTGGTGCATTTACGGTATGTGAATGGCTAGGAGTGAAGCGGGATGAATTTTATTCGGCTATCCAGGATTTCAAGAGTTCAATAAGATATTTAGAATTTGTAGCTAGTCAGAACGGAAGTGTAGTTTATCAGGATTTCGCACATACACCTAGTAAATTGAGGTCAAGTATCCATGCAGTGAAGGAACAATTTCCTAATCAAGCCTTGGTAACAGTCATCGAATTAAACGCCTATGACAGTCTTGACTCTGAGTTTATTACGGAATACGCAAATTCGATGAATGAATCAGACTTTGCTGTCGTTTTCGTTAATACATCACTTATAAAGGAAAAAAATATTGCTTTAGATAATTTAATTTGGCGTTTAACAGAGGCTTTTAACCATCCTTCCTTTCAAGTTATCACGCAAATGGCTGATTTAGAAGTATTTTTAGAAACTTTTAAGTCAAATGGGTATAATTTGCTATTTATGAGTTCAAACAACTACAATGGGGTAAATATGAGTAGTTTTGCAGATAAATTTTTGAGAAATTTTTAACATTCTTTCGGATTTTTTTTAAAATTTTAATAATGGGATTTTGAATTTTACTTTATTTGTTTAAATTTGATAATTACTTAATAAATAAATATTTTACATTTTACCCATGAATGCATTAGGAAAAAAAATTAGATTACTTAGACATCAGAAAGGATGGAGTCAGGAGGATGTAGCTAAAAGGCTAGATATCTCGATTCCTGCTTTTTCTAAGATTGAAACTGGAATTACAGATGTCAATTTATCAAGATTAAACCAAATCTCAAAATTATTTGGTTTATCATTAGTGCAATTGTTGTCTACTTCAGACCCTGAAGAAGATAAGCAAATTCAGAATGAAGTAAACGAGCTTCAAAAACGTCTTCAAGCACGTGAAGTTGAAGTTATCGATTTGCAAAAAAAGGTAATTGACTTATACGAACAATTACATAAGAAATAATAATATTATTTCTAAAAGAAAAAGCCTTGAAATTTTAGTTCAAGGCTTTTTTTATTCCCTATGAAAATTTTTTATACAAAAAATGCGCAATATTAATTGCGCATTGCTATGTGTTTATTCAAGATCTTGGATTATCCTAAATATGATTTTAGGATTTTGCTTCTCGAGGTGTGTCTTAAGCGTTGTAACGCCTTGTCTTTAATCTGACGAACACGCTCTCTAGTCAAGCTGAATTTCTCGCCAATTTCTTCCAATGACAATTGATGATTTGAACCTAATCCGAAGAATAATACAATAATTTCTCTCTCGCGCTCTGTTAATGTAGCTAACGATCTTTTGATTTCTTCTGATAAAGACTCGTCAATTAATGAACTGTCAGTGTCAGGGTCGCTGTTCTCCAAAACGTCCAATAGGGTGTTTTCTTCTCCTTGTACAAATGGCGCATCCATCGATACGTGACGACCAGAGTTACTCAATGTATCAGATACCTTGTCAACCGTAGTCTCTAAGATATCAGCTAATTCTTCTGGTGACGGTTCACGCTCATATTCCTGCTCCAATTTTGAAAAGGCCTTGCTAATTTTACTTAAAGACCCTACTTGGTTCAATGGTAAACGAACGATACGAGATTGCTCAGCAATAGCTTGTAAAATTGATTGACGAATCCACCATACTGCGTAGGAAATAAACTTAAACCCTTTGGTCTCATCGAATCTCTTTGCTGCTTTGATTAAGCCTAAGTTACCCTCATTAATCAAGTCCCCTAAGGTTAAACCTTGATTCTGGTATTGTTTTGCTACCGATACAACGAAACGTAAGTTGGTTTTTGTTAATTTCTCCAATGCAACCTGATCACCTTCACGAATTCTTTGAGCTAGAATAACCTCTTCTTCTGCCGAAATTAAATCTACCTTGCCGATTTCATGCAAATACTTGTCAAGTGATTGCGATTCACGGTTGGTGATGGATTGTGTAATTTTGAGCTGTCTCATCTAAATATATAAACCTTTCTTTTCTGAAATGTCCGCAAACATAACAAATTTATCCCAATTATTTCTAATCTATTTGTAAATTATTAACTCATTATGAGTTAGTTATACGTGGTGAGTTGATGTTATACTAACATCAAAAATCATTCCAAAAACTCGCTAATCTCGTCGATTTACAAGTATTTAACACACATTTAACTAATTTTTCTTGCTTATTTCAATTTCCTTTTTCCTGTTATAAAACAAATCCAAACAAGAATTGTTTTCTACTGTAATATTAATCAAAAGCAAAATATTATTTGTTATGCCTATAATTGTTCATCTTGACGAAATCATGTCGCAGAGAAAAATGTCTCTGAATGAATTGAGTGAAAAAGTTGGAATCACACTTTCCAATCTTTCGATTATTAAAAATCAGAAAGCTAAAGCTATACGTATCAGCACCTTAAATGCCATCTGTAAAGCCTTGAACTGTCAACCCGGGGATCTGTTTAAATATGTTGAAGATTAATCTGCCAATTTGTCCAAACGATAACCTCGAAGAAAATCAGTTACAGCCATCCTCTTTTTGCCCTCTATTTGTATTTCAGATAGACTAATAAAGCCATCTGCCGTGGCAAATTTGATGTTGGTCTTTCCATCAGAGATATACGACCCTGGCTTCTTGCTGTGTCCAACAACTTCTTTCTCCGCTGAATAAATCTTTAAAACCTTATCGTCCAAATATGTAAATGCAGCCGGGTAAGGACTTAATCCTCGAATCTGGTTGAAAACCTCCTCCGCACTTTTTTCCCAATCAATCAAACAATCTTCCTTGAATATTTTCGGAGCATGCTTTAATTCTTGATTGCTGCTTAATTCATCCTGTGGAATAGGATTTACCTTGCCTTCTTTGATAGCGTTTACGGTTTTGATCAGTAATTCGGCTCCAGCAACCATTAATTTGTCATGTAAGTCGCCAGCATTATCGGTTTCTGTAATGGGCACTTCAGTGAAAAATAAAATATTTCCAGTGTCGATTTCATGTTGCAAAAGAAAGGTGGTCACCCCGGAACTCTTTTCACCATTCAATATAGCATGGTTGATAGGAGCTGCGCCACGATAGTTTGGAAGGAGGGAAGCATGTACATTGATTGTTCCTTTTGGCGGCATGTTCCATACTAATTCAGGCAACATCCTGAACGCAACAACTACTTGTAGATCTGCTTGAAATGACTTTAACTCTTCCAAAAACTCTGGGTCTCTTAATTTTACGGGTTGCAAGACAGGGATATTTTGAGAAACTGCAAATTGCTTTACCGCTGAAGAATGCATTTTCTGACCTCTACCCGCCGGTTTATCGGGACCTGTTACCACTGCTACGACTTCTTCTCCAGCTTCAATTAATGCTTTCAACGAAGCTACAGCAAAGTCCGGAGTACCCATAAATATTATTCGCATAGAAATATTAAATTACGTTTAGGATGCAACAGCATCCCTATTGTTGGATGACAAATTTTATTAACTTTGCGAAGTTACAAATTTAATTTAAGCTTGAATTTTCCATATTTCTTAGCCAAAAGGATTACTCTAGAGGGAAACCGTACGTTTTCAAAACTTATCGTCCGCGTGACGGTAGGGGCTTTAGCCTTAGCTATAATGGCGATTATTCTCGCAGTGGCCATCCTAAATGGCTTCAAAGATGAAATAACTGAAAAACAAAGAGGCTTTTTTGGTGATATTATTATCCTGAAAAACGAAAAGAATGACTCCTATGTCAATACCCCAATTTCCCTCGATGCTCAACAAATAGATCGAATTAAACAAAATCCCAATGTTCTAGAAGTCTATCCCTTTGCCACTAAAGCCGGGATCATGAATGTTAAAGGTGAAGTAGAAGGGGTGCTTCTCAAAGGAATCGATAAAGATTATGATCAAAACTTTCTTTCAAAAACTATTCTTGAAGGTGATACCATTGATTTCTCTGCTGAAAATGCAGATAATCAATTGTTGATTTCTTCCTTGATGGCAAACCGACTGCACTTGAAAGTTGGTGAAAGTTTTATTATGCATTTTATCCAGGAACCTGTAAAGAAACGTAAATTCATTGTAAAGGGGATTTTCACAACCAATTCCGAAGAATTGGATAAAACATACGTGATTGGCTCATTGCCCTTGATACAAAGGCTAAATAACCTCGAAGATGGGCAAGCAGGTGGATATGAAGTCCGCGTTAAAGATTTTAATCAATTATTCAAGACCACGGACGACCTCAATAATAATCTTGGTTCTGGCCTTTATGCGACAAATGTTGTCATCCAAATGCAGGATATTTTCAATTGGCTGAATATGCTGGACATGAATGATAATATTATTTTCGTTCTGATGGTGGTCGTTGCTGTT
The DNA here is from genome assembly GCF_043187465.1 of Sphingobacterium cellulitidis. GTDB lineage: Bacteria > Bacteroidota > Bacteroidia > Sphingobacteriales > Sphingobacteriaceae > Sphingobacterium > Sphingobacterium cellulitidis. The sequence goes on along the minus strand of NZ_CP171136.1, from coordinate 2,428,233 downwards.
ATCAATATGATTTCTGCCTTATTGATTTCAATATTGGAACGTTCGCCTATGATTGGGATGTTGAAGGCCTTGGGAATGAGAAATGGAAAAATCCGAACTGTATTCCTTTATAATTCCTTATATCTGATTGGCTATGGACTTGTTTTAGGTAACCTGATTGCGATTGGACTTTACTTTTTTCAAACCAGTACCCACTTTTTCAAACTGGATCCAAGTATCTATTACGTTTCCTTCGTCCCTATGGAAATCTCTTGGATGACCGTATTATGGTTGAATATTTCATTAATAGGAATTGCATTATTGACTTTGTTCATTCCTTCCATGCTTATTTCAAGAATATCGCCAATTAAGACGATACAGTTCAAGTAACATTCTTGGAGATTTCCCGAATCTCAATCAATAATTCTCTTAAATTTCCTTATCTTTCACTTGAAAACAATATTGTTTTTTAATTGTATTGAAATTCAGAATAATTTATATGAGCGACAAAATTTTTGATCATCTAATACATGCTTTTGAGGCCCCACTAACGAATCCGGTCCTTATATTTTCTCTAGTTCTTTTTATCATTCTCTTATCGCCCATTTTGTTGCGACCGATAAAAGTACCTGGGATTATCGGGCTGATTATATCAGGGATGATTATTGGTCCGCATGGATTGAATTGGTTAGAGAAAAACTCCGCAGTTGATTTGTTTTCAACCATAGGATTGCTATACATCATGTTTATTGCCGGTCTTGAACTCGATATGAATGAGTTTAAGAAAACTAAACATAAATCCTTCCTGTTCGGCTTTTTTACCTTTATTATTCCTATATCTATCGGATTCCCGGTATGTTATTATGTCCTTGATTATAGCTTATTAACCAGTATTTTGATTGCAAGTATGTTTGCGACACATACCTTGGTTTCTTATCCCATTGTTAACCGCTATGGTATTTCAAAAAATGAAGCTGTTGCAATTACGATTGGTGGTACGATTCTGACCGATACAGCCGTACTTATCATCCTGGCAGTAATTAAAGGAGCATCTCAAGGAGACATTGATAACGAATTTTGGGTAACCTTAGGGATTTCATTTGCCATCTTCCTTTTCATTATGTTTGGGGTCATTCCAAAGATTGCCAAATGGTTTTTTGAAAAAGTGGAAAGTGAAAAAACAGGTCACTATATCTTCGTATTGACGGTTGTGTTTTTTGCAGCTTTCCTTGCAGAAATGGCAAACCTGGAGCCTATTATCGGGGCATTCGTTGCCGGATTGGCGCTGAACAAATTAATTCCCCATTCTTCAGCTTTAATGAACCGCATAGAGTTTATTGGTAACGCTATATTTATTCCTTTCTTCCTGATTTCAGTAGGTATGATCGTTGATATTGGTGTTATTACCAATAGCAGTGGATTAACCGTATTCTACGTTGCTGGTGCATTAACTTTAGTAGGTATCGTCGGGAAGTTCCTTGCAGCAACAGCAACCCAATGGGCATTTAAATATTCTACAAATGAGCGGAATTTAATCTTCGGATTAAGCAATGCACATGCTGCAGCTACCTTGGCCATTATCATGGTTGGTTATAACAACGATATTATTGATGAGAATGTCCTTAATGGTACAATTATCCTGATTCTGGTAAGTTGTATTATCGCCTCCATCGTCACCGAGAATGCTTCCAAGAAAATTGTATTGGAAGGTCGTCAGCATGAGGAACATATGGAGCATGTGGAAGAGCATGAAGAACAAATCGTTATTCCAATTGCGAATCTGAACAACATGGAAGCTATCCTTGATTTTGCAACTTTAGTGAAATCCAAGAAATCACCACACCCATTAAATATCTTAAGTGTGGTTCCAAATGATGAACAAGCGGAAAGAAACCTAAATCAAGCAAGACAGAATCTGGATAAGACGGCCAAATATGCTTCTGGATCTGAAACAGAAGTTGACCTAATCACAAAAGTTGATTTCAATATCGCCAATGGTATCAGCCGTGCAGCAAGAGAAGCATTTGCTGACTGTTTAATCCTAGGATGGCCTAGTGCAACGAGCTTTGTAGAGAAGATCGTAGGCGAGAAGACCGAGAGTATCTTGAACCGTACTGATGCTACATTGATGATGTGCCGGATAGAAAAGCCGTTTATAACCAATAAAATGATTACGGTCTTTGTTCCGCCATTAGCAGAGTCTGAAGTAGGATTCGCTTATTGGATGGAAAAAATCACCAAATTGGCTTCAGAGCTTTCACTGCCTATTATTTTCGTGTGTAATCATCGAAGTCATCAAGCTATTGAGCAAATGCTGGAGAATTTGAAGTCCAGTGTTCCGGTTTCATTTGAGAACTATGAAGATTGGGATAATATCTACGGATTGGCAACCTTTAGCAATGCCGAATCTATGCTTGTCTTCGTGTCAGCGCGTTATGGCGATGTATCTTACCGCGATTCCTTGGACGGTTTGGCGAAAAGAGTTGGAAAATATTATAAGAACCAAAACTTACTATTAATCTTCCCATCAAGGCTTGAAGATCAACATATTGATGAATATGAAGATATTCAAACGGCACCTATTTTCAGAAGAATCAGTAGGGAGATTGGTAACATGTTCAGTAAAGATAAATAACTAAAAAACAATTAATTATGTCAGATAAGGTCAGTATAGATTCAAGTGGTAAATTATTGGTTCCAGATCAGGTAACTATTCCATTTATTATTGGAGATGGTATAGGACCTGACATTTGGAAGGCTTCAGTTCGCGTTTTTGATGCAGCTGTTGAAAAGCTGTATGGAGGAAAAAGGAAGATTAATTGGAAGGAAGTCCTAGCAGGTGAAAAGGCATTCAATGAAACTGGAAGCTGGTTGCCTAATGAAACCCTGGATATTTTTAAAGAATATTTAATAGGTATCAAAGGACCTTTAACTACTCCGATTGGTGGTGGTATTAGATCCTTGAATGTTGCCCTACGGAAGGAATTGGATTTATATGTTTGTCAACGACCAACGAAGTGGTATGAAGGAGTTCCTTCACCCGTCAAACATCCGGAGAAGGTTGATATGGTTGTTTTCAGGGAAAATACAGAGGATATTTATGCAGGGATTGAATTTGCGGCAGGAACTGCAGAATCTAAACGCATTCAAGACTTTTTGAAAAATGACCTGAATGTAGACTACAACTTTAGCAATACAACAGGAGTAGGGCTTAAATTTGTTTCTGAGGAAGGTTCTAAGCGCTTGATCCGTGCAGCAATTGAATTTGCACTTGCCGAAGGAAGAAAATCAGTAACCTTGGTGCATAAAGGTAATATTATGAAATATACCGAAGGTGCATTTAAAAATTGGGGCTATGAACTGGCTGAAAAGGAATTCAAGGATCAGGTTTACACTTGGAATCAATGGGAAACTACGAAAGCAAAAGATGGTCAGGATGCTGCTAATGCAGAACAAAAGACCGCAGAACAAGCTGGTAAATTGATTATCAAAGATATTATTGCGGATAATTTCCTTCAACAGATTTTATTGGCACCACAGGATTACGATGTAATTGCAACATTGAATCTAAATGGTGATTATATATCGGATGCCTTAGCGGCCATGGTGGGTGGAATTGGTATTGCACCAGGAGCAAATATCAATTTTAAAACCGGACATGCTATTTTTGAGGCAACACACGGTACTGCACCGAGATTTGCCAATACCAATACCATGAATCCTTCATCCGTTATCCTAAGCGGTGTAATGATGCTGGAATACATGGGTTGGACTGAAGCTGGTGATGCCATTGTTGATGCATTGGCAAAAACAATCAAGGATAAAACGGTAACTGTCGATTTCTATAATTTAATGGAAGGAGCAACCCTTCTAAAAACATCTGAATTTGCAGATAAAATAATTGAAAAGATTTAAGATTTGTAAATCATAAATAAAAGCTGAACTTTACAAGGTTCAGCTTTTTTTAATTTTATATATGCAAAAAACAGATATCCCATCTTTTATTACCAATTCAGGCATTTTCAATGATTCTGAATTAGAAAAATTCTCCCGTATTGAGCAATTGCCTACAGATCAAGAAATTGATGCCTTTAAATATGATTCCGATATTCAGGAATTATTAAACGCATTTATTGGCGATGAAAGTACTAGGATTACCCATCAATTACTCAAAGCCAAGGATTATTTGCAGAGGGGAGAAGTTAAGAAAGCTTGGATGCTTGCCCTACTTTAATTTCCTGAGATCAATATTCATAAAATACAAGAGCAACAAAAAGAGCCTCTCTGCTATCAGGGAGGCTCTTTTTATTTCTAGATTACTATTTATTTAACGTCAAAACGGTCAGCATCCATTACTTTGGTCCATGCTTTCACAAAATCCTTAACGAATTTCTCTTGTGCATCCGCACTCGCATAGATTTCAGCAACAACACGAAGTTCCGAGTTGGAACCAAATACTAAATCTGCACGGGTACCTGTCCATTTTGGTTGTCCAGTCTTACGATCCGTACCGATATATAGTTCTTTATCTTCGGAAGCTGCTTTCCATGCGGTATTCATGTCCAGCAGGTTCACTAAAAAGTCGTTGGTCAATTGACCTGGTCTATTCGTGAATACTCCATTTTTTGAACCATCATAATTGGTATCCAATGCACGCATTCCAGCAATCAATACCGTTAATTCCGGAACGGTCAAGTTTAAAAGCTGCGCTTTATCAATTAATAATTCCTCTGTGGTAGAAGTATATTTCTTTTTCTTATAGTTTCTGAAACCATCTGCGATAGGTTCCAAGAAAGCTACCGATTCTACATCAGTGTCTGCTTGTGAGGCATCCATACGGCCGGCTGTGAATGGAACTTTAATTTCTGTTCCAGCCTCTCTTGCCGCTTTTTCAACCGCTGCATTACCAGCAATCACAATTAAATCAGCAATTGAAACTTTCTTACCACCAGCTTGAGCCTGATTAAAATCATTTTGAATACCTTCCAATACGCCCAAGACCTTACTTAATTGGGTAGGATTATTAACTTCCCAATCCTTTTGAGGAGCCAAACGAACGCGAGCACCATTTGCACCACCACGTTTATCAGAACCACGGAAAGTAGATGCCGATGCCCATGCGGTAGATGCTAATTCTGAAACGCTCAATCCTGAAGAAAGGACCTTGTTTTTTAAGTCTTCAACATCTGAATCATTTACCAATTCATGGTTTACCTCAGGAATAGGATCTTGCCATAAGAATTCTTCCGCAGGTACATCCGGACCTAAATAACGGGAGCGAGGTCCCATATCTCTATGCGTCAATTTAAACCATGCCTTTGCAAAAGCATCCGCAAATTGATCTGGATTCTCAAAGAATCTACGGGAAATAGGTCCATAAATCGGATCAAATCTTAAAGATAAATCCGTCGTCAACATCGTTGGCTTACGTTTTTTATTTGGATCAAATGGATCAGGAATAACATCATCAGCATCTTTTGCCACCCATTGATAAGCTCCAGCAGGACTTTTTGTTAATTCCCATTCGTAATTGAATAGGTTTTCAAAAAAGTTGTTGCTCCATTGTGTTGGTGTCTCTGTCCAGATAACTTCTAAACCTGAAGTAATAGCATCAGCTCCAACTCCAGATTTATAGCTACTTCTCCAGCCTAAGCCTTGCTCTTCCAAGCCAGCTGCTTCTGGTTCTTTTCCAACATTATCCGCAGGACCAGCACCGTGCGTTTTACCAAAGGAGTGACCTCCAGCAATCAACGCGATTGTTTCTTCATCATTCATCGCCATACGTCCAAAAGTATCACGGATATCTTTGGCTGCTAAAATTGGATCAGGATTACCATCTGGACCTTCTGGGTTAACATAGATTAATCCCATCTGAACTGCTGCTAATGGGTTTTCAAGATTCCTTGAATGTACATCGCCATCTGCTTTTTCTTCTCCAGATAACACGCCATGTTCCTTATCAACAATACCTTCTGAGCCATGTGCATAGCGGACATCACCACCTAACCAGGTGTCTTCAGAACCCCAGTATACATCCTCATCTGGTTCGAAAGCATCTACACGACCACCAGCAAATCCAATGGTTTTAAAGCCCATGGACTCCAAAGCAATATTACCAGTCAATACCAATAAGTCTGCCCAGGATAATTTTCTACCATATTTTTGTTTAATAGGCCATAATAACCTTCTTGCTTTGTCCAAGCTCACATTATCTGGCCAGCTATTCAAGGGTGCAAAACGTTGTTGACCTGTTCCAGCACCACCACGGCCATCACCTACACGGTAAGTACCCGCTGAGTGCCATGCCATACGGATGAATAAACCTCCGTAATGTCCAAAATCCGCAGGCCACCAATCCTGAGAGTCTGTCATCAAGGCATGTAAATCTTGTTTTACAGCCTCTAAATCTAATTTCTTGAATTCTTCTGCATAATCAAAATCTGGATCCATTGGGTTTGATGCGCCCGAGTGCTGACGCAATAAACTAACCTTTAGATTCTTTGGCCACCAATCCTTAATCGTCGTACCTCCTCCGGCTACCGTCAAATTTTGTTTTAATGTGCCATTATGAAATGGGCATTTGCTGATGTCGTTTCCATTTTCCATATCTCTGTTTTTTATTATCTATATAATTGCTGATTTAATTGTTCGGATTAATATTTTCTATAATTAAAAATTGTATGTGAGGATTTTGTTTTCCTCCTTTAAATTTAATTAAAGTTAGATAAATAAAATTTAAGATGTATGGCTATTCTGATAGATTTTATCTATGTTGTATCAAGGAAAAAATTAGCAAATCAAAGGGTTTTTTAATTTGGCTAAACTTTAAGAAACAAAATCAGGATAGGGTCAGGATAGGCTCAGGATATTTCTACCATTTTGTTTTCTGTTTTTTGGGTTTGGCCCTATAAAGGGAGGGATTTTTTTACAAAACAAAATAAAGAAAACTTCTAGAAAAAATCGATAAAACTGAAATTTATTGATTTATATTCTTATTTAAATACGGGTATAATTTTTCAATAAAAATGTAAACTAATAATAGGAAAGGAGCCTCAGGTCTAAATACTAAATACTCAATACTGTTATACTAAAAAAGCCGCTATAAGCGGCTTTTTTCTGTACCTAGGGCGGGAATCGAACCCGCACTCCCTTAACGGGAACAGGATTTTAAGTCCTGCGTGTCTACCAGTTCCACCACCTAGGCAACTGAGCGAAAGACGAGATTCGAACTCGCGACCCCAACCTTGGCAAGGTTGTGCTCTACCAACTGAGCTACTTTCGCTTGACGTGGTGCAAATATAGAGAGAAAATTGAAATCCTAAAATTATTTTTTCAAAAAATTTTAGCTAATCCTCCAATCCATTGTCTTTCAGTACCTCTAAAATTAAATTATTTTCAAATCCTCTGCCCAAAGCGTATTGATATAGCTTATTCCGCTTTTTATAGGCATCGCTTTCATGGATTAAATTCGACTTCTTCTCCAGAATGCTCCTTAATTTCTCGAAATAATCATTCGGATCTATCTCCTTCAAGGCTATTTTTATCAAGGGTGATGATACTTGTTTGATCTTTAATCCTTGGCTAATCTTAATTCGACCCCAACCTTTTATCCTGAATTTCCCTAAAACATAAGCCTTGGCAAATCGCTCCTCATTTAAGAAATTATGCTCGATCAAATAGCTGATATTGTTTTCAACATCGGCCTGATGCAAGCCCCATTGATATAATTTATCCCGTACTTCCTGCTGAGACCGCTCTTGGTAGGCACAATAGGATTCTGCTTTCCGTCTGGCTTCCAATGGAGTATATACTTTCTTTTTTCTGTTTGCTTCATCCATAAATGCAAATCTTCAAAAAATGATGAACTTTTAAAAAAAATGATGAACTTCGTTCATTATTTGCAGAATCATGTATACTATTAAATTTATTTGCGAGAAACTAAATGGGAAACCATTGATGTCAAATGATTTATCGTCTAAAATCAGCGAACTAGTATACGATAGCCGCAAGGTGAATAATCCTGATGAATCTCTATTTTTTGCCCTAAAGGCCACTCGTGATGGTCATGATTTTATTCCAGATGCTTATGCCAAAGGTATTCGTAATTTTGTAATCTCGAATCCGGTAACTTTCCTGGAAGATAAAAAAGATGTCAATGTCATTCAAGTTCACAATGTCCTGCAGTTTATGCAAGAATTGGTGACCTATCATCGAGAACAGTTTCATTACCCAATAATCGGAATTACCGGTAGCAATGGAAAATCTATTGTAAAAGCTTGGCTATTCCAATTGTTAATCCCTGAAAAGAAAGTCTATCAAAGCCCTAAAAGCTATAATTCCCAACTTGGGGTCGCTCTTTCCTTGTGGAATTTAGGTCCGCAGTATGATTTGGCACTTATCGAAGCGGGGATTTCCGAGCCAGGTGAAATGGATGCACTCCAAAAAATGATTCAGCCCAACATTGGGGTTTTTACCAATATTGGAGTGGCTCATTCCCAAAACTTTGAAACCAAACAGCAAAAACTAACAGAAAAATTAAAACTGTTCAAGGATGTTGAGGTACTGGTTGCAGGATCAGAATATCTTTCCAAGGATTTAATTGATCCAAAGATCAAACTTGTTTCCTGGGGCAAAAGTGATACCGACCAAATTCAGCTAATTCAAGAGGAGACCTTTAATCAGGTCAGCAAGCTTAAAATCAAGATTGGTGAACTTATCTGTATCTGTCAGGTTCCTTTTACTGACCGAGCATCCATTGAGAATGTCATGAGCTGTATTGCAGTCATGTATTTCCTAGGATATGATGCCGAAACTATTGTTGAGCGTATCCAAGCCTTAAAGCCTTTGGAAATGCGTCTCCAACTGAAGAAAGGTGTCAATCATTGTTCAATAATTGATGATTCTTATTCAAATGACCTTGCATCCTTAAAAATCTCTTTGGAATTTCTCCATCAACAGAATCAGCATAGCCAGAAATCCTTGATCCTTTCTGAAATGGAAGGACTGATGGAAAGTGATAAGTTGCAGCAAAAACTAAAGGATTTGCTGAATAACTCACAACTTCAAAAATTTATTTGGGTTGGTCGAGATTTTGACTGGTTGAAGGACCTTGGAATCCATTCCATCCAACAATTCAGCAATACTGAAGAATTTTTGAGCCATTTGACGGAATTGGATTTTCATGATGAAAGCATCCTCATCAAAGGAGCCAGGAAGTTTCAATTTGAAAGAATTGTCCAAAGATTGGCTTTGAGGTCGCATGGAACAGTCTTGGAGATTAATTTAAATGCGATTACTAATAACTTAATGGTTTATCGCTCCTTGATTCCAAGGAATGTGAAGTTAATGGCGATGGTGAAGGCATTTTCCTATGGAAGTGGAAGCTTTGAAGTTGCTAATTTACTGCAATTTAGTAAGGTTGATTATCTGACTGTTGCTTTTGCAGATGAAGGTGTTGAACTTCGAACGGCAGGGATTACTCTTCCAATCATGGTGTTGAGCCCTGATCGGGATACCTTCCAGTCTTTGGTTCAACATAATCTCGAACCTGAGGTTTATAGCATGGGTTTCTTGGAAGAATTTATTGATTTCTTAAAAGAACAAAATATCAAGGACTTCAAGATTCACCTTAAGCTTGATACAGGGATGCATAGATTAGGTTTCTTTCCTTCTGAGGTCGAAGCAGTAATTGAACGATTGCGTAATCAGGAGCAGGTACGGGTGCAATCCTTTTTCACCCATTTGGTCGCTTCTGGTGATCCAAAGCAGGATGAATTTACTGCATTTCAAATTTCAACCTACCAGGAAGCTGCTGCAAAGCTTGAAGCCGGATTAGGCTATAAATTTATTCAGCATGTGGCCAATACGTCTGCCATTGTTCGTTGGCCGCAGGCCCACTTGGATATGGTTCGTTTAGGAATTGGTTTGTACGGGGTCGATATGGATAAGAACTTGCCAAATTTGGAACAGGTCAGTAGCTTGAAAACAACGGTCACCCAGATCAAGGAATTACCGGCTGGTGAAACCGTCGGCTATGACCGAAAAGGAGTATTGCATAGAGATAGTAAAATCGCAACGGTAAAAATCGGCTATGCTGATGGTTATTCCAGAAGATTTGGAAATTCCGTTGGAAAAATGCAAATTAATGGCAACCTAGCTTCAACCGTTGGAAATATTTGTATGGATATGTGTATGTTGGATGTGACTGGACAGGATGTTCAAGTAGGGGATGAGGTTCTTGTTTTTCCCAACTTAATGCAGGCGTCCCAGGATATCGGAACGATACCGTATGAATTGTTGGTCAATATTTCAAGTCGTGTAAAAAGAGTCTATTATTACGAGTAAAATGATAACTAAGTTTTTTCAAAAATTCTTTTATTACCTCATTAAGGGGACATTGGTGGTGGCTCCAGTTGCCGGAGCAATCTTTGTGATTGTGTGGTTGGTCGCAACCCTGGATGGTGCCTTAAATATCACAGAACATTTTTTGGTGGATGAAACCGGTAAACCCTTGTATATTCCCGGATTGGGGATAGTTTCGGTTATCCTATTGCTTACCCTTATAGGTTTTATCTTTACCACTTTGGTTACTGCTCCAATCAGAAATTGGTTGAGTAGAACAATCAGTAAGATTCCTTTATTCAATACTTTATATTCATCCATAAAAGATTTTACGGAAGCATTCGTAGGAGATGCCAAGAAATTCAACGAACCTGTATTGGTGGAAGTAAATGAACATGGACTCAAGAAAATTGGTTTTTTGACGCAAAGAGATTTACATGTCATCAATTTGCCAGGTGAAGTAGTTGTTTATTTCCCATATTCATATTCTGTTGCTGGTCAGGTTGTTGTGGTTCCATCAGAAAAGGTTACTAAATTAAATCTTTCTGCAACTGATGCCATGAAACTAGTCGTTTCTGGCGGTGTAAGTGGCTTGGAAGGAAAAAAAGAAACTAAAGATTCTAAAGAAAGAATACAATAATTAGCATCATGTTTTGGAAGAAAAATTCAAAAAATCTAGCTGAGCTGGAAGATAAATTATTGACTGCTGAGACAGAACTAAGTTTTTTGAAAGCCCAAACCGAAAAGCATCTTTCCCAACTATTTTATAAGCATTCAGAAATCCAAGATTCTTTGTCCGTGAAATTTCGGGCTTACCAAGCAGATATATTGCCGTTGAATTCAGAATCAGTTTGGCCTATAAGCGCTGAAGTCAAATTAATCCAAGGTTTTATTGAACTTTATTCCTCTTTATCAGAATCTGAAATACACTATAAAGTTGACTTCGATATTGAGGATCCTGAAGAAATGATTCCTGCCTTAATATTATTGCCTATCATCCAGAATTGTGTGATCAGTGGCTATAACAGTATGGAGAATTTCCCCTTGAAACTACGCTTGAAGGTGAAGGCTCAGCATTTGAGTCTTGAAATCAGTAATCGCGTAAATCATTATTTAGTGAACCAAGCTGACGACACGAGAATTAAATCCCTTGAAAGTAGGTTGTTCAAAGAGTTTGGAAAGGACTATACCTTATTTATCAATAGTAATTCAAACTTGTTTAAAATTACCCTGCTACTGAACCTAATTGAATCTAGCAAGTAAAAATATACTTTAACCATCGATTCAAACTGCTATAGGCTATTAAGAATAAAAAAACAGGAGTCATCATTTGATGACTCCTGTCAAGTTAAATTAATCTGTATATATCGAAGTTTTAGTCACGTTTACAGTTTGCAGTCCAAGTTTCCCCATCTTTTGTATAGCCAATGGTCAATTGATCTGCATCGATAGAAAGTAAGCCAAAAGCACCATCTTCTATAAATAACTTATTGTTATCTCCTTTTGTCATCTTCACATTGATAATATCTGGAATATTACTATCGAAGATAAAGGAGTAGTTTGATCCACCTACTTTAGTCACTGTAACTTTACCTTCTGTTGGTGAAACATTTTTCTCGCTATCGTTTTCATTCACATAGCTAATAGTACCTTTATAGTCATCTACAAAAATATCATTATCTGCTGGATCATCGTCCTTTGAGCAAGCAGATACTGCAAATAACACTACAAATAATAGACTCAGTAATTTCATTGATTTTTTCATAGTACAAATTATTTTGTTGTTTTTCTATAGTTTATTGCGGTACTATGTCCAAACCTAATGCCATACCAACTGAAACATGCCTGATACAATATTAATTTAACATAATTTTAACATCTATGGATTAGTGGTATCGAACAGATTCAACTGTGTATTTTGCTGTTTTTTGTAGTGGGAGAGGTCATATTCAAACATTTCCTGATTGAGATGATACTTCTTACAATGAAGCTTGAAATTATTCCGAATGATTTCTGCTAAGTGTCCTGTTCCTCTCATCCTATTCCCAAAATCGCTGTCGTTGACTTTTCCTTTATGGCAATCCTGAATACTATGCCAAATCTTATTGGCTCGATCAGGGTAGGACTTTTTTAACCAATCTTCAAAAATTTTCGAAATCTCACCATTTAGTCGAACTATTGTATAGCCAGCCCATTTTGCACCAGCATCTGCTGCTGCTTTAAGGACCTTTGGGATTTCATGGTCAGTAAGTCCTGGAATTATTGGGGCACACATGATTCCAACGGGAATCCCGTGTTGAGATAAGGTTTCTATAACCTTTAATCTTTGTTGGGCTGTCGCAGTTCGCGGCTCCATCTTGGATCGCGTCTCCTTGGTCAATGAATTGATGGAAATAAAGACAACACATAGATTTTTACTTGCCAGTTCAGATAGGATATCCAAATCGCGTAGAATTAGGCTGTTTTTCGTAATTAACCCGACGGGTTGGCCGTGTTCCAAGCAAATCTTTAAAATGGCTCTGGTAAGCTTAAACTTGCGTTCTAGGGGTTGGTAACAATCTGTATTCCCAGAAAGGGAAATGGGAGAGCCTTCCCAATTCTTTTTACGGATATGTTCGCGGAATAATTTTGGAGCATTAGCTTTGACCAGAATTTTACTTTCAAAATCCAATCCGGCACTATAACCCCAATATTGATGGGAATTTCGGGCGTAACAATAAATACAGCCATGTTCACAACCCTGATATGGATTCAAGGAATATTCCATACCGACATCAGGGCTGTGAACCTTATTGACTATTGTTTTGGGGTGAATAATGGTAAATTGGGTATTCGGAACGTCTTGTTCCCAATCATCAATTCCCTCTATATGGTCTTGACTATAACTGTATCTCGAAAATACATTGTCAATATTCTTTTGAGCACCTCTACCTGTAATTAATTCACGTTCCATCTCACTAATATTTTTACTAAAATACTAAAAATATTAGCAAAATAAAATAAATACTATTGCTCGATTAGTTCTTTTTCTTCAACCTTAGATTTAAGATAATTGTGAATTTCAATTTGAGATCGGCAAATAGGTTCCTCATTATGAATGTATTCATTGGTTTGCTTGTTATTTAGATATCTTGCTTTGACATTGTCACGCAGTTGAATCTCCAGCATATCCAATAATTCATGCTTTAATTTCTTATTGTTGATTTTTACAGCAGCCTCAATTCGATGATCCAAATTTCTGGTCATCAAATCTGCTGATGAGATATAGGTCAATTCTTTTCCGGCAGCATAAAAATAAAATACACGCGCATGTTCTAAAAATTCATCAACTATACTGATCGCATGGAATGGCTTGATAAATTTCTTTTGATTGACTGCACAGAAAATACCACGCACAATAAGATCTACCTGAACGCCAGCGGTTGCCGCTTCATAAATTTTCTTGATGGATTCTTTATCACTTAATGAATTGATCTTGATAATAATTCGAGCAGGTTTGCCAGCTTTGGCTTCCGCAATTTCCTTATCAATTAAGGCACAAATTTGCTGACGCATATCGAATGGACAGATCATCAAATGCTTATTGTGATGAATTTGATTTTCAATTGGAATTTTTGGCTTTTGCAAAGCATTAAAGATCTTATTGATATCAGCCATTACGCCTTTGTTGCTGGTCATCAAACAATAGTCACCATATAATTTGGCGGTTTTCTCATTGATATTTCCTGTACTCACAAAACCATATTGAATGGTCTTATTTTGAACACGCTTCTTGATGATACACAATTTGGCATGCACTTTCTTATTCGGTATGCCTACAAGAACCTTGACTCCTTCCATTTCAAATCGTTCTTTCCATTCCAAGTTATGCTCTTCATCAAATCTTGCCCTCAACTCCAGCATGACCGTTACTTCCTTACCATTTCTGGCAGCGTTTACCAAGGCATTGGCAATTTTGGAATTGGTTGCCATCCGGTAGATGGTTGTTTTGATTGACTTCACATCTGGATCCATGGCTGCTTCCCGTAATAAATCAATCATCGGTCGAAACTCATGGTATGGAAAGGATAGAAGAACATCTTTTTTCTGGATCACATCGGTCACCCGGTCTGTTCCTGCAAAGTCCGGATGCTCAAAGGACATTCTTTCCTCAGGCTTTTCATCTGCTTTGAAAACATCGGGAAAATCCATAAAATGCTTGAAATTGTGAATCTTTTGACCTGGAATAATACTGTCTTTCTTGCTGAAATTCAGTTTTTTAATCAGTAATTCCAATAACTTAGGGTCCATTTCTTGATCAAATACAAATCGAGTTGGTTTTCCTTTCCTACGATTTTTGATTCCCTTACTAATTTTCTCTACAAAGGTCGTGTTAACATCATTGTCGATGTCAAATTCAGCGTCCTTCGTGATTTTAAAAGTATTAGCGACGAAATCATCAAATCCAAAATAAGAGAATATATATGGCAGGTTGACCTTTACGATATCCTCTATTAAGATAATATGTTTTTGATTTTTAGGTGATGGCAAAATAACAAATCGTCCAAGCTGTCTGGATGGAAGCTCAATGATTGCAAATTTGGTGTCGTACTGCCAATCATCCTTATACATGGCAATACCCAGGTATAAGCTCTTATCTCGAAGATAGGGCATAGGCTTGGTTTCATCCAAAATTAAAGGGATGATATTGGTTTCAACTTCCTCGTCAAAGTAATTCTTTACAAATGCTAACTGGGTAGGGTTTAGGTCTTCAGCAGATTTAATATAGACTTTCTGTTTGGCCATTTCCCGCTGGACCTGGTTCCAAATTTTGTCGAATTTTCGCTGCTGCTTAATTACTATTTCCGTAATCTTTTCAAGGATAATTGCAGGTGGTTTATAAAAATAACTATTTGACTCTTTAGTGTTTATTTCAGCTGCTCTTTTTAATGCAGCAACCCTAACCCTGAAAAACTCATCCAGATTATTAGAGAATATGCCTAAAAACTTTATTCTTAAATGTAAAGGTACAGTTGGATCCGCTGCCTCCTGTAAAACTCGACCATTAAAACTTAACCAACTAATATCTCTCGGGATAAATTTGCTTGCCATTTCTCTATCTGTCATCATAGCTCAAAGATGTTCGAGCTTTATTTGGTAAAAGTTAATAAATTAATATCAAATTATTAAATAATGGAATTGATTTGAGGATGTTTTTTTTGATCCGGTTGATTTATCAATTTTTATCTATTTCGTTATTTATTTTACTGCTTTTTCCCCAAAAAATCTCGAATGGGATGTGTTTTTTTAGATTATTTACTTATGTAATTAATTACGGGTTAAAATTAAGTAAAAAATATGTGAATTATAATTAAAAATTGAACTAAATGGAAATGAGTTTATAAAGTATTATAACAGATGTTCTTATAGATCGACTAATATAATCAAATAAGCACCCAAGGGCCCTCGAGTGCTATCATTTTACTATAATCGCAATAAATAAAATGAAATTTAACAACAGCTTCACGAGAGAAATTCTAATGTAACTGCCTATATCCGCATTTCAACTATAGATGTAGGTTAAAAAAATTGTTTGTTAAATATTTTATTTGAATAAATATATAAAAAATATATTTAAATAAGAAAATTTATTTTCACAAAAAACAATAGCTGTAATGTATTACATTACAGCTATTTAAAAAGTAGATCCTTATTTATTTACGCCTCTACGGCTAAGAATGTTAATCGCTTCATATTTCGAAGCATCATAATGTGGGTCTTCCAGCTTCAATTCAGTAGGATAGGGCTTGTTCTTGTCAAAGAAATAAATCTTCGTGACACTCCCATAATCATTTACTGGAAACATATCTGCACATTGTTCATATTGTGCATTGAGTTGATCTTCTACAGTCACTGCATAAATCCGGATGATCCCACCTTTATTGTTCTCGTTTCGAACAAAAGCAACCTCCTGAAAACCACCAGGTAATTCTTCGATGGAAGGTTGGGAATAGGCATCATAAATAAAATACCCAAGGATAAGGATCAGTGGAATGGCTATAAACCAAATCTTTTTACGTTTTTTTTCCATTAAAGACTAATCTTAATGCCAAGTAATTTATAGAATTCCTTCAGGATATTTTGGTGTCCAGGCCATGCTGGCGAAGTAACGAGGTTGCCATCAACCACAGCTTGATCGGCAGGGATGTTTTTCCATGTACCACCCGCCAATTCAATATCTGGTCCTACAGCAACATAAGCCGTTAATGTACGACCTTGCAATACCTTTGCAGCAGTTAATACTTGAATTCCATGACAGATCGCTGCTACTGGTTTATCTTGATCAAAAAAGTCCTTCGTAATCTCTAGAACTCTTTTATTTAAACGAATATACTCTGCAGAACGTCCACCGGCAATATATAATCCATCATAATCTGCCGTGTTTACCGAATCAAAATCCTTGTTGATGGCAAAATTATGCCCTCTCAATTCTTTGTAGGTTTGATCACCCGTGAAATCATGAACAGCGGTCGGAACAACATCACCTTTTTTGCGGTCCGGAGCTACAGCATCTACTTGGATACCTATGGATTCCATTGCTTGAAAAGGAACCATTGCTTCATAATCCTCTACATAATCACCAACTAATAATAATACTTTCTTTGCCATAATATTGAAAATTTAATTTTACTGTTGTTCATTTGATAAACGCTCGGCCATCAAGCGTTTTGTTTTGCGCACTTTCGCTTCCAATTGACTTCTTAATAAAGGCGCAATGATCCCTTTCCCTTCCTCAAAATTCAATTGAAAATCAGGTAGGGAAAACGTTTCCAGGACAGTTGCCCCATCTCTAGGCATCCTAGCTTCAGCCATTTCTAAGATAGTTTTGGCGCCCCTTGGTCCATCACTCGTGGATAATAGGAATACCGGCTTCCCTGGATACACCTTCCGACCCTTTATTCTTGAAATCCAATCATACAGGTTTTTATAACCTACATTATAATTTCCGTTATTCTCTGCAAATGATATCAATATCAAATCCGCCCAATCAATCTTGGTAGCAAATTCCACAGCATTCTCAGGAATTCCGATTTCTTTTTCTAGATCCTTGGAAAATATTGGAACAGGAAAATTATTGATGTCCAATACCAAGATCTCATCATCAATTTCTTTATAATATTTACTTACACTGCTAACCAGCTTTTTATTAATAGAATCGGAGCTATTACTCGCTCCAAAGGCCAATATCTTCATATCCCTAAAATTAAGGATAATGCCCGAGAAATAGAATCCTTGCTACTATTTATTCAGGCTTTTTGACAAATAGGTTAATTTCCTTTTTCAAAATCCTAAATGTTATGGTCTGAAATTGTGTAAATCTGGAGTGGCAATTAAATACTAAATTGAAAAATACTTCAGGAAAAATTCATGGATCTACCGCACTTTTGCCGGACCTTCTTCGGACCTTCTTCGGACCTTCTTCGGACCTTTGCCGAAAAAATTCGAAGGAGGTCCCTATTAGGTCCGACCATGGTCCGACAATTTTCAATACTTGACTCTAACTAAAGCCGAATAACTTGTTAAGTAGCAGAATAAATTACGATTGATTCACAACCTATAATTCATATTGCCTTGTAACAGTTTGTGAAATCTAAAATTAGATTCTTCTTGAAAAATAAAATTTCGATTAGATGCTGATGGATAACTTGTATTTTAATAATAGACCAGGCAGGCTATTGAGATTTATTTTCGCTCCTTTGACTTTATTGATGCTTGGATCTAAAATCAAGTTTTTTGATTCTCTAAAGTCCACTTTCTCGAGATTGGAGTTAATAAATTGTGCGTCCTTCATATCGGATCCTGCAAAGCTGGCATTGGTTAATTGTGCGTTTTCAAAGTCTACCTGATGCAAACGGCAATTCGAGAAGACTGTTCCTTTGATATTGCAATTGTAGAATGAGCTATGGTCTAAGCTGGACTCCTCGAAACGGAGTTGGATATTAAATGGGTTAATACTATCAAATCGTAATCCCAGTAGCTTGCAGTTTTTGAATAGGATGTCTTGGAAACTACATTGTTCAATTTTTGCAATGGATAAATTGCAGTCAACAAATTGGCAATCGATAAATTTATAATTGTTGAGGTTTACCCCTTCAAAATTGCATTGAAGAAATTTACAGTATTCATATTCGCCCTTGTGAAGGGGGCTATCTATAAAATTGATATTCTGAAAGGTTTGGTCTTCAAAATAATCCATCATCTTTGTTTTTATTATTAATCGTTAAGGATTTCTTTACGGATTCTACTAAGGGAACTATCTGTTACGCCTAAATAGGAGGCAATATATTTGAGGGGTGCTTGCTGGATAATTTGTGGTTTTTCTTCCATGAGATGGAGATATCTCATTTTTGCGGGCTCTGTAATCATTTCCGTTGCTCTTTTCTTGGACAGATATAGTTCAAAAGCCATCCAAGCACGACCCCATTCTCGGAAAGCAGGGATTTTATGGAAAAGGTCTTGAAATTTTTCGTAATCAATTTTCCATAAGATACAATCTGTTAAACATTGTATATATTCTTGGGTTGGAATTCTTTGAAAAATCGAGGCAACTTCAATTACAACTTCATTTTTTCCGGAAAAGCCAGTGCTGATTTCATTGCCTTCATAATCATATAAATAGGTCCGGACTAAGCCTTCTTCCACAATATAGTATTCATTGGCTATATGACCTTTTTCCAATATAAAATCCCCTTTTGATAAATGGACTTGGTCATGGGCTTCAAAAATCAGTTCCAAGTCGGATGATTTTAATTGAGGATGTTGATAGGCATATCTTAAGACTTCCATTACGGTGTGATTATTTGCATTAAGTTAAAGAAATCCCGCGAAATCTAAAACGGGTCCGATACCTCAAAGGAAACTGATGCTTTGGAATGGGGGTGAATAAATTGAATATATCCCGCATGTAAATGCAAACGGTTTGCCCGTTTTCCATAGAGGTCATCGCCAATAATAGCACAATTCAAGCCTTTAGCATGAGCAGAATGAACTCTCAATTGATGGGTTCTTCCCGTTAGCGGGAAATAATGGATTCGCGTATGCTGACCTTCGATGGCTACAATTTTATATTTTGTTTGCGCAGGTTTTCCATATTCGTAACAAACTACCTGTCTAGGTCGATCATCCAGGTCCACCCTTAGTGGAAGATCAATTAAACCTTCAGGCTGTTGGATAATGCCATCTAGAAGGGCGGTATATCTTTTCTTAACCGTATGATTGATAAATTGACCTTGAATAAATTGATGTGCCTCCTTGGTTTTTGCAAGAACAAGAATTCCTGAGGTAGACATATCCAATCGATGAATGATCAATGGGCTATCCAGATTCGGATATTTTGCCATAATCCGGCTTTGCACGCTATCTTGGACATTGATGCCCGGTACCGAAAGGAATTCTGCTGGTTTGTTCACTACGATGATTGCATCATCTTCAAAGATGATTTCCAATTCCTTGCCATCGGCAGGGTTTTCCAGCATGGGATTAGGATCGACGGACAAACCTTGGAGCATATGTTCCAAAATAGGCTCACATTTACCTCGACAGGCGGGGTAGAAGTTCAGATGCTTCCGGACCTCTTGATTAGGCGATGAGCCCCACCAGAATTCTGCCATAGATATGGGTTTCAAGTTATGCTCAAAAGCATATTGAAGCAGTTTTGGAGCAGCACATTCGCCAGCACCTGCAGGTGGAATTATGTTTTTACCATTCTTGAATATATCCAATACAGATTTACGCTGCTGATTGGCGTTTAGGAAATGATATTGGTCAAAAAGTTCATTCTGAAGATTAGAGGAACGCAGTTTTCTTTCCTGCTTTAAAAGGTCAATTTGGTTGAGAATTTCATTCAATTCAGTTTCAGCCTGTAGGATATTCTTGGCTGAGAGTTCTTTTTGCACATCATAATGATGCTGGTCCCGGTAACTCTGTTTGATTAAATCCTCTTCGATCACTTTATATTCGTCGATAGAAAGGGATTCTTTATGGGTATTTCGAATAGCCTTCCTTTCGGCTTTATTCTTTTTATGTAAGGTACGCATATCTGCCAAGGCTTGTTCCTCTTGAGCCCTTGTGCTTGCTAGCTTAGTTTTTAAGTCTTTTAATGCTGTTGAATTTTGAAGCTGTTCAATATCTCTATTTATTTGATTGATTATTTCTTCTTCCTTCAGAAAAAAACCTTCAGGGTCAAGCATATCAAAGATTGGGGGCACAAAATAATTATGTCTATTTGTTCCGGCTAATTTTCCAGATACAGCGGAAAGAAATCCTAATTGGCCATCTTGATCTTTCACTACCAATACGCCAAACATTTTTCCGATGATCAATCCGGTTTGTTCAGGGTCCAATCCGAAGTTATGGTCAAAATCTTGTTGACAAATTAAATAATCTTGAACTTGTTTTGCGGCAAGTGTACTTAGTTCATGAGGTTCATAACAAAATGGAAAAGTAAACCGACTCGGAAGGCTGATTTGTTCTGTATCTTCTTGAAATAAATGGAAGTAAGGAATCTCTTTAGACATTTTATTTTTTGACAAAGAACAAAAGTACGAATTGTAAGGTAATGCGGTATGATATATCGACTTTTTTATGACAATATAAAGCTTGAAAAAGGCCTTTATCTGCTAAATAATGAGTAAATTGTTAATACTAAAAATTCGTGCTTAAATGGATAAAATCGTAAAATTTGGAGAGTCTGATTTAGAAATAGTACCCTTAATTTTTGGGGGAAATGTTTTTGGTTGGACCTTGGATGAAAAACAATCCTTTGAAATTTTAGATCAATTTATGGATCTGGGTTTCAATGCAATTG
This sequence comes from Sphingobacterium cellulitidis, assembly GCF_043187465.1. Taxonomy (GTDB): domain Bacteria; phylum Bacteroidota; class Bacteroidia; order Sphingobacteriales; family Sphingobacteriaceae; genus Sphingobacterium; species Sphingobacterium cellulitidis. The sequence goes on along the minus strand of NZ_CP171136.1, from coordinate 2,407,067 downwards.
ATACAGCCAACAATTATTCTCACTGGGTGCCCGGCAATAAGGGTGGTGAGTCAGAAACTATTATTGGAAATTGGCTGAAAGAGAGAAATAACCGGGAAAAAGTTGTCTTGATGACTAAAGTTGCTGGAAGGTTTGGTTATGACAGTAAAACCAATACCAAGGCAGACTATATAAAGGAGCAGGTTGAACTTTCCTTAAATCGATTGCAAACAGAGTATATTGATTTATATCAAACCCATTACGATGATTTAGATACCCCAGTGGAGGAAACCTTAAGAGCTTATGAGGATTTGATAAAAGAAGGAAAGGTTCGATACATTGGAGCATCCAATATCAAAACAGATCGTTTATTGGAAAGTTTGGACACATCAAGTAGATTAGGATTACCGAAATATATCTCCCTTCAACCTGAATATAACTTGTATGATCGGGAGAAATATGAAACTGAATATGCGGAAACGGTTCAACAATATGGTCTAGCCGTTATTCCATATTATTCTTTGGCGAGTGGATTTTTATCAGGGAAGTATTTGACTGATGATGATTTTTCGAAATCCAAAAGGGGAGAAGGTATTGAAAAAAGATATTGGAATGAAAGAGGGCAACGTATTGTTGCAGCATTGAATGATGTGGCTTCGGCATACCGAACTTCAGCAGCCTCAGTTGCATTAGCGTGGTTAATAGCTCAACCTAATATTACGGCTCCCATAGCCAGTGCGACAAAAGAAAGTCATTTACAAGGTTTTGTTTCTGCTTTGCAATTGAGATTAGGTGACGAAGCTTTGGAAAAATTGAATACAGCTAGCCGATATTAAAAATAAATAAAACAAATTGGCAAGAAATTACATTAACATTTTAAATAAATAGGAATATGAAAACTGATATAGGAATTAAAGAACAGGACACAAAAGTTGTAGCAGGATTATTAAATAAGCTTTTGGCAGATGAGAATGTGCTTTATACAAAGGTTCGTAATGCACACTGGAATATTGAAGGTCCGGATTTTCACGCGCAACATATATTTTTTGAAGAACTTTATTCAGAATTGGCTGAAATTATCGATGAGGTAGCGGAAAGAGTTCGTGCGATTGGTCATTATGCAGTAGGTACCATGAAGGAATTCTTGGAATTGACGCAACTGACTGAAATGAAATATAAAAAGAATGATAGTCAGGGATTTATCGCTGAGTTGTTGAATGATTACGAGAGTTTAATTATCTCATTGAGAGAAGACATTAAACTAGCAGAAGAACATAATGATGCTGGAACTGAGGATTTCCTCGTTGGATTATTAGAAAAACATGAAAAAACTGCTTGGATGTTGAGATCGCATCTAAGATAAAAAATTACATATTTGATAAGAAAGGAGCTGTAAATCAGCTCCTTTTTTTATGGAAACCTATTTAATATCAGGAATGGGAGCAATTGAAAATAACTTTTTCAAATTCCCTCAATATTTAATTGAATCTATTTTCTACATTACCTAAAAACATCGACAGATGTACAATTAAGCGTATTATTTTATTAGAATCTAAATTAGAATACTTATTTTCAGCAAATTATTCTGCACTGGATCAAATGATAGATGAATTAGTAGAGTTTCTTGGAAAACAGAATGCTGTCGTTGCGGCTTTGTTCGCTGGATTATTCACTTGGGGAGTAACTGCATTAGGTGCTGCCGGCGTTTTTCTTTTCAAAGGAGTCAATAAAAAGTTATTGAATGGCATGCTGGGATTTACTGGAGGGGTCATGGTTGCGGCCAGTTTCTGGTCTTTACTTTCACCAGCCATTGAAATGAGTTCTGGCGAAGGGTTTTCCAAAGTGATGCCTTCCGCAATTGGTTTTATTCTAGGAGCACTTTTTATTTTTGGTTTAGATAAATTGATGCCCCACCTGCACTTGAATTTCTTAAAAACAGAAGGACCAAAATCGTCCTTACATAGAACTACTTTATTAACTATTGCTATCGCTTTACATAATATTCCTGAAGGTTTGGCGGTTGGGGTTCTCTTTGGTGGCGCAGCATTAGATGTTCCTGAAGCCAGTATCACCGGTGCTGTTTTGTTGGCAATGGGTATAGGATTACAAAACTTCCCAGAGGGAATTGCCGTATCAATGCCACTTCGTCGAATGGGATTGTCCAGATGGAAAAGTTTTCAATATGGTCAATTATCTGCAATCGTAGAACCTGTTTTTGCGGTGCTAGGAGCATTCGCTGTCGGGTTCTTTATGCCAATCCTTCCTTATGCCCTTTCATTCGCCGCAGGTGCAATGATATTCGTAGTAATTGAAGAAGTAATCCCCGAAACACAACAAGAAGAACACTCTGATATTCCTATCCTTGGATTTATCCTAGGCTTTGTGGTCATGATGGTGCTAGACGTCGCGTTAGGCTGATAATAGTATTTAGTATATAGTATTTAGTATTTAGACCTATGGCTGATAAGGATAGTTTATTAGTATTGACTCAATAAAATCTTAAGTGAGACTGTATCGTCAAAACATTCAGTAAGCCGTATTATCAAACTATTTAGGAAATCTAAATACTAAATACTAACTACTAAATACTCATAAAAAAAATGAAGGGATGAACCAAAAGTTCATCCCTTCATTTTTTTTATGAGTATAGCTTAGTTTAAAGCTTCAATTTTTGCTTGAATTTCAGCTGATTTAGCTTCGTCGTTCATGAAATCGTAATAATTTTTTAGATTTCTTAACGCGTCTACGTTTTTAGGATCTAGCTCAACTGATTTCTCAAGGTATGGAACTGCTTGAGCAATTTTTCCTTTGATTCCTTCAACTCTTTTATTGTATTCAGTAGTAGGAATTGATTTGTCTTCATTAAGTTTCATTAGTTCCTCACGGCCACCGTTCATGATTACCACTGCAGCATTTGTGTTTGCTTCAAGGTAATTAGGGTCGATTTCTAGAGCTTTTTGGTAAGAAGCTAGGGATTTTTCAGTATCACCAGCAGCACCATAAGCTAAGCCTAAATAATAGTGTAAGCTTTTATTTTGAGGATCTTTTGCAACTTGAGATTCGATATCAGAAACGATTTTTGCTTCATTACCAGTGATTAAGTTCAATTCGATGTTTTGAACAACAGCATCATTATCATTTGGATAAGCTGCTACAGCTTCAGCTGCTGCAGTAATTGCAGATGCTGTATCACCTTTTTGAAGGTACAATTTAGGAAGGTCTACCAAAATTGTTTTATGGCTAGAGTATTCCTTAATTGGAACTAATTCTTTGTATTTCTCAATTGCTTTATCATACTCCTTGTTTTGTACTGCCGCAAGACCTGAATAGAAGGTTAGGGTAGTATCACCAGGAAGGTAAGTTAATGCATCTGAGAAATCTGCATATGCAGTTTTATAATCTTGTTTATCCCAAGCAGCAACACCTTCGTTAAATTTGAATTGACCAAGTGTTTGTCCAGCTACTAAGATGTTGTCAGCATGCTTTTTATCTTTATCAAGTTCCGTAGCTTTAGCAATAGCATCTTTTGCTTTGGTCGCATCTTCAGCACTTTTATTCAAATTTGCAAGGTTTGAGTACACCAATGCATAATAAGTCCAAGCTTCAGGATCATCTTTAGTTTTGTCATGAACTACAGCGGCATCAATAGCTTCTTGAGCTGCAGTAAGGTTAGATTTACCTAATTCAGCAGAACCAGCAGCTTTTAATTCTTCGTATTTAACAATAGCTGCTTTTGCTTTCTTTACATTGCCCGACTGTGCAAATAGGGCAGTAGAACTGGTTGCAAAAAGCAATCCTACAAATAATATCGATTTTCTAAAATTCATATCTATTTTATTGTTTGTTTAATTTGAAAGTTGGTTTAATAAAAGATTAACCCGATCCAATTGGGTGTCATCATCTGTTTTTTGATAAAATAAAGCCAATGATTTCAACGCATTGATTTCATAAGGCTTGATTTCATTTGCTTTCAACAAATAATTCTGCGCATTGTATTGCGATTCCTGATCTTCGGTATCTTTTAAAAACTTGTTTAAGTTTATTAAGCCAAGGGCCAAGTTTGATTCGTAATTATTTGGATCCAACTCCAATACCTTTTCGTAATAAGATTTGGCAATTTCCAAATTATTAGCATTCTCATTAGCATACCCCGCAAGGTAATTTAATTCGATGTTTTCAGGTTCCAATTTAATTGCTTGTTCAATAATTGGAACGATAGCATCGTAGGCATTACTCTTAGCGTATTTTTCAATTAATAAGAATAACAAGCCTTTATCTTCTGGGAATTTGGTTCTACCTTCTTCCAATGTGGTTAGAGCTTTTTGTTTCTCATCCAGTTGGTCGTAGATATTTGCCAATTCAATAAACTGCTGGGCAGTCATATTTCCAGATTCATGGATTATGTTATAATATTTAATTGCATCCTCGGTTTTTCCAGCTTTAGTTGCTAACAAAGCAAGGTTATAAGTGACATCGCCACTTTTAGCATCCAGTTCATTTACCCGGCTAAAGTCAGTGTAGGCTTCGTCAAATTTCTTAGCTTCCAAGAACTTATTAGCACGATAGATTAATGCAGCTGCTAAATTTTGATTGACATATTTCAATTCACCTGCATATCCAGGTTGATCTTTTTTGTCAATCTTTCCCATTGTTTGATAAGTCAAATCAATAGGGTCGGCGTTTAGTTTAATGGTACGAGTAGAGTCAGCATAGGCTAAGGAACTCAATACCATTGCTCTAAGGACATTGACTTTAGTTTTAGATGAGTCGCGTTTAGTTTTATAGATATTGTCAATTTGTTTTCTGGCATTATCTAAATTAGCAATATTACCGGTTTGAGTATATAGCGCAAAGGCATTACTAGCCTCTTTGTAGGCAGATTGCGCATTGGCAGCCTGGGTACCCAATAGTAAAAATGCTCCTAAAGCACCTGAAATAAATCTATTCTTGTTCTTCATTCTCCGTGTTAGCTGATTCATTGTCTGTTGAGTTTTCTGCTCCTTCAGCACCTTCAACGTCTAATTCCTCTTCGTCCTCTTGTCTTTCCACTTTGGTTACTGATGCGATTTCGTCGGTATCTTTCAGGGTGATTAATTTCACACCTTGAGTAGCACGACCCATCACACGTAAGCTTTCAACTCCGATACGGATAACAATTCCTGATTTATTGATAATCATTAAGTCGTTTTCATCAGTAACACCTTTAATAGCTACCAATTCACCGGTCTTGTCCGTAACGTTAATTGTTTTTACTCCTTTACCACCGCGATTCGTAATTCTGTAATCATCGATATCAGTACGTTTACCGTATCCTTTTTCAGAAACTACCAATACAGTTGTTTCTTGATTATTAACACTAATCATGCCAACAACCTCATCTTTTTCACTTGCAAGGGTGATACCACGAACACCTGTTGCAGTTCTTCCCATCGGTCTAACGGTAGATTCATTGAATCGGATGGCACGTCCGGAGCGTAGAGCCATGACAATTTCACTTGAACCATTAGTTAATGTAGCTTCTAAAAGTTGGTCACCTTCATTAATGTTAATCGCGTTGATACCGTTTGCTCTTGGTCTAGAGTACGCTTCAAGTGAAGTTTTCTTAATGGTACCTTTCTTAGTACACATAATGATGAAATTATTTTCAAGGTATTCTTGATCTTTAAGGTTTGTGACCTTAATATATGCCTTGATTTTTTCATCCTTAGGAATATTGATGATATTCTGTAATGCACGTCCTTTAGAAGTACGGCTACCTTCAGGAATTTCAAATGCTCTCAACCAGAAACAACGACCTGCTTCCGTAAATAATAATAGGTAGTTGTGAGCGGATGCCGTGATAATATGTTCAGTAAAGTCTTCATCACGGGTAGTAGATCCAATTGCACCTTTACCACCACGTCCTTGAACACGGTACTCTGTTAATGGAGTACGTTTTACATAACTATTATGAGAAATTGTAATCACAACTTCCTCGTCATCGATGAAGTCTTCCATACGTAAATCTTCAGCAGAATGTACGATATGAGAGCGTCTTTCATCACCATATTTTTCTTTTACTTCAACTAATTCATCTTTGATGATTTTGAAGCGTAGGGATTCGTCAGCAAGAACTTCTTTCAAATACTCGATCGTTTTCATAAGTTCAGCATATTCTTCCTTAATCTTATCACGTTCCAGTCCTGTCAACCTTCTTAGGGTCATATCTAGGATTGCACGAGCTTGGATATCAGAAAGTGCGAAACGCTCCATTAAGCCAACACGAGCATCTTCTGGAGTATCTGAATTACGAATCAATTTGATAACCTCATCCAAGTGATCTAGAGCGATCAAATAACCTTCCAGGATATGGGCTCTTTTTTCAGCTTCAGCAAGTTCGAACTTAGTTCTACGGATTACCACATCATGTCTGTGTTCAACGAACTCATGGATCATATCCTTTAAGTTCATCATTTGTGGTCTACCCTTAACTAGAGCGATGTTGTTTACTGAGAAGGATGTTTGTAATGCTGTATGCTTATAAAGGTTATTTAAAACCACATTTGCATTTGCATCACGTTTTATTTCATAGACGATACGGATATCCTTAGAAGATTCATCTCTAATTTCAGAGATACCTTCAATTTTCTTTTCTTGAACTAAATCGGCAGTTCTTTTGATCATATCCGATTTATTCACTTGATAAGGGATTTCCGTTACGATAATAATCTCTTTACCAGATTTAGTAGTTTCGATTTCCGCTTTACCACGCATCACGATTCGACCACGACCGGTTTCAAAAGCTTCTTTAACACCATTATAACCATAGATCAAACCTCCTGTAGGGAAGTCTGGTCCTTTGACATAGGTCATTAACTCTGAAATTTCGATATCGCGGTTATCGATATAAGCGATGGTACCATCAATAACTTCAGTTAAGTTATGAGGAGCCATATTTGTTGCCATACCTACAGCAATCCCAGAAGCTCCATTTACAAGTAAGTTTGGAATTCTGGTTGGAAGTACGGTTGGTTCTTCAAGGGAGTCGTCAAAGTTTAATTGGAAATCAACGGTGTCTTTGTTAATGTCCGCCAACATTTCCTCAGTAA